>NZ_CP067140.1:0-318750 GCF_028553805.1 Paracoccus saliphilus | reverse complement strand
TCGAACAGACCATCCGCGAGAAACTGCCCGAAGGCTTCCAGCGCGCCGAATACCTGCTGGAACACGGCATGCTCGACCGGGTGACGCATCGCACGAAACTCCGCGACGAGCTGATATCGATCCTGCGCATGCTGGGCGGCCTGCCCGCGCCGACCCGGGCCGATCTGCCCGCCCCGGCCCCCGCCGCGATCGAGCCGCCCGAGTCCGCCCCCTCGCATGAGGAATCCGCCAAGGCCGGGAAAAAATCGGCTTCCTGACTTCTTCTTCACGCAAATATCCCGGAGGTCCGGGGGCTGGCCCCCGGCTTGTACGACCATGAGCCATTCCGACGCCATCCTCGCCCGCCTCATGTCGCTGCACCCCAAGGTCATCGACCTGTCGCTCGACCGGATGCACCGCCTCCTTGCCGCCCTTGGCCATCCCGAGCGTGACATCCCCCCGGTGATCCATCTCGCCGGAACCAATGGCAAGGGTTCCACCCAGGCCATGATCCGCGCCGGGCTCGAAGCCGGGGGCGCGCGCGTCCATGCCTATACCTCGCCGCATCTGGCCCATTTCCACGAGCGCATCCGCCTTGCGGGAGAGCTGATCGTGGAATCCGAACTCGCCAGCGCCCTCGAGGAATGCGAGACCGCCAATGACGGCCACCCGATCACCTTCTTCGAGATCACCACGGCAGCCGCCTTCCTCGCCTTCTCGCGCAGCCCTGCCGATTACACGCTGCTCGAAGTGGGCCTCGGCGGGCGGCTCGACGCGACCAATGTGATCGACGCCCCGCGCCTGACGATCATCACCCCGATCAGCATCGACCACACCCAGTATCTGGGCGAGACCCTGCCCGAAATCGCCGGAGAGAAGGCCGGGATCATCAAACCCCGCGTGCCCTGCATCGTCGGCCCACAACAGGACGAGGCACTGCGGGTGATCGAGGCCCGCGCCTCGGGCCTCACCGCGCCGCTCTCAATTCATGGTCAACACTGGCAAATCGCACCCGATCGCGACGGCATCATCTGGCAGGACGATCACGGGCTCTGGGACTTGCCGCGCCCCAACCTGATCGGCGACCACCAGATCCAGAATGCCGGCACCGCACTGGCCGCCCTGCGCGAACTCGGCGCGACCGAGGCACAGGCCCGCGCCGCCGTTACCAATGCCGAATGGCCCGCCCGGATGCAGCGCCTTGCCCACGGCCCGCTGATCGACACCGCCGGTCCACAGGCCGAGCTATGGCTGGATGGCGGCCATAACCCGGCGGGAGGAGAGGCGCTCGCCGCCATCCTCACCGGCCTCCCGCCCCGCCCGACCCATCTGGTCTGCGGGATGCTGAACACCAAGGATGTCACCGGATACCTGCGCCCACTGGCCCGGCAGGCTGCCAGCCTCACCGCCATCGATATCGAGGGCGAACCGAACACCCTGCCCGCCTCGGACACCGCCAACTTTGCGAAACAGGTCGGAATGCAGGCAGACACCGCCACCAGCGCGCAGGAGGCGATCCGGCGCATCGTCGCCACCGACGCCCGTGCCCGCATCCTGGTCTGCGGCTCGCTCTACCTGGCTGGACGGATCCTGCGCGAGAACGGGTAAGTTGCCTCCTCCATCCAGTGGATTTCAGGCCGTTTCGCGCCGCTGCACGCCATGAAACAGCAGGCGAATGACATCGGAACGCGTGATGATCCCGGCTAGTCTTGGCCCCGACATGACCGGAACGAACTCGACGCCCTGAACCGCCAGACGGTTCAGAAGCTGGCCGACAGGCGTGTCCACCGTCGTCCCCCAGTCAGCCGGTCTCGCGATCTGGCCAGCGGTAGGCTGTCTGGCCCGACCGACAAGGCGCAAATCGAATTGGCTGCGGGCCATCGCATCGATGATATCGGCCTGAAGGATGATGCCGTTAAAACGCCCCTCCGCATCGATAACCGGCAGGCTTTTGATACGATGCTTGCGAAACAGCTTCGCAACTTGGTGGACGGTTGTTTCGGGCCTGACCGAGATCAGGTCGCGGGTCATGATCTCGGCACAGGAAACGCCGTCAAAGCGGTGATTGGCCGCCTCTTGCTCGGCAGCCGCCAGCAGCCGCCCCAGATCGACCACGCCGATATTCGCCGACTGATTGAATTTCCGGAGCAACACGCCAAGCTCGTCCTCTGGCAGGCCAAGGCGGATCGCGGCCTCGCGTGACGAGTCCGGTCGGGACTGCCTGAACGGGTAAACCCGCCCCGTCAGTCGGTTGAAGATGATCGCAGCCCCGATCAACGCGACCGTCATCAGCCCGACCGGAACGAATGCGAAGGCGATGCCCGCCTCCAGGACCGGCTCGGGATCAAGCGCCGCCAGAAGGGCAACCGCACCGCCCGGAGGGTGAAGCGCGCGAGCCAGCATCATGACCAGGATGGCAAGACCGACGGCAATCGCCGGGGACCACGGACTGACATGAAGGCTTAGGACCGCGACCGCCGTCAGGGCCGAGAGAACATTGCCCATGATCGCGGACCAAGGTTGAGCCAGCGGCGCGTTCGGAACCGCGAATGCCAGAACCGCAGAGGCGCCCAGAGGCGCGACCAAGGCTAACGGCAAAGCCCCCACATGAGGCAGCCACATCGCCAGCATGGAACAGGTCCCGATACCAAGCGCCGCACCAAGTGATGCGCGCAGCGCCTCCGGTCCCGATGGTTTCGGAAGTACCGGGAGAAAGGCCGACATCTGCAGGTTGCCAAGACGCATGTTTGAATTGCTCACGTTTAAGGCGAATCTGTCCGCTATTGCCTTAAATGCGGGCAAAATGGAAACTGGAACCGGCCTCCAAATGCGATCCAGCAAGGACGAATTTCCCATCCGATGGGCAAGTGGCCCGTCGAATTTCCAAGCACCGTGTCAATCTCGGGACAGACGTGGATTTATCCGGGCCAATACCAGCACAGCCTTTTTCTTTTTGAGCGGGTCGTGCTGAATCGGAAAACCTGTTTACTTGCATCCCGCGATGGCCGGGGACGCTGGCATGTCCCTCACACCAGTGGCGCGACCTCCTGGTGAACCGCTGGATATTTGTATGAAGAAGCAGCGGCCCGAGCGCATTCGGCCAGACCCGACATGCTCTGGATATGAGAAAACAAATCCGCCTGCCGAAGCAGGGTGATCGTCAGCCACGCCCCGATCACCGATCAGCCGCGATCTCCTCCCTCTCCGGCATTAACCTGAACACAAGAAAGCTTACCCGAAGCTTGGCGAATGACCTCGCGTCACCCGCGCAACGAGCGCTGCCTGTGTACGCACTGTGTACAGGTTGTGCACGCGCGGTGTACGGGTTGTGCGGCCCAAAACCCAGCATTTTCTGTGTCAAGCCGCGCCTCGGTTGCACGCTGTCCCCGATGCAACGTTCGCCCCTGTTGCACCGGCCCGCCACGCCCTAACTGCCAAGGTTCGACTGCCCCCAATTCGCATCCTGCATCTCGCGGAGCCTGCTCGCTGTACGCTCGAATTCGAAGCTGCCTTCGCCTTCGTTGTACAGCTGTTCGGGTTGTTCGGCAGCGCTGGCGATCAGCCGCACCTTCGCCTCGTAAAGCGCATCCACCAATGTCACGAAACGCTTGGCCTCGTTGTAGTTCGACATGCCAAGCCGTGGAATTTCATCGATAATCAGCGCATCCACGCGCCGCGCCAGTTCCAGGTAATCGGCCGGACCAAGGGGTTGGCCGCACAGATCCCAGAACCCCGCCCGCGCCACCGTTCCCGCGCAGGCAGGCAGTTCGAAACTGCGGCCCTTCATCTCGATTTCGCAGGGCGCGGGCTCGGCGCCATCGGTCAGATCGTCCCAAAGTGCATCCAGCCCGGCATGCGCCGTCGCATCCGCCGGCGTGAACCAGACCTGCCGGTCAGAGCTGCGATTCTGCCGGTAATCGGTATCGCTATCCAGGCAGATAACCTCCATCCGCTCCCGGATAAGATCGATAAAAGGCAAGAATAACTGACGGTTAAGCCCATTCTTGTACAGGTCTTCCGGCACCCGGTTCGAGGTCGTGACGATGCTGACGCCCTGATCGAACAAGAACTGGAACAACCGCCCGACGATCATCGCGTCGGCGATATCGGTGATCTGCATCTCGTCGAAACACAGCAACCGCACCGACGCCGCCACACCCGCCGCGACGGGGCGCACCGTATCCTGGTCACCGCGCTTGCGCGCCTCTTCCAGCCCGGCCTGGATTTCCTGCATGAATTCATGGAAATGCACCCGTCGCACGCCCTTGTCCGGGGCAGCCTCGACGATCAAATCCATCAGCATCGACTTGCCGCGCCCAACGCCGCCCCAAAGATAGAGCCCCTTCTGCGCAGCAGGCTCGGGTTCCGTCGCACCGCCACCGAACCACGCACGCCAGCCGGTCCTGCGTTTCGGCTGGATGGCAGCGGTATCGGACAACCCCTCAACCAGGCGATCAAGCTCCGGCAGAACCGCCTCCTGTGCGGGATCGGCAGTGATCCGCCCCTCTGCCACATGCCGATGATAAAGCTCTGACACATCCACCATGATTGCCAACTGCCACGCTCCCCGCCCGCCCGCAAGAGGCCGGGCACAGCCTGACTGCAACGGCAGACGGAAGTCTGGCCTTCCGGACCTCATGCTGGACCTTGCCCGGCGCAGCGCCTAAACCCGCCGACGGGGAACAATCAGAGACAGGCAGACATGGCTCGCGGCAACAGGATCATCGAAGACCGGCCCACCAGCAAGAGGGTCGGCGCGCTACGTGCGCTCTGGCCCTTCGTCCGCCCCTACAAGCGGCAGGCATTGCTGGCCCTGATCGCCTTGATCGTCACCTCGGGGATCAGCCTCATCCTGCCGCTGGCCGTGCGCCGGGTCGTGGACGGGTTCGACGACGGTGCCGGATTGCTGGACGAATATTTCGCCGCCGCGCTCGCCATCGTGGCGCTGCTGGCGGTGGGAACCGCGGCCCGTTATTACTTCGTGACAAGGCTGGGCGAACGGGTCGTCGCCGATATCCGCAAGGCGGTATTCGGTCGCGTGATCACGCTCAGCCCCGGCTTTTTCGAGCGGGTGATGACGGGGGAAATCCTGTCGCGCATCACCACCGACACGACATTGATCCAATCCGTCATCGGCTCTTCGCTTTCCATCGCACTGCGTAACATGTTGATCCTTGGAGGCGGGCTGGCAATGCTGGCGCTGACATCAACCAAGCTGACCGGGCTGGTCCTGCTCATCGTGCCGGTGATCATCCTGCCGATCATTATCTTGGGCCGTCGCCTGCGCCGCTTGTCCCGGACCAATCAGGACTGGATCGCCTCCAGCTCTGGCACGGCCTCGGAAAGCCTGCTGGCCGCGCAAACCGTGCAATCCTACACTCATGAGTCCCGCAGCGCCGCCCGTTTCGACGATGTCACCGAACAGTCCTTTCACGTCGCCCTGACCCGCATCGGCACCCGCGCATTGATGACGGCGATCGTGATTTTCCTGATCTTCGCAGGTGTTATCGGCGTGCTCTGGATCGGTGCGCGGGACGTGCGTGAAGACGTCATGACGGCCGGGCAACTGGTACAGTTCGTGATCTACGCGATCCTCGTCGCAAGCTCGACCGGAGCGTTGTCGGAAATCTGGGGAGAACTGCAACGCGCCGCCGGCGCGACCGAGCGTCTGGCCGAATTGCTGACGGCGCGGGATGAGTTGTCCGACCCAGAAAAGCCCGTCAGCCTGCCCCGTCCGGTGCAGGGCCGCATCGGGATGGAAGGTGTGGTTTTTCACTATCCAAGCCGCCCCGATGTCTCGGCCTTAGAGGATGTGCACCTGACCATTCAACCGGGCGAGACGGTCGCGCTGGTCGGCCCCTCGGGCGCGGGCAAGACCACCGTGATCCAGTTGATCCAGCGCTTCTGGGACCCGATGAAGGGCCGCGTGACGCTTGATGGAATCGACCTCAGGGACATGCGGCGCGACGATTTCCGGCAGGCGATGGCACTGGTCCCGCAGGACCCAGCAATCTTCGCTACCTCAGCGCGCGAGAATATCCGCTTGGGAGACCCCGATGCGAGCGACGCGAAGATCGAAGAGGCCGCGCGTGCCGCTCATGCCCATGACTTCATTTCGGCGCTACCACAGGGCTACGATACGCAATTGGGCGAGCGCGGGGTGATGCTGTCAGGCGGTCAGCGTCAACGTATCGCCATCGCCCGCGCCATTCTACGCGATGCTCCGGTCCTGCTGCTGGACGAGGCCACGAGCGCGCTGGACTCAGAATCCGAAGCCCTGGTGCAGGTTGCGGTGAACCGGCTATCCGAGGGGCGCACCACCCTTGTCATCGCCCATCGCCTTGCCACCGTGAAAAAGGCCGACAGGATCGTGGTCTTCGACGAGGGGCGCATCGTCGCGCAGGGCCGTCACGAAGAACTGGTGGCTGCGGACGGCTTATATGCAAGACTGGCACGCATGCAATTTACCGACGGCTCGACCGACATTCCCGACGACGTGTAACGCGATCATCGCGGCGCAGCGTAAACCGCCGCCCAGAATCTGGTTTTTCCATCCGCGCCGATCGCCTGTCCGATCCCGTAATCGCGTATATTCGGGATCAGGATATTTTCCAGGTGTCCCGGCGACCGGTTCCATTCATGTAGCACGCGCTGCAGATCGAATGGCCCGGCTGCGATGTTCTCGGCGGTCAGGGCCGGTTTATAACCCAGGACTTTCACCCGTGCACCGGGACCACTGGTCGTCGATCCGACATGGGTCATCCGGCCTCGTTTGGCCATGTCGCAGGCATGACGTGCAGCAACCATGGCCAGGATATCGTTTGGCTCCACCGACGCGAACCCGACCCGAGAGCGGACACTATTCGTTCTATGGGCACCGATCCTGTTTTGATCCCTTGTGGTCGCGAGACAGGTTGCCTCGCCCGACGCGATGACCTGAACATCATGAGGATCGGCAGCCGCAGACCCGGGCGTCCCGGTATCCTTCGCCCCGCAGGCGGCGAGGCCCAGGAACAACACCCCCACAGACAATACTTTTGCTGACACGCCCAAATCCTCCTGCTCCGTGTTCAGGTTGGGCACTGGATAGGGCGCCAAGTCATAAGATCCGGTTAACGCGAAATAGGCCGTCAGATCATTTCTGCGGTGCCACGCCTTGCCGTGTCGCGGAACCTCTGTATCGTCGACAGCGTTCAACCGAAGTTGATCCCCTTTCGAAAGGATAATCACGATGGCGATCTGGGATTTCGTTAAGGATACCGGCAAATCGATATTCGGCAAGGCAGAGGCCAGTCCGGCCGAAGCCGGCGCCGAACCATCCAAACCCGCACAGAAAGACGCAACTCAAGCCAAGGTCGAGGCGCTGAAAAAAGAGCTTCGGACACTTGGGCTGGATGCCGGTGATGTGCATCTGACGCTGAAAGGCGATACGGTGAAGGTCGAATCGCGCGGCGCGAATCGCGAAACGATGGAGAAACTGATCCTCGCCGTTGGCAATATCGAAGGAATATCCAAGGTCGAGGCCGATATGCCAGAAGATGCCAAGCCGCAATTCCATACCGTCGCAAAAGGCGAGACATTGTCGGCTATCGCCAAGGAATATCTGGGCGACGCAAGCAAGTACCATGCAATCTTCGAGGCCAACCGCCCGATGCTGTCTGATCCGGACAAGATCTATCCCGGCCAGAAGCTGCGCATCCCTCAGGCAACATGAAGCTTGACATGACGTCGCGTCCGAATCGCGGTCTGACGCGGCGTCCTGCCTACCTCCTGTAGGGTAAACCCTTGCCCACAAGGGTAACTTCATCCCATTCTGGCCAAACACGAACAGGACCCGTGGCACGGGTTCTGAAGGAGGGGGGAAGAATGGGCCGTTTTGTCAACTACGATGACCGCAACCGTATCGAAGCCGAGATGGCCTATGAGGCACGGGATCTTCCCGCAACGCTCTACGGATTTCTCGAACGCACGGCCCGCCGTTTCCCCGACCGCCCGGCCATCAGCTTTCAGCTTATGTCGGGACCACAGGACCACGCGACGACGCTGAACTGGCAAGAGCTTCTGGCGCGCGTCACCCAGACCGCCAACCTGTTTCACAGCCTTGGCGTAGGTCCAAACGATACCATCGCCTATCTGCTGCCCAACAGCATCGAGACACCAGTGGTTCTGCTGGCCGGTGCAACGGCGGGAATCGTCAATCCGATCAATCCGCTACTGGACCCCGAACAGATTGCAGGGATTCTGCGCGAAACCAATGCCAAGGTACTGGTCACACTGAAGGCCTTTCCCAAGAGCGATGTCGCCCAGAAGGCAGCAGAGGCCGTCGCCTCGGCCCCCAATGTCTCGCATGTCGTCGAAATCGACCTGAACCGGCATCTGCGGGGATTGAAACGCTTCATCGTGCCGCTGCTCCGGCCAAAGGTGGCAGCACAGCACGATGCCAAGGTACTGGATTTCGAGGCTGCAACCAGCGGGCAAGACCGTGATCGCCTGCGATTCGACGACCCGCAACAGGACCGCATCGCCGCCTATTTCCATACTGGCGGCACAACGGGCATGCCCAAGCTTGCGCAGCATAAATATTCCGGCATGATCTATAATGGCTGGTTGGGCGGCACCTTGTTGTTCGACGAAACCGACGTGCTGATGTGCCCCCTGCCAATGTTCCACGTCTTCGCCGCCTATCCGGTGCTGATGTCCTGCATTGCCTCCGGGGCACATATCATCATGCCCACACCTGCCGGTTACCGGGGTGAAGGCGTCTTCGACAATTTCTGGAAGCTGATCGAGCGCTGGCAATGCACTTTCCTGATCACCGTACCGACCGCTATCTCGGCGCTCATGCAGCGACCGGTGGATGCAGATGTCTCGTCCCTGCGAACGGCAATCTCCGGCTCGGCCCCTCTGCCGCTGGAACTGTATAACCGCTTCAAACAGGCCACCGGGGTCGAGATCGCCGAAGGCTACGGACTGACCGAGGCCACCTGCCTGGTCAGCTGCAACCCCATCGACGGGCTGAAGAAGGTCGGCTCGGTCGGGGTCCCCCTTCCCTATACCCATGTTCGCATCCTCAATCACGACGATGCGGGCAATGTGCATGAATGCGGCGTGGATGAAGTGGGCGAGATCTGTGTGGCCAATCCCGGCGTCATTCCCGGCTCGACCTATACCGAGGCCGAAAAGAACCACCGGCTATTCACCGAGGACGTGTATCTGCGCACAGGCGATCTGGGCCGGATCGATGCGGATGGCTATCTGTGGATCACCGGCCGGGCGAAGGATCTGATCATCCGGGGCGGTCACAATATCGACCCCGCAGAGATCGAGGACGGGCTGCTCAGTCATCCGCAAGTTGCGTTCGCAGGCGCAATCGGACAGCCCGACAGCTTTGCGGGCGAACTGCCCTGCGTCTATGTCGAGCTGACCTCGAACGCTACGGTGACGGTCGAGGAACTGATGGAACACGCGAGCAACAATATTCACGAACGCGCAGCTATCCCCAAACATGTCGAGATCCTGCCCGAACTGCCCAAGACGGCGGTCGGCAAGATCTTCAAGCCCGACCTGCGCAAGCTGGCAATCGCCCGAATCTATAACGAGGTGCTGGAGGGAACCGGTGCCAGCGTGACCGAGGTTGTCGACGACAAGAAACGCGGTCTGGTGGCCCGTTTGACACGCAATGGCGAGGTGGACGAAGCCGAGGTCAAGCGCAGGCTTGGGGAGCATACCCGGCCATGGGAATGGCTCGCTTGAAGCCACCGCTGCGGGATTGGACATGGACGGCACCGACACCGATCCGACCTGCCCGCTTTGCGGACGCCCGATCCCGCCCGAGGTGCCGCAGAGCCGACATCACCTGATCCCACGCCTGCGCGGCGGCAAGGGCGGTGCGACCGTGCTGTTGCACCAGGTATGCCACTCGACCATCCACAAGACGCTGTCGGAAACCGAACTGGCCCGCCACTACAACACGGTCGAAGCCCTGCGCAGCCACCCGGAACTCGCCCGGTTCTTCGCATGGGTGGCCAAGCGCCCGCCCGGCTGGAAAGGCAAGATACGTTAACCGAGGGTCTTGCGCCCACGGGCGACCAGGCCCTGTATTTCCTCAAGACTCATTTCGCCGAAAACGCCCTCATCCCCCGCGATGAAGGTCGGCGTGCCCATCAGGCCCATATGCTCGGCGAGATTGCTGCTCATCTGGATATGTTCTTCCACGCGAGGCGATTCCATGTCGGCGCGCAGCTTGTCTTCATCCAGCCCGACTTTACGCGCCACGCGCATCACAGTCGCTTCGACCGCGCGATCCTTCATCCCCAACAGAGCGGCATGAAACGGCCAGTATTTGCCCTGATCCAGCGACGCCAGAGAAGCCCGCGCCGCAAAGACCGAGCCTTCCCCGAAAACCGGCCATTCACGGTAAACCACCCGCAGCTGTGGATCGGAGGAAATCAGCTTCTGCACGGTGCCGACCATCTCGCGGCAGAAGGGGCAGTTGTAATCGAAGAACTCGGTCAGGGTGATATCGCCATCCGGATTGCCCAGAACCGGTGAGGTCGGATCACGCTCCATCGCCTTGCGCAGTTCCTCCGGCATCGGGTTGGGGCGGTCGGCATCCTGCGCAAAGGCGGGCATGACTGCCCCTACCCCAAGAGCGGCTCCGCTGACGAGGATATGACGGCGTGTCGGCATGGGCGGTCCTTTCGAGGCTGCGATCGGGCAATTTTTCCATGATTAGGACGCGCGACCGGCGAAAGCCAGTCACGTTCCGGTGGGATTCATGACCTGCGATTACCTAGTGAATTTCTTGTATTTCACCCGCTTAGGCTCGATCGAGTCCGGGCCAAGACGACGGACCTTGTCTTCTTCATAAGCCTCGAAATTGCCCTCGAACCATTCGACATGGGCATCGCCCTCGAAGGCCAGGATATGCGTGCAAAGACGGTCGAGGAAGAAACGGTCGTGCGAAATGATCACCGCGCAGCCCGCAAAATCCTCTAACGCGCCTTCCAGAGCCTGCAGGGTCTCGACATCCAGATCGTTGGTCGGTTCGTCCAGCAACAGGACATTGCCGCCGGATTTCAGCAGCTTGGCCATGTGCACGCGGTTGCGTTCACCGCCCGAGAGCTGGCCGACCTTCTTTTGCTGGTCACCACCCTTGAAGTTGAAGGCAGAGCAATAGGCGCGGCTGTTCATCTGCGCGTCGCCTAGCTCGATCTGTTCGGCCCCGCCGCTGATTTCCTCCCATACAGTCTTCCCTGCCTCCAAGGCATCACGAGACTGATCGACATAGGAAAGCTGCACCGTGTCGCCGAAACTGATCTCTCCGGCATCGGGCTGCTCCTGCCCGGTCAGCATGCGGAACAGCGTCGATTTACCGGCACCGTTCGGGCCGATCACGCCGACGATGCCACCCGGAGGCAAGCTGAAATCCAGGTCCTCGACCAGCAACTTGTCGCCCATGGCTTTCTTGAGGCCGCTCACCTCGATCACCTTGCTTCCAAGGCGCTCACCATTCGGGACGATGATCTGCGCGCGGGAAAGCTTCTCGCGCTCGGACTGGTTGGCCATTTCGTTATAGGAGTTGATCCGGGCCTTCTGCTTGGCCTGCCGCGCCTTGGCACCTGCGCGAATCCATTCCAGTTCGCGCTCCAGCGTCTTTTGCTTGGCCTTGTCCTCGCGGGCCTCCTGAGCAAGCCGCTTGGCCTTCTGTTCCAGCCAAGCCGAATAGTTACCCTCGTAGGGAACACCCCGGCCACGATCCAGCTCGAGTATCCAGCTGGTGATATCGTCAAGGAAATACCGGTCATGGGTGACGATCAGGATCGTGCCGGGATATTCGATCAGGTGCTTTTGCAGCCATGCGATCGTCTCGGCGTCCAGGTGGTTGGTCGGTTCGTCCAGCAGCAGCATGTCGGGCGCCTCAAGCAGCAGCTTGCACAGAGCCACACGCCGGCGTTCACCACCCGAGAGCGTTTCGACATCGGCATCGTCGGGCGGGCAACGCAGGGCTTCCATCGCGACATCGATCTGGCTGTCCAGGTCCCAGAGGTTCTCGGCGTCGATTTCATCCTGCAGCTTGGCCATCTCCTCGGCGGTCTCATCCGAGTAATTCATCGCCAACTCGTTATAGCGCTCCAGCTTGGCCTGTTTGGCCGCAACGCCCAGCATGACATTTTCACGCACGTTCAGCGATGAATCGAGCTGGGGTTCCTGCGGCAGATAGCCCACGGTCGCGCCCTTGGCTGCCCATGCCTCGCCGGTGAAATCCTTGTCGAGACCGGCCATGACGCGCAGCAGCGTCGATTTACCGGCGCCGTTCACGCCGACAACACCGATCTTGACGCCGGGAAGGAAGTTCAGACGGATGTTTTCAAAGACCTTCTTGCCACCGGGATAGGTCTTGGACACACCGTCCATGTGATACACGAACTGATAGGACGCCATCGAATTCTCCTGCAAACTTTGCGGCTATGTAGGCCAAAGCGGCCGGTCATGAAAGGGCAGCCGCAAATGCCTAGCGAGTTTCGTCCACGAATTCCGATCCGAACTCCGCCTTAAGGAACTCTATCTGCGGCGCCATGTGTTCGGTCAGGGCCGAAATCGCTTCGGCCGGGGGTTTCAGCCCCGACGGATTCGCGAAAACCTTCTGTCCAAGATTGCCATAGGGATAAGGGCCGAGGCCCAAATATTCCTCGACCTCGTCCATCAACTCACCGGGTGCGCGGGCGATTCGACCGAAGGGGATCACCATCATCTCCGGGAAATGCCGCTGCCAGCGAGGCAGGTATGTCGCGTAATCCCCCCTGTCGTAAAGAACCGGATTCTCGATCTCTTTCAGCCAGTCGTCCAATGTCTCGGGTGTCCGTTTCTCGCGGCGCAGGTTCATTCGCAGTTGCGAGATAGCCCGGTCGACCGGGTGACGAATCAGGTAGAGAACCCTCACCTTGCGCAGGAAACTGGCAATGAATTCGACCCCTTTTTCGGGCAGGGTCGAATACTCGGGGGTAAAATCCATCGGCACCGCACCTTCCGGGGCAGGCGCGAAGACGCGCTTGTACCAATGGTTATGGAACATCTTCCCCGTGGTCAGCCCGTCGAGATAGCGATCAAGTTCGGGCGGCATCGGCACTTCGCGCTTGATATGCCGGTCACGGATTTCCTTGGGCTTGTTGCGGTAGTGCCAGCCGATCCAGCGTTGATGCTCGGGAATATAGCGGTGATTGAAGAACTGGACTTCCTTGAAGGGCGGAATCCAGATCTGCGGATGCTGGCCCAGCATCTGGGCAAGCCATGACGTGCCTGCCTTTTGCGCGCCGATGCAAAGAGCGCCGGGTTTGCGCGGCTTGCCCTCGGGATCGAAGGCGGGGCTGATGGTGATCATTGGTGGCAGCATGGAAAAATGACTGTCAAATGGCAGAGGTTACTTTGAACGCAGCTTAACAACATTACTTTGCGAGTGATTGGCATAGGTCGGCCAGTTCGGCTCGTATTCCTCCGACTGATTTCCCCAAACGGTCCAGCCCTCGCGCGCACCGCGTGCAAACATTTCCAGACGAGGCCCCCAGCTGCAAGCCTCGATCACGTCATATTGTTCATCCGGCTTGCGGCTATGCTCGCGTTTACGCGAGACGAATACGTTCTCCTGCGAGCGTCCGGGGTCGAGCGTCCGGACATCCTTGCCCCGAACCCCGAACAGCAGCACTTCGGTCACGTTGCGAAAATAGAACCCCACGCCGCGCCGGTCGGGACCGCCATCCTTGCGGACCTTGTACCAGATCAGGTTGCTCTTGTACTTGAAGCCCCATTGATCCATGACGCGCAGCCCCTCGGGTAGCAGCGCATTTGGCACCCACAGATACAGATGCGCGCGCGCCGCCGCGATGGCCTCGACCGGCAGATCGCAGATATCGTCCAGCGTCATGGTCGGATAGCGCGACAGGCGCTTGTGCTCGGGCGCCATCTTGCCGGTGCGGTTCTGGAACTGCCAAGGCGGATCAGCGAGGATCGTGCCAAAGCGGGTATCACCGGCGACAGCCAGCAGGTCGTCAGATGCACTGTTCATGGCTGCCCTCCGTCAACATATAGTTTCTTGGTTATCCCGAACACCAATAGAGGACATCCGGCCCCACCGCCACCTTCAATTCGCGGTAGCAGCTTGGACATATGCGTGGTCGATGCCCCGAAGGACGATTTTCGCCCCAGATCGTTGAAGATATCCTGAAGCTCGTCCGATCTGGTTATGATGACACCAACACTCAGCGCGCGCAAATCGAACAGCAGGCGAAAATTGTTCAGATCGCGGTCGTAGAAAGGATCCTTGTTGTTCCATTCGATCTCGAGCCCGATCTTGTTGCGATAGCAGTCGATCTTGTGGGTCGGACTGTCGAGCCGGTTGCCATCGACCAGCATCGCCGTCTGGAACTGCTTTTCCTCCCATCCGCGACGCATCAGGAAACCGTCGATCCGGTCGGCAACCTGTGATTTCCGGCCACCACCGACCTCGATCCATTCGCGACGCAGGCGGAACGCGGTCAGCACATCCAGGATATCGCGCCATTCGTCCTGAAAATCGTGGGCGAGGATGGCACTGGCATGCCGCCATTCATGCACCTCGTAATGGGTCCGCACGAATTCGGGCAGACGTTCCTGCAGGCTCACAGCCTGCCCCAGAGATCGTATTCGCCCGCCTCATCCACTGTCACGGTCACGATATCGCCCGGTTTCAGCGCCTCGAAGCCCTCGTCTACGAACAGGTTGCCATCGATCTCGGGTGCATCGGCCTTGGTGCGGCAAGTCGCGCCTTCTTCGTCAACGGCATCGACGATCACCTCCAGCTTGCGCCCGATCTTGGCCGCAAGCTTTGCCTCGGATATCGCCTGCGCCTTCTGCATGAACCGGTCGAACCGATCCTGTTTAACCTCGTCCGCCACGTGATCGGGCAGGTCATTGGCCCGCGCACCCTCGACATTTTCATATTGGAAGCAGCCGACCCGGTCCAGTTGCGCCTCGTCCAGCCAGTCCAATAGGGTCTGGAACTCTGCCTCGGTCTCGCCGGGATAGCCGACGATGAAGGTCGAACGAAGGGTGATATCGGGACAGACCGAACGCCACGCTGCGATCTCGTCCAGCGTTTTCGCCGCCGCCGCGGGGCGGGCCATGCGTTTGAGCGTATCGGGATGGGCATGCTGGAAGGGAATATCCAGATAGGGCAGCACCAAGCCTTCGGCCATCAGCGGGATCAATTCACGCACATACGGATAGGGATAGACGTAATGCAGCCGCACCCATGCGCCCAATTCCCCGAGATCGCGGGCCAGGTCGGTGATATGAGCGCGATGGCCACGTTCTTCGGCGAATTTGCGGTCAACGCCATAGGCGCTGGTGTCCTGAGAGATGACCAGCAGTTCCTTCACCCCGGCCTCGACCAGCTTCTCGGCCTCGCGGATCACGGCGTGGGCGGGACGGCTGACCAGCTTTCCGCGCATGTCGGGAATGATGCAGAACTTGCATTTGTGATTACAGCCCTCGGAAATCTTGAGATAGCTGTAATGGCGCGGGGTCAGCGTAACACCGCTGGCAGGCAGCAGATCGACAAAGGGATCCGGCGAGGGCGGCACCACCCCGTGCACCGCATCCAGAACGGATTCATATTGATGCGGCCCGGTGACGGCCAGCACCTTGGGATGCGCGCCGGTGATATATTCCGGTTCGGCCCCTAGGCAGCCGGTGACGATCACCCGGCCGTTTTCCTGCAACGCCTCGCCGATCGCCTCCAGCGATTCCGCCTTGGCGCTGTCGAGAAAGCCGCAGGTGTTGACGATCACCACATCCGCACCGCCGTAATCGGGGCTGATCGCGTAACCCTCTGCCCGCAGCCGCGTCAGGATACGCTCGCTGTCGACCAGCGCCTTGGGGCAGCCAAGGCTGACCATGCCGATGGTCGGCTGACCCGCTCGCCGCTCATCGGGAACGGTGGCACGGGCTAGATCGGGGCGAAGATCGGGCGGGTTCTGATGCATCTGCCGCACATAAGCGATTCGGAGGCACCTGAAAAGAGAGCATCGCAGGCCGTGTTCGCCGGAACGTGACTTCCCCTTCCACAGCGTTTCACGGCATATGCATCCCATGTTTACGAGAATGCGCAGATATGCCCCGCTGATCGGCACCGTCTTGATGCTGTCTCTGGCACCGTATGCGGGAATTGCAGAGATACGTGAGCGTCCGAAGCTCATCGATGTCGTGAACGACAAGGGCGGCAATGTGCTGGAGATGGTCCAGCAGCGCGAACGACTTGCCCGGTCGGGAAAAACCGTCCGTATCCGGGGCTATTGCCGTTCGGCCTGTACGATGCTGATCACCATGCCCAATGCCTGCCTCGGCCCCTATGCCCGAATCGGGTTTCACGCGCCTCGTATCCCGAACACCTCGATCATTCCACCCTATGTCGATCAGATCATGGGCAGCTATTACCGGAACGGCATCCGCCAGCGATGGTTCGGAGGCTGGAACCAGTCTTTGGGCATGAACGTGATCTCGGCCCGAGAGTACGTCCGCCTCGACCCGCAAACGCGCATTTGCAAAGGCCTGATCAAATCGAAAAAACGCTAGAGGCGCATCTGGCTGCGCCGGATCGAACCGGCACAGCCATTTGAATGACTTACTCCCTTTTCGCAGGCGCTGAGTTTGAGATTGCAATCATCGACACACCGTTCGAAATCAGCTCTATCGCCAGCAGCACGCCCAGAATCGTCGCGGCAGAAGCCGGGAAATTCGCAAGGATCATCAGGGCAAGAACAACCGACAGCGCACCGCTCAGCAGGATCAGCCAGAAACCATTGCCGCGTTCGAGCGAGAACGCCATGGCCACTTTCACCGCACCCGCCACGAGGAACAGGATGGCGACGATCAGGGTCAGCGACAAGACACCTGCGAGGGGCCGGGTCAACAGCATGACACCAAGGATGGCAAAGGCCAGCCCAGCCAATATCGCCCAGATCCGGCCACGCCAGCTTTTCTGCTGAAACACCGCGACGATCTCGAGCACGCCGATGAAAAGAAAGCTCCAGCCGGCAAGCCGCTCGGCGGTCAGGGTCGCAGCGAGGGGATTGGCCAATGCCAAGCCGCCCGCCACAATCGAAAGCCCGCCAAGGATAATCCAGAATACACGCATGATAAAAACTCCATCTGTACTTACAGACCCAAGATTATCCTGTCGGTTGTCGAAAGGCCTCCTCGATCATCTGGTTACCGATAGAAACATAGCGAGATGTTGCAATTCTGCTGTTTCAGGGTCGATCGGTCCCGGCGGTCACTCGCGCAGCCGCCAGCCCGTGGCAAATATCCAGCGGATGATGGCGAAGCAGATGCCGATGAAGATCGCCACCGCAACCAGGGATACCCCTACCGGCACATCGGCCAGTCCGAAGAACGACCAGCGGAACCCCGAGATCAGGTAAAGCACCGGATTCAACTTGGCGACCGCTTCCCAGAACGGCGGCAACATGCTGGCCGAGTAGAAGGCCCCGCCCAGGAACACCAGTGGTGTGATCACCATCATCGGGATGATCTGCAATTGCTCGAATGACTTGGCCCAAAGTCCCAAAATGAAGCCAAGCAGGCTGAAGCCCAGTGCCGTCAGGAACAGGAAAGCCAACATCCAGAACGGGTGCAGGATATGGACACCGACAAAAGCGAAACTGGTCAGCAGGATGATCAGCGCGATCAGAATCGCCTTGGCCGCTGCGGCTCCGACGAAACCCATCGTGACCTCGACCCAACCGACGGGCGAGACGAGATATTCATAGATCGTGCCACTGAATTTCGGGAAATAGATCCCGAAACTGGCATTGCTGACCGCTTGCTGCAGCACTGTCAGCATCATCAGCCCCGGCACGATGAACGCGCCGTAGGGCACGCCCTCGACCGACTGGATGCGCCCGCCGATGGCCGCGCCGAAGACGACGAAATACAGCACCGTCGACACGACAGGCGAGGCCAGCGATTGCCAGATGGTGCGGAAGAAACGCATCATCTCGTGATGGAATATTGCCCAGACACCGGGCCAGTTGATTTCCGCCATCATGCTGCGTCCTCCGCTTTGTCTTCCTGGACCAGGGAAATGAACACTTCTTCGAGACTGGATTGCCGAGTCGAAACGTCGCGCACGGTGATCCCCTGCGCGGCCAGATCGCCCAACAAGCGGGCAATACCGGTCCGTTCGGCCCGCGTGTCGTAGTCATAGCTGATCTCGCGCCCGTCCGGAGCAAGGACCAACCCGCGGCCAGCCAGTTCGGACGGAATCGCCTGCAGGGGTTCGTCCAGTTCGATCTTCAGGGTCTTGCCACCGAATTCGCCCATCAACTCGTCCTTGGGCTTGATCAGCAGAAGCTGGCCCTTGTTGATGACCCCGATCCGGTCGGCCATCTCTTCGGCCTCTTCCAGGTAATGCGTGGTAAGGATAATGGTCACGCCATCGCGGCGCAGCCCTTCGACCACCTGCCACATCTCGCGCCGCAGGGCGACATCGACCCCGGCGGTGGGCTCGTCAAGAAACAGCACCTTGGGGCGATGGGCCAGCGCCTTGGCGATCAGCACCCGGCGCTTCATGCCGCCCGAGAGTTCCTTGGTGGCGGCATCGCGCTTGTCCCACAGGGCGAGGCTGCGCAACACCTGCTCGATATAGGCTTCATCCGGCCCCTCGCCGTAAAGGCCACGGGTGAAGCGGACGCAATTGAGCACCGTCTCGAACGGCTCCAGCGCGATCTCCTGCGGCACCAGCCCGATCAGCTTGCGAGCCGCCCGCCAGTCCGTGCGGATATCATGGCCGCCCACGCGGACAGTGCCACCGGTCGGCACGACCAGCCCACAGATGATCGAGATGAGCGTCGTCTTGCCCGCCCCGTTCGGCCCCAGCAGCGCGATGATCTCGCCCTCTTCGATGGACATCGACACATCGGTAAGCGCCTTTGTGCCACCGCCATATTCTTTCGACAGATTGTCGATCTCGATGATTCCGGTCATGCCCGGCTCCCTCGTTTGCTGATCCGCATGGCGCTAATGCGCGCTCAGCGGCTTGGTGTTTCTCGGCGTCTGCCGACGCAGCGTGACGGTCAGGATGATCGCCAGGGCGACGAAAGCAAAACTCCCGATACGGAAGGCGCCGGAATAGCCCAGATGGGTAACCAGCGGCTGACTTGCCAGAGGTGAAAGGAATTGTCCCAGAAAAATTGCCGAGGTGATCAGGCCGGTGACCAGCCCCCGGCGCCGTGCCGGGGCAACATTCAGCGCCGTGGTGATGAATGTCGGCATGCATAATCCCAACCCCGCACCGATCATGGCCGTCGAGAACATGGCGAAGGGAAGAGAATGTCCGATGGACAATCCGGCAAAGCCCGCACCAAGCGCCAGGTAACCGGAAACCGGCGTACCGATCCGCCCGAGCCTGGGCCGGATCAGCCCCGAGACCACCGACATGATCGCAGCAGCGAACATCAGCGCGCCCATAACCATCCCGGCATTACGCGGATCGGTCAGACCCAGTTCCTGCAGATGATAGGGCACCTGCGTCGGGACCGCATAGAAGATCACGAAGGTCAGCCCCGCTGCCGTCGCCATGATCGCAACGGTCAATTGCCAGCCGGCCTCGCCCGGATCGCCCGATCGCACCTCCTCCGATGTGGAAGAAAAGCGCGGCGGCTCTGGCAGGATCGCCGACAGGATCGGCAGCAGAATCGCCGCCAGCCCATAGATCGCGAAGGGCAAACGGGCATCGGCAGAGGCCAGCACCCCGGCCAAAGTTACAAAGACCAGACCGCCGATATTTGTCGCGGCCATCTGATAGCCCATCAGACGTCCCCGCGCCGGGCCTTCGAAGTAATCCCCGACCAGCGCCGCCTGCGACGTCATGATCGCGGCCACTCCCAGCCCCAGGGCCAGACGGCTGGCCAATATCGCCTCGAGCGAGTTCAGATACAGCCCCGCCGTTCCTGCGGCCGCATAGACGATCAAGCCGATCAGCAAGGGCCGCCTGCGCCCCAGCCTGTCGGTAAGCGCTCCGGCAAAGGGCGCGGTAAGGGCGACCAAAAGGGACGGCGCGGTAATCAGCAGCCGTGTAAGCATCGGGGCCAGCGGATCGTCGGCGAACATCGCCTCCAGCCCCGGCAGTGAGGGCGTGATTGTGGCGTTCGACATGATCGTCAGCATCGCCGCGAACATCAGCCCCCATGCACGCGGATCTTTCAGCAAGCGGTCCATCTAGCTGTCCTCCGGGTCATAGGCGCGCGCCGCGCGCGCATCCGCCAATGCATCGGCCCACCAGTGCAGGCGATGGGCGAAGACCGCCATCGCCGCCTCGGCCGCCTCGGCGGCTTCGGGATCGGTGATCCGCCCCGCCTCGTCGAAACGCCGCCACGGCGAGGCAAAGCTTACCGTATCGCGCAGGGTGACGCTGTGCAGTTCGGCCAGAACGATGCGCAGCGACTCGGTGGCGCGCAGCCCACCGGAAATTCCACCATAACTGACCAGCCCCACCGGGCGGGCGCGCCATTCGGCATTGACCGCATCGATCAGCGTTTTCAGCGGTCCCGGAGCGGCATGATTGTATTCCGGCGTCACGATCACGAAGCCGTCCGCCCCCGCCATGCGTTGCCGCAACCGCTGAACGGCTTGCTTGTCGCCGGTCTGCACCGGCAAAATCTCGGGATCGATAGGGTCCAGTATCTCGGGCGCAAATCCATGCGCTTTCAACTGCCCAACGACCCAAGTCGCGATCCGGTCATTGATTCGTCCTTCACGGATCGATCCAAGGATCACCACGATCCGATTGCCCTGCGTCATAAGTCTTTTCCTTGCAATTTCGGTCATGGTTCGCCACCCTAAGACCTCAACCATAGTTTAGGACAAGTAAAAAATGTCCAGAGAAATCAATATGTGTACACCTTCGACTCCAGTCATGTCGGTCGGCGCACTCTCCCGTCGTAGCGGTATTTCCGTTTCGGCCATCCATTTCTACGAACGCGAAGGGCTGATTCGTTCGACGCGCAACGCTGCCAATCACCGGCGCTATTCGCGGGCCAGTCTGCGCATTCTGGCCATCATCAAGGCGGGTCAGCAAGCAGGTATTCCGCTGGCGGAAATCCGCACCGCCCTCAAACCCGCCCTATCGGGCCAACCGCTCGGACGCGAGGACTGGGCGCGCATCTCGGAAGGCTGGCGCGACGATCTGGATCATCGCATCCATATGTTGCAGCGGGTTCGCGACCGGTTGAGCGGCTGCATCCGCTGCGGCTGCCTGTCGCACGAGCTGTGCGAGATGTTCAACCCCGACGACCGCGCTGCCGCTCAGGGTCCCGGTGCCCCGGGCCTCGGTGTCTGACGCCGCCGCGCCTCGGCCCGGATGTTCAAGTAGTTGCCGCAAAGGATCAGTGCCGCCCCGGCGATAACCAGCAAACCGACCGGCTCATCGTAAAATATCAGCCCGACTACCGCAATCACCGGCAATCGCAGGAAATCGAAAGGCATCACCAGCGTCGCAGGCGCGACCCGCAAGGCACTGGCGATACAGAAATGCGCGGCCAGCCCCGCAGCCCCTATCACCGCGATCCACGGAAACGCTGCGGCAGATGGCAGCGCGATATCTCCGTCAAAACCGGCGCAGACAAAGCCGAAAACGGTTTGCGACAGGGTCATCCAGAACAGGATACAGGCGGTATGGGCGACCACGGTCAGCTTCTTGGTAAAGACATAGGTCAGCGCGAACCCCACCGCGCAGGCCGCTGCCGAGATCAGCCCGGGCGTGATCGGCGCCGAACCGGGACGGGTCACCAGCAGGATACCGGCAAACCCCAGGATCGCGGCCACGGTTCGTGGTCCGGTCAACTTCTCGCCCAGGAACAGCCGCGACAGGACCAGCGCCCAGAGCGGCGCGGTGAATTCCAGCGCAAAGACCTGTGCCAGCGGGATCGAGAAGATCGCGTAGAACCACAGGTTCTGCGCGGTGAAATGACAGATGTTGCGGGCCAGATGCAGTTCGGGCCGGTGCAGGTTGATTGCCCCCCACAATCCGCGCGAACTGATCACCAGAACCATGATCGCCACGCCGAAGATCGAACGCCAGCCCATGATCTCGAACGTATCGAGTTCCAGCGACACGGCCCGCCCGGCAATCGCCATCGAGGTGAAAGACGCCACCGCCCCCATCATCCAAGCAGCGGCAAGAAGCGGCTTCGCCTCGAGCGAGGAGGCGGGATCGGTTGCGGTGGTCATCCTCTGTCTCCCGGCATCTGCCTCGCCCTCTATCCGCGCATATCGCTATCCGATAGTTGCACATAGCGCAACGCGGCAAAGATTGCGTCCGGGCAGGTGCCGCGTTATGGCGTCGGAACCCAACCTGGAACCCTGCCCATGCCGACATTCACCGCCCTGACCCATCTTGCCGGGCGCGCGCCCGCCGAAGCCCTCGCCGAAGCCTGCGAAGATCTGACCCCTGAACCCGTCGGTTCCGGCGTGTTCGAGATCGAGGACGGCTCGGACCGTTGGGAAGTCGGGGTCTATTTCCTCGAACAACCCGACGAGGTGGCGCTGGCGCTGCTGGCGGCAGCTTATGGGGCCGATCCTTTCGTCATCTCGGAACTGCCCGAAGTCGATTGGGTCGCGCATGTCCGGCGCGAATTGTCCCCGGTCGAGGCCGGACGGTTCTATGTCCATGGCAGCCATGATGCCGACCGGGTGCCCGAGGGTGTCGAGGCCCTGTGCATCGAGGCCGCGATGGCTTTCGGAACCGGCCACCACGGCACCACCAAGGGCTGTCTCGAAGCCCTGGACCGGCTGGCGGGTGACGGTTACGAGCCACAACGCATCGCCGATATCGGCTGCGGCACCGCTGTTCTGGCGATGGGGGCGGCACGGATCTGGCCGATGACGGTATTGGCCAGCGATATCGACAAGGTCGCGGTGGATACCGCCAGCGCCAATGTCATCGCAAACGGGCTGGACGGCCGGGTCATCTGCATCGAGGCGACCGGCTTCGATCATCCGATGCTGGAAGAGGCCGCGCCCTTCGATCTGGTTCTTGCCAATATCCTGAAACAACCGCTGATCGATCTGTCACCCGAAATGGCCCGCCATGTCGGGACGGGCGGCAAGATCATCCTTTCCGGCATCCTGACCGATCAGGGCCAAGAGGTGATCGAGGCCTATCAGACCGCCGGATTCACACTGGATCGCCGCGATGATCTGGGTGAATGGGTCACACTGACCATGACCCGGTCGAACTGATCAATCGGTTTACCGCCCGGCTCCGTCGGCATCACCGGCTGCCAGTCATGCCCCCCCCCCCGTTCTTCTTCATGAAAATATCCTCGGGGGGCGACGGTTGGGGCGCCACTGGTTCGAGAACCAGCCGGCGACGGGGCAGGCAGCAGCCCCGGCCATCGCGGGACGCAACTCCGCTCAGCCCCGCCTTTCGGCCAACCCACGCGGGCGCGCCCCCCCGGTCGCCCAGTCTAACAGTTCCGCAGTGTGAACGACCGGCACAGCGGTTCCCGAACCGATCTGCATCATGCAGCCGATATTCCCGGCGCTGATGACCTGAGGCTCCAGCGCCTCCAGCGTCTCGATCTTGCGGGTTTTCAGTTCACCGGAGATCTCGGGCTGCATCAGGTTATAGGTCCCGGCGGAACCGCAGCAGATATGGCTGTCACGGGGCTCAAGCACCGTAAAGCCTGCCTGCGTCAACAACTCCTTGGGCGCGGCCCGGATTTGCTGGCCATGCTGCAATGAACAGGCAGCGTGATAGCCCACCCGAAGCGGCTCGGCATGACCGGCGTCTTTCAAACCCAAATCGGCCATCACCTCGGTGACATCCCTCGCGAGCTTCGCCACCCGCGCCGCATCCCCGGCCAGCGGATCGTTTCGGAACATATGCCCGTAATCCTTGACGGTGGTGCCGCAGCCCGAGGTGTTGATCACCACCGCATCAAGGCCGTCTCCGTCAAGCTCGGCAGCCAGCGCGCGGATATTCGCGGCGGCCATGGCATGGCTTTCGGTGGTCTTGCCCATATGATGGGTCAAAGCGCCACAGCACCCGATGCCGTCGGGGATCACCACCTCACAGCCATGACGGCGCAAGAGGCGAATGGTGGCATCGTTGATATCGGTATTCAGTGCCCGCTGAGCGCAACCGATTAGCAGCGCCACGCGCTTCCGCCTCGGTTCCTGAGCCCGGAAAACCTGAGGTGCATCATTGCGGCTGACCGGCGGGATCGTCTCTGGTGCCATGTCCAGCATCGCACGAAGCCGGACATCGGGCATGAAACGGCGTAATGGCCGGACAATTCGCGCGGCATTCAGCACCAGCCGAAACCGCCCCGGATAAGGCAGGACCTTCGCCAAAACCGACCGCAAGACCCGCTCGAATAGCGGGCGGCGGTAGTTCTCTTCGATATATTCGCGGGCATGATCGACCAGGTGCATATAGTGCACACCCGAGGGACAGGTGGTCATGCAGGACAGGCATGACAGGCAGCGGTCGATATGCTTGACGGTCTTGTCGTCGGGAACCTTGCTGTTTTCCAGCATATCCTTGATCAAGTAGATGCGGCCGCGCGGGCTGTCCAACTCGTCACCCAACAGCTTGTAAGTCGGGCAAGTTGCGGTGCAAAAGCCGCAATGCACGCAGGAACGCAGGATCTCGTTGGAACGCGCGGTGGCGGGATCGACAAGCTGGTCGGGCGTGAAAATCGTCTGCATGTCAGCCCCCCATCAGGCCAGGATTGAGAATCCCCGCAGGATCGAATTTCCGGCGCAATTCCTGTGACAGCCGCTCCACCGCCGCGGACTGCCTCGGGAAGGCCGAGCCTTCCACTCCACCCCGCCGGACCAACATCGCATGGGGAGCGATGTCCCGAACGGCGCTGGCCTCTCCCGGTCCGCAATACCAGATCAGCCCGCCGCCCCAATCCAGCGACGTCTGCCCACCCAAGGCGCGCAGCGATGCCGTGAGCGCAGGCGCGTCACTCGGTTTGACCGGCACACGCCACAGCGGAGTATCCGTCCCGGCAAAATGTGCCACATCCCGCAAGTCGCGCCAGAGCGTGACGGTAGCCTCGGCGTCCAGAAACGTGATTTCATAAGCACCGAACAACTCTTGCAGGCGTTTCTGCCGATAGGCGAGCTGCGGTGGCAGGCCCTCGATCCGCAACCACGCGGTGCCGTCATGAAACGCGGCACCGGATATCTCGAACGGAGTGGCCAGCGCGGTTGTGAAGGTCCTGAGCGCCTCGGCATCGTCAACGCCGCGAATGGCCAGCGTGCCACGGGCCTGTGCATGAGGGAGCGTCTTCATCGCCACCTCAGTCAAAATCCCAAGAGTTCCGAAAGAGCCGCAAAGCAATTTGGACAAATCCAGCCCGGTGACGTTCTTCATCACCCGCCCACCATTCTTCAGGACGCGCCCCTGCCCATCGACGAACCGCACGCCCAGCAAGTGATCGCGGCAGGCGCCGGCCATGATCCCTCGCGGCCCCGAGGCATTTGCCGCGACCATCCCGCCGATTGTCGGTGTGCCGTCGCTGCCAAGAACGCCGCGCAGGTCGGGCGGCTCGAACGCAAGGGCCTGCCCTTCCGAGACCAGCATCGCCTCGATCTCCCACAAGGGCGTGCCAGCGCGGGCGATCAGCGTCATCTCTCCGGGTTCATAGGTCACAACACCTGACATGGCGCGGGTAGTCAGCGTATCCCCCGCAATATGATCGGCCTGCACACGGGTTCCTCCGCCCATAGTCCGCAGCGGCTGACAACCCGCGAAATGCCCCGCGACGATCTCGGCCAACTCGGCCTCGGTCTTCGGGGTGTTGGTCGTCCGGCTGATGGTTTCAGAAGTCATTGGACTGCCTTCAGGCGGTGGGCGGCACTGGCTTGAAGCGGAAAGACCTTTGCCGGGTTCAGGATCCACGTGGGGTCGAAGACATCCTTCACCTCCATTTGCATCGCCAGATCCGGCGCATCATACTGCACATCCATGAGGTCGCGCTTCTCAACCCCCACGCCGTGCTCTCCGGTGAGGCAACCGCCGACCTCGACACAAAGCCGCAGAATATCAGCCCCAAATGCCTCGGCGCGCTCCAACTGCCCCGGCTCATTGGCGTTGAACAGGATCAGCGGATGCATGTTGCCGTCACCTGCATGGAAGACATTGGCGACCTCCAGCCCGTGCTGTTTCGACAATTCCCCGATCCGGCGCAGGGTATGTGGCAGTTGCCCGACCGGCACCGTCCCGTCGAGGCAGATGTAATCCCCCAACCGCCCCATCGCGCCGAAGGCGGATTTCCGCCCTTTCCAGATCGCCAACGCATCATCGGCGTTGCGGCTTTCACGGAACTCGACCGGTTCCAGCTCATCCGCAATCGCCCGGATGCGGGCGATCTGATCGGCGATCTCATCCGGTGAGCCCTCGACCTCGACGATCAGCACAGCGGCGCATTTGGGGTATCCTGCTTGAGCAAAATCCTCGACGGCCCGCAGGCACGGCTCGTCCATATATTCAATCGCGACCGGCAGCACGCCCGAGCGGATGATGCGTGCCACGCATTCTCCGGCGACCTCGGGACTGTCGAAGCCAATCAGCATCGGACGGGCTCCTTCGGGGCGGGGGAGGATACGCAAAAACGCCTCGGTCACGATCCCGAGCTGTCCCTCTGATCCACACAACAGGCCAAGTAAGTCCAAACCTGACGATGCCAGCTCTGCCCCGCCCAATTCGACGATCTCGCCCGTGGTCAAGACCACCGTCGCGCCCATCAGGTTATTCGTCGTCACCCCGTATTTCAGGCAATGCGCCCCGCCCGAATTCATCGCGATATTCCCCGCGATGGTGCAGGCCAATTGCGAGGACGGATCGGGCGCATAGAAAAACCCATGCGGCTCCAGCACCTCGCTAACCGACAGATTTGTGACACCGGTCTGCACCCGGATGAAACGGTTATCTGTGTCGATCTCCAGCACCTGGTTCAGCCGAGCCGTGCCGATCACGACACAATCGGCTGTCGGCAGCGCCCCGCCCGCCAACGAAGTTCCCGCGCCCCTCGGCACCACCGGCACCCCCATGACGCCGCAGACCCGCATCGCTTCGGCGACCTCTGCCGTCGTGCGCGGCAGGACCACTGCAAGCGGCGCACAACGATAGGCCGTCAGCGCATCGCATTCATAAGCGAGCGTCTCCTGCGGATCATCGATCACCGCATCCTCGGGCAAGACCCCGCGCAGCGCCGTCACGATCTGCGGGGCACGTTCCAGGATACGCTCATCTGGCTGGGGCATGGCGATGCCGGCCATGGGACGCCTCTTCCTTGCAATATGTTCTTGGTAAAATAATTTGACCAAACCTGTCAAATGGGATTGTGTGGGTGCAAAGCAGGAGGCGCGATGACCGGGACCGCCATCAAACCCGAAAAGGCCGCCGAGAGCGTGGCACGCCATATCGAAGCCCTGATCCTCGAAGGCACGTTGCGCCCCGATGAACCGCTGCTGCCCGAACGGGAACTCGCACGGCGGCTGAACGTCTCTCGCCCGACCCTGCGCGACGGGCTGAAGATGCTGCAAGACAAGGGGCTGCTGCAAACCGGCGATGGCAAGGGGCTCCGCGTGGCTCAACTGGGGGCCGCGGCCATCTCGGATCCGCTGCTGATGCTGCTGTCCGGGCGGGCGGAACTGGCGGATGATTACCTGGAATTCAGGGATATCGTCGAATGCCAGGCCGCGGCATTGGCGGCAAAGCGCGCCAATGAGGTCGATCTGCGCCGCATCCAGACCTGCCTGGAACGGATCGAGCAGGCCCATGCCGCAGCCGAACCGGACAGGGAGGCCGAAGCCGATACCGAGTTGCATCTGCTGATATACGAAGCCAGCCATAACCTTGTGCTGCTTCAGATCATGCGGGCACTATCGGGCAATCTGCGCCGCGACGTGATCTATAATCGCGGCCGGCTTTTTTCAGTGCCGGGCACCCGCGACCGACTGCGCGACCAGCACCACGCCATCGCGCTTGCGATCATCGAACGGAATGCCGAGGCCGCGCATGACGCGGCGCACCGGCACCTGACATACATCCACCGGACCCTGCGCGAAATCCGCCAATCCGAGGCTACGCTGGACGTCTCCCGGCGACGGGATGCCGGGGGCGGTCTGACGGCCCGATCATCCTGACCCGCGCGCGGCCCGGCTCATGTCAACCGGAACCCGCCCGGAATCGCGTCGACCCCGTCCAGCATCAGATCGGCCATGATCGCGGCGATCTTCGGCGCCATGCCAAAGCCGATCTTGAACCCGCCATTCGCGACAAAATGCCCATGCCGACCAGGCCACCGCCCAAGCAAAGGGGCACGGCTTTTCGCGCGGGGCCGAAGCCCCGACCAGCGATCGATGACCGGTGCTTCGGCAAGCTGCGGGCATATCTCGCGGGCTCGGGCGACAATCTCGTCAAGCCGAGCATCGACGCGATCATGCGCAAATTCGTTCTCGGAGGTCGAACCAACTGCCACGCTGCCATCGCCATGCGGCACAATATGGATACCCTCGGCAAATAGCTGCGGCGCGTCCGATGCGTCAAACCGCAGCAAAGCCGACTGCCCCTTCACCCCTTTCCCAACGGCTCGCTCCAGGTCTTGCGACAGGCTCTCCAGCCCCTTGGCCCCGGTTGCCCAAAGGACGGGACCGGAGATGTCCTGCAATCGTGCCGCAGAACCCTCGATAACCTCTCCGCCCCTGGCCCGAATCGCTTCGGCAAGCGCGGCAAGCGCGGCGCGCGGATTGATCCGGGCCGTCAGGCGATCCTCCAGCCAAATCCCCGAAGGACTTTGCGGCAACAAGGGCGCGTCGGGTCGATCCGTCAACCGCATTGCCATCTCGGCAGGCCATTGCCGGGCAGAGGCGGCAATGCGATCCCGCAGATTTTCCGCAGCCTCCGCATCGGCGACGGGCTGCAACCGACCCGAGCGGGCATAGCCCGTCGACGATCCGGATACCGCCTCGACCTCGGCCCAGAAATCCACAGCCATCAGCAAGCTGTCCAGTTGAAATGCCTTCTTCTCGTTCCAGTTCTCGGGCGCATGCGGCGCCAGTGCTCCGACATGACCACCCGACGAACCCGCCCCGATGCGTTTTCCCTCGATCACCCGAACCCGAGCGCCACGGCGGATCATCTCCCATGCACAGCACAGGCCAAGGATACCGCCGCCGATAACGGTTATATCGGCGCTGACTGATCTGTTGGGATTGGGCAAGACGATCACGACCTTTCGTTGGAAAACGGCAAGGGCCGAATATATCGCCTCGCATTCACGGCGCAAGTCAGCCGCATCGCATCCCTCGGCGATAGTTGCCACGGATGCGGCTTGACCTCTATAGCTGTCCGGATCACGCAAACATCGCCAGCGAATATGCCCCCCACTTCAAAATCACCCACCCCTTCTTCTTCATGCAAATATCCCGGGGGCCCGGGGGCAGAGCCCCCGGCTGTTGCGGGACGCCATGAGCCCGCCCTGGAATGGCGCGAGGGCGGAGTGCCGGTGGCAACGCGCTTCGACGACCCCTATTTCAGCCTCGCCGACGGGCTGGCAGAGACCCGGCATGTCTTCCTGACCGGAAACGACCTGCCCGCGCGGCTTGTCCCCGGTTTCCACGTCGCGGAACTCGGCTTCGGCACCGGGCTGAACTGCCTGGCCCTGGCGGCAATAACAGAGATGCCGGTCAGGATGACCAGCTTCGAAGCCTTTCCCATGAGCCTGCCGCAACTCGAACAGGCCCATGCCGCCTTCCCCGAATTGGCTGATCTGGCGGCAGAATTGCGTGCCGGTTGGGACCGCGAGGTGATCGCGGTGGGACAGGTGGAGCTGCGGCTGATCAAGGGCAATGTCCGTGAGACGCTGCCGCAATGGCAGGGCCGGGCGGATGCATGGTTCCTGGACGGCTTTTCACCCGCAAAGAATCCCGAGATGTGGTCGGACGAGTTGCTGGCCGAGGTCAGACGCCATACCGCGCCCGGCGGCAGCTTCGCGACCTATACCGCCGCCGGGCATGTGCGGCGGGCGCTGGAAGCGGCAGGCTTTTCCGTCGAGCGACGTCCCGGCTTCGGACGCAAGCGTCATATGAGTACCGGGCGAATGCCGCTCTGACGGATCGGCCTCAGCGCCGCACGCGTGGAATGCGGCTTGGCGCATAGACCGCATCGGCATGAGGCGGCTTGCCATGGGTCCGGTTCCAGAATGCGGGGCCTCCACGACGCAGGAACAGAGGCAGGGTCAGGACGAGCCCGGCAACGAAACCTCCGGCATGGGCCCAATAGGCGACGCCGCCCTCTGATCCGACCGAGGCAAACCCGCCAAAAAGCTGGATTGCGAACCACAGGATCAGCATGATCCATGCGGGAACGGTAAAAATCTTGAAAAAGATGATGAATATGAACAGGATATCGATCCGCGCCTTCGGAAACAGCAGCAGATATCCGCCCATCACGCCCGCAATGGCACCCGAGGCACCGACCATCGGAACGGGCGAGAACGGATCGGCGGCGATCTGCCCGGCAGCGGCGGCAAGCCCGCAGGCCAGATAGAAGGCCAGGAAGCCTACCCTCCCCATCTGGTCCTCGAGGTTATCCCCGAATATCCACAGAAACAGCATGTTGCCCGCGATATGCATGAAACCCGCATGCAGGAACATATGCGTCAGCAACCCCCACAGCATCTCTCCGTTCGAGATCGCCAGCGGATACAGCGCCAGCCGCGCCCACAGCATTTCTCCGCCATCCAGCATGGGCAGGGTCAACAGATACATGACCACATTCGCCGCGATCAGCACATAGGTGACGATCGGCCGGCATTGGGACGGATTATGGTCGCGGATCGGGAACATCGGCTTACCCTTCTGCGCTTGCAGGTGGTTCGGGCAGAATCAATCGGCCGTCGCTCCGCGCGAGATCGGCGGCCCAACCCGCCTCGGCACTGAAATCATGCGGCACCTGCTCGGCGGTGCGACGCCCCGAAAGGCTCTGACTGGCGAAAAAGTCGAAACCGTAAAGCGTCAGCCGGGACAGGGCGGAACGCATCAGCAGGTCGATCATCATCGCGCCGGTGGTGGGCGGTGCGGCCAGCCGATCCTTCAACGCCCGGTAATCACTTAGCGGATGCAGGTAGAACCCGGCGCTGTCCGCACTGCGCCAGTCCAGTCTCTTACGCTTGGGCGACATCCACAGGATACGGTCCGGGGCGATACGCGTACGATCCTGATCCGACAGGCGGACGGCAAGGGCCAGCCAATCTGTCCGGCTGCCATGGCTCTGCGCCGAGGGGATGGGCGCGCGATTGATCCGGATGACCAGATCGGCGGCGTCGATCTCGGCACCGTGATCCGTCTCGGCCAAAGACCGGGCATTGCCGATCAGCGCTACCTTCTTGCCCTCCAATGCGGCCAGCAGATTGCCCTGCGGAACCGACAACCGCGCAAGCGCCGCCTCGTCGCGCAGCAGCCGGGCGATATGGAAGCGCAGCTGGGTCATGACCACGCCAGCAATTCGCGATAGATGTCGACCAGCGCACGTGCCTCGACCTCGATCCCGTGGTTCCGCACGGCATGATCGCGCGCGGCAAGAGCCGCCGCGGCCAATGCTTCGGGATGATCCAACCACGCCGCCACCGCCTTTTGCATCGCGGCCCCGTCTTGTGGTGCGATCAACGTTCCGGTCTCTGGCACGATCAACTCCTCGAAAGCACCGACGCGAGTGGCCACGACCGGCACGCCACAGGCCATCGCCTCCAGCGGTGTCAGGCCGAATCCTTCCCATCTCTGCGGCGCCACGTAAAGATCCAGCGCACCATACCAGTCGGCCATCCGATCGACCGTCACCTCTGGCAGGAAACGGATTCGCCCGCCCAGCCCGGCCTCTTCGACCTGCCGCTTCAGATCGGCAAGGTAGCCCTGATATTTCTCGGTCGCCCGGCCCATGACCAGCGCGGTGACATCCGGACGCGCGGGCAAGAGCGCGATCATCGCCTGCACGAAATCGCCGGTCCCCTTTTGCGCCCGTATACGGCCATAACAACCGACCAGCAGATCGCCCGCAGGCAATCCCAGCCTTTCGCGCAACGCCCGGCGATCCCCCGGCGGGGCGAAGCCTTTGGTATCGATACCGTGATGGATGACCTGCGCGGGATGGTCCAGATAACCCGCCCCCTTGGCCGAGGTCGCCACCAGCGCGTCCATCCGGCCGATCAGCCACTTGGTATAGCCGCTATGTTTTCTCTGCGACGCCGAGGTGAACAACAGCCGGTATTTGCGGCGCAACAGCCGTGTCAGCACCAGCCCCAACAGCATCTCGGTATTGCGCCGGGCATGCCAGACCCGCCATCGGTCGCGCGGCATCATGGCGGTGCGGATCAGCGGAATATGCGGCAATCCGGGCGGCAGGCCGGGACCGGTGGCACAGATCTCGATCATCCGGGCCTGCACCGGGATCAGCCGCACCACCGTTGCGGTCACGCCCGACAGGCGGCGCTTGAGATTGGGGGCGATGACCAGCGGGTTGTCTGCCATATCAGGGCACCTCGAGCTTGCCGACCAGCGGAACGTCATCCTGCAAACTTACCGAATGACGCTCGATCATGCGATGCACCGCCGGATCGCCCTCGCCGATATGCAGGGCTCGCAATTCGGCAGTGACTTCGGCATCGGATTTGGTGCGGCGCAGATTGTGGCGCACATATTCGTCCCAGGTCGCGATGTGATAGCTCTCCGACCACAGGTCGGGATGTTCCAGATCGCGCAGCAGAGCCCAGTTCCGGGCGCCATCGCGGCGTCGAATATTGCGCCTTTGCTGCATCAGGCGCAGGAACTCGGGAACGTCCTCCTGCGCGATCCGGTAATCGACCATGACCATGATCGGGCCGGACCGCCCCCGCAGATCCAGCCGCAGGGCGGGCTCCTGGAAACGGTTGGCGGGATCGAGATCGGCCTTGCCGAATTCCGGCGCGCGGAACCATAGCCCGATCAATGCGCCCACCGCCAGCAACGCCCCCGCCGTGGTGAGGGCTGTGCCAAGCCCCTGTGCACCGGCCACGCCGCCCCAAACCCACGAGCCAGCAGCCATGCCGCCGAAAGTCGCCGTCTGGTAAAGCGCCAGCGCGCGCGCCACGACCCAACGCGGTGTCGAAAGCTGCACGGTCACGTTGAACAGCGACAGTGCCAGCACCCATGACGCCCCCGCCGGCAGCATCGCCAGCGCATGAAGCCAAACCGATTGGGTCTGCCCCAGGATTCCCGCCGCAAGGCCAAAGCCGAGAAAGGCGAAGCGGATCACGATCTCGTTGTCGAAGCTCGCCCTGATGCGCGGGTTGAGCATCGCCCCCGCGATTGCTCCGACCCCGAAACAGCCAAGCAGCCCCCCGAACAGCAGCGATCCGCCCTCGGGGTGGCTCTTGGCGACCAGCGGCAACAGTGCCAGCACCGATACACCGGCAAAACCGAACAGCGCGCCCCGCAGGATCACCCGCAGCAAATTGGGTGACAGCGCCACGTAACGCAGCCCCGCCCCCACCGCAGGGATAAAATGTTCCCGCGGGGCGGTTCGGGGCGCGATATCCGGTTTCCATCGCGCCAGCGCACCGATCAGCGGCAGGTAACTCGCGGCATTCACGGTAAAGGCCGCCGCGGCCCCGAATGCTGCGACGATGAAACCACCTGCGGCCGGGCCAACACTGCGCATCAGGTTGAAGCCGACCGAATTCAGCGTCACCGCCGCGGGCAAATCCTCTCGCGGGACCAGATCTCCCATGCTGGCCTGCCAGGGCGGGTTGTACAGCGCCTGCCCCGCTCCGATCAGGAAGGTGAAGCTCAGCAGCATCCAGGGTGTCAGCCATCCCTGCCACGCCACGAAAGCGAGCAGGGCCGATGCCAGCAGCATCAGGCTCTGCGCGGTCACCAGCAGCAACTTGCGGTCGAACAGATCCGCCAGTGCCCCCGAGATAAGCGCCAACAGCATGATCGGCAAAGTGTTCGAGGCCTGAACCAGCGCGATCAGCGTCGCGCTCTCGGTCAGTTGGGTCATCAGCCACGCGGCGCCGACCGCCTGCACCAGCCCGCCGAAATTCGACGCCAGCGTTGCACCCCATAGAATACGGAAATCATGGTGCCTAAAAGGTGCAAAGGCCGAGGACCGAGTGGTGTCTTTATTTATCACGTCAAATGTCTTTACTGGTTTCGGATCAGCTTAGTCACGCGCTCTGCGAAGGGCAATCGGCCCTGTCGGGACAGGCAGGGCGCAGCCTGTGTCCACCAACCGGCAATTTTGCTGAAAAGCCGTCGGATGAAGCACATTCATGTGATTTCTCCACGAAACGAGATAAAGCCGTTGTGATCGTAAACACCTATAGGTTGCATAAGCGTTTATATTTCACCTTATGAGGGCATTTACTAGGATCGATTAGCCACAGGTTCCGATCAATTCCCGCCATGAACGGCCATCGGGGTTGACTGCCCAACCCGGTGACAGGCTGATGGAACAAGCTCGAATCGCGTATGGTTCTGCTGCCGTACTGGATTCGCGATAAAGACGTTGCCTCGGATGCGCCGGTTTCAGCGCATCTGCTGCCGAACAAGGAATTTGACGATGCGCTTCGCTTACCTGCTTGCAGTGGTGGCTTTCGGCCTCTCCGCCTGCGGCTCCACCCAGCCCACCTCCATCAATCTCGCCTCCGGGGACGTGCCCGCGATATACAACGCCCGCACCGACGCCGGCCCGAATGGCGAACCGATCGAGATCCCCGCGGTGCGCGCCGCCTATCTGAACGAACGCAACAAACGCCAGCGCGTCCCCTATAACGGCCCCGAGGCTCCCGGCACGATCGTCGTCGATCCCTATGCCCGCGTACTCTATCACGTGATGGAAAATGGCGAGGCGATGCGCTTCGGCATCGCCGTCGGCCGCGCCGGCAAGGGCTTCACCGGCAATGCCGTCATCTCGGTCAAGAAGAGATGGCCAAGCTGGACGCCCACCCAGAACATGATCCGCACCGAGCCCGAGCTTTATGCGCAATTCGCCGGCGGTCTGCCCGGCGGCGTCGACAATCCCCTTGGGTCGCGCGCGCTGTATCTCTATCGCGGTGGCCGCGACACCTATTACCGCATCCACGGCACCATGGACCCCTCGTCGATCGGCAAGGCCACCTCGGCAGGCTGCATCCGCCTGTTCAACCAGGACATCATGGACCTGTTCGACGAAACCGGAAAAGGCACCCGCGTGACGGTGCGCAGCCAGGCCGATAGCCTTCGCTACGAAGGCCCGCTGATCGAAACCCCGGAAGGCTATGTCATCCCGGCAAGGGAACAGGCGCAGGCAACCGCAGCGGCTGAAACCTCCGAAACGCAAGCCCCGCTGGTTGAAAGCGCCGTCCCCGCGCGGTGATCCGAACCCGGAGATTCACGAATTTTATGGCCCCGATCGTCGATCGGGGCCATTTCAATTGCAAATCTCCGAACTCTCCCGCAATCTGCGCGCCAACATACCGATCAGCCTCCAAGAAGGTCCGTCATGCCGAATTATCAGAAACTCGAGCAGGAAATTCTGCCTGCGAAAGAGCAATCACTGGCCACCGCCAGCAGGCAACCCGCCATCGCCGCATTGAGCGCAGACGATCTGATGCGCCTGATCGACGATCTCGGCAAGGCAGTCGCAACCGCCGGTGAACCGGGCAGGAATGGCGATGTCTCGCGCGCGGATCTGCTCGGCGCAGCCTTGCGGCGTTGCACGGTCGAGCGCCGCCGCCGCGGCCTGACACCAGAGGGCAAGGCCAGGGAAACCACCGGCACCAAACCCGCCACCTCCAAAGCCTCCGCCCCCAAACCTGCCACAACTGGACGAACGGCCGCCGCCAAGGCAAAAACCGCGACGCACGGCGGCACCCGCAAACCCGCGGGCCGCAAAGCCTCCGAAACCCGCAAGCCAGACCAGCGAACCGGCGCGCGCAGGGTCGCCAAGGCTTCCGCGAAACCCACCCCTCGTCCCGCTGCGGTGACACCTGTGTCGCCCGCATCGCCACCAGCACCCGCAACCACAACCGGCGCTGCAAAAACCGACACGACGCCACCGGACGCCTCCCCGGTCAGCCCCGTCAAAGCCGCCGAAAAAGCCGCGAAAAAGGCGGCCAGAAAAGTTGCCAAACAGGCCGAGAAAGAAGCCCGGAAAGCGGCGAAGAAGCTGGAAAAGGACGCCCGGCGCGCCGCCATGAAAGCCGCGAAAGCAGCCGAGAAGGAAGCGAGGAAGGCGGCAAGGAAAGCAGCCCGCAAGGCCGAGAGTGCCAAGGAAAAATCCAAGAAATCCAGCAAGAAGGGATAAGGTGGGATCTAGCGATCCCGCCGGACATCTTTGCCTTACGATGCGCCAATTCATATCGTTTATTTTGATCTTGTTCACTATCTCCGGCCAGGCCATGGCACGGCCCGCCGTGGATGCCGTCAAGGGTAATCCCCCTGCCCAGGCCAGCGAAAAGACGCGCTGTTCGGATGATGGACGCGATTGTGTCCGGCTGGAGCATTACGCCAGCGATGTCTGCCAACTGATCGAACGCAACGCCGCCGAGAACGAGCTCGACCCGAATTTCCTGGCGCGCCTGCTTTGGAAGGAAAGCCGGTTCGAGCCCGGCGCGGTCAGCCCTGCCGGAGCCTTGGGAATTGCCCAGTTCATGCCGGGCACCGCCGCTCTCTACGATCTCGACGATCCGTTCAACCCGGCGCAGGCGATCCGCAAGGCCGCGTGGTATCTGGATTATCTGAGGGACAATTTCGGCAATATCGGGCTGGCCGCCATCGCCTATAACGGCGGCGAGAACCGCGCCGCCCGCTTCATCGCCAAGCAGACCACCCTGCCCTATGAAACGCTGGATTATGTCGAGGCGATCACCGGTTTCAGCGCCCTGCGCTGGCGCGACAGCCCACCCGGCGCAAGCGACTTGAAGCTGGACCTGACTCCCGAAATGGAGTTCCGCCCAGCTTGCGAGAAAATGGCTGGCGACCGCAGTCTGCGCGAATTCATCATCCAGCCCCGCGTCTTTCCATGGGGCGTGATCGTCGCCAGCCATCCAAGCCGATCCGGCGCCATTCAACAGGTCAACCGCCTGAACCGCAGCCTGAACCCGATTCTCGGGGGCAAGCGCGTCGGTTATGTCCGCAAGAAGCTGAACGGCAAGCCGCGACCCATCTATACCGCCCAGATCGGCTATGAGAGCAGGCGCGAAGCCACAAGCTTCTGCCTGAAATTCAAGAAGATCGGCGGTCGCTGCATCGTGCTTCGGAACTGACTGTCAGGCCGTCCGGGCGTTCACCGCTCGCAGGCGATACCGTCGTCATCCCAATCCAGCCGGTATTCATCCGGCCCGACAACATGGACCGGTCCCTGAACATATTCGGGACCGTTTCCGCTGCCGCCGGCGCAATCCACATCACTGGCGATCGGAACGCATGCACCCTCGTAACTGGGATGACAATCCTGCGCGATAGCAGGGCCCGCAACGAGAACCGCAAGGACGAAATAGCGCATTAACCAACCCCTCTCCCGAGAGGATGTGGCGATCTTCCAGCCCGTGGCAAGGTTCGATTTTCCTCGCGATCCGGTTTAGTATGTTTTTCATACTAAGTTCGACGCGCGGATACCGGGTTTACGCTTCGGATGCCTCTTCCTTCGCGTGAAAACGGGCAAATCGTCGCGCAACGCGCGCTGCCTGTGTACGTTCGGTGTACAGGTTGTGCACGTTCAGTGTACGAGTTGTGCAGCCAGAATCCCAGCATTTGCTGGCTGAATCGGATGCGTGTTGCGCGACTGTGCCGATGCAACGCACGCAGGCGTTGCGCGGGCAATATCGGCTCATCTGCCGACCGGGCTTCTACAGAAAGCTTTGCGGATCGATATCCACCGCCAACCGCAGATTGGTCGGCGGCTTGTGCAGCGCCAGCCAGTCGGCAATCGCCGCCTGCAGCTGCGCCTGGCGCGGCGCATGGATCAGCATCCGCATCCTGTGCCGCCCCCTTACCCGCGCGATCGGCGCCGGCGCCGGCCCCCACAGCTCGGCCCCTGCATCACGCAAAAGACCCGAATTTTCAGCTAATTGCCGGGCAAATCCCGTGACCGTGGCAAGATCGGGATGCGACAGGATGATCCCCGCCAGCCGTCCGAAAGGAGGCATCCCAGCCGCCTGCCGCCCCACCGCCTCGGCATCCCAGAAGGTCTCGTCCTCGCCAGACAGGATCGCCCGGATAACTGCGTGATCGGGCTGATGCGTTTGCAGCATCGCCACGCCCGGCGCCTGCCCCGATTGCCGCCCCGCGCGCCCCGCCACCTGCCGCATCAATTGAAAGGACCGCTCTGCCGCCCTCAGGTCGGCGCCCTGCAGCCCCAGGTCGGAATCGATCACGCCGACAAGCGTAAGCCTTGGAAAATTATGCCCTTTTGCTACGATCTGAGTACCGATAATGATATCCGTATCACCCTCGGAAATCGCCGCAATGGTCTCTTTCAGTGCCCGCGCCGAATGGAACAGATCCGAGGAAAGCACCGTCGCCTTGGCCTCGGGAAACCGCTCCGCGACCTCCTCGGCGATGCGTTCGACACCAGGTCCGATAGGCGCCAACTTGCCCTCGACACCGCAGGACGGGCAGGCCGTGGGTATGGCCCGAGTCTCGCCGCATTGATGACAGACAAGGCGGTTCTGGAAACGATGTTCGACCATCCGCGCATCGCATTGATGACAGCCGATCTGCTCGCCACAGGCCCGGCAAACCGTCACCGGCGCGAAGCCGCGCCGGTTCAGAAATAGCAGCGATTGCTGGCCCTGCGCCAGCCGCGCCTCGACCGCCCCCGCCAGGGTCGGAGAGATCCAGCGCCCGGAAGGCATGTCCTCAGCGCGCAGATCGATGGCGGTCATGTCGGGCAGTTCCGCCTCGCCATAGCGCGAGCGCAAATCCAGCCGCCGGTATTTCCCGCTGCCCGCATTCACCCAGCTTTCAAGGCTTGGCGTGGCCGAGGCCAGCACCACCTGCGCCTTGCAGATCGAGGCCCGCAGCACCGCCATGTCGCGGGCATTGTAGTAAACCACGTCCTCCTGCTTGTAGCTGCCGTCATGTTCCTCATCGACAACGATCAGCCCCAGGTCGCGAAAGGGCAAGAACAGGGCCGAGCGCGCACCGACCACCAGCCCGACCTCTCCGCGCCCGGCCATATGCCACAGGCGGCGGCGCTCGGTGCGGGTGATGCCGCTGTGCCATTCGCCGGGGCGCGCGCCGAAACGCGCCTCGACACGCTCCAGGAACTCGGCCGAAAGCGCGATTTCCGGAAGCAGAACAAGTGCCTGCCGCCCCCGCGCCAGGCATTCTGCGACGGCTTCCAGATAGACCTCCGTCTTGCCCGACCCGGTGACGCCACGCAGTAGCGTGGTGCCATAGCCCCCCTCGCGGATCGCGCCACGCAGACTGTCGGCAGCGGCCTGCTGATCCTCGGCAAGCGGTTTTCCGGGCAGCGATGGATCGAGACGCGGATAGGGCAGGTCGCGCGGCGCCTCGATCTCGGCCAGCGTGCCTTGCGCGACCAGCCCCTTGACCACCGATGTCCCGACCCCGGCCAGTTGCGCAAGCTCGGACGGTGCGAAACTGGCCCCGCCGTGATCGGCCATAACCTGCAGGACGCGCGAGCGCGCCTCGGTCATCCGATCTGGGGGATCGCCGGCGGGCACGATCACGCGGCGGGCGGCTGGTGGCTGGTCCAGGTCCGGCGCGCGTGTGGCCATGCGCAGCATCAAGGGCGGCGGGGTCAGGGTGTAATCAGCGGCACGGGTCAGGAAATCGATGAAGCCGGGCTGGAACGGCTCCGCCTCCAGCGCCTTGCCGACCGGACGCAGCTTGGCCAGATCGAAATCGCCAGTCCCCTCACTCCAGACCAGCCCCAGAACCCGGCGCGGCCCAAGAGGCACACGCACAAGCTGCCCCTGTCTGACGCCCCCTTCGGGTGCCAGATAGTCCAGCACCCCGACAGGTTCGGTCGTCAGCACGGCGATCCGGCTGCCTGGGGGAAAATGGATGGGCGTGCTTTCATAATTCATTGCGCAGATAAAGCCGACCTGCCGGGCAGGTTGCAAGCCTGCACAGCGAAGGGTTGTCCCTCTTTCGGACGGAACCCATCTGGAGTATGACGCTCACGAACCGCACAAAGGGAGCCGGGCCATGAAATTCTTTGTCGATACCGCAGATGTTGCCGCTATCAAGGAGCTCAATGATCTGGGCATGGTGGATGGTGTGACGACCAACCCCTCGCTGATCCTGAAAGCCGGGCGCGACATCACCGAAGTCACCCGCGAGATCTGCGAGATGGTGGACGGCCCGGTCAGCGCCGAAGTCGTGGCCGAAAAGGCCGATGACATGATCCGCGAAGGCAAGACCCTTGCCAAGATCGCCGATAATATCACCGTGAAAGTGCCGCTGACATGGGACGGGCTGAAAGCCTGCCGCACCCTGTCGGACGAGGGTCACATGGTGAATGTCACCCTCTGCTTCTCTCCGGCGCAGGCGATCCTGGCAGCGAAAGCCGGTGCGACCTTCATCAGCCCCTTCATCGGGCGGCTGGACGACATCCATCTGGACGGGGCCGAGCTGATCGCCGATATCCGGGAAATCTATGACAATTACGGCTACGAGACAGAGATCCTCGCGGCTTCGATCCGTTCGGTCAACCATATCATCGAGGTGGCCAAGATCGGCACCGATGTCATTACCGCGCCGCCTGCTGTCATCAAGTCCATGGCGAACCATATCTTGACCGACAAGGGCCTGGCGCAGTTCAATGCCGATTGGGAAAAGACCGGCCAGAAGATCGGCTGAGAACATTATGACATCGAAAGGGGCAGGTATGACGTCGGAACTCGATCAGGAGATTCGTGACAAGCTTCTGGCCGATCCCGGCGCCATCCTCGCCGACCGCGACCTGATGCGGGCGCTTGTCGATGCGCGCGAGGCAGAGGCCGGCGACAACGTGATAGATATTCGCGGCCGCGCGATGGAGGCGCTGGAAACCCGCCTCGACCGGCTCGAGGCGCAGCATGAAAGCGTGATAGCCACCGCCTATGACAACCAATCGGGAACGGCGGTAGTGCATCGGGCGGTGATCGGCCTGCTCGAAGCCGCCGATCTGGGCGAATTCATCGATAGCCTGCAATCCGAGATCGCGCCGCTTCTGCGAATCGAGACGCTGCGGCTGGTGGTCGAGGAAACGCCTGCTATTTCGGGCCTGCCCGAAGATGTGATCGTTACGCCCGAAGGCAGTATCGACCAGATCATCGCCGCAGGCCGCCGCGCCCCGCGTGGTGACGACATCATCCTGCGTCCCGCCGAACCCATCACGAAACCTGCTCATGCACGCGACGTCGCCTCGGAGGCGCTGCTGCCCCTTGATCTGGGAGCCAAGCGCCCAAAGGCAATGCTTCTGATGGGCAGCGCCGACAAGTCGCGCTTCATGCCCGCCCATGGCACCGACCTGTTGCGATTCTTCGGGCAGGTGTTCCGGCTGGTGCTGATCATGCGGCTGCGGGCATGACCTCGCCCGGCCCGCTGGCCCTCGCCCCCGCCATGGCGGATGCGTTGGCCCGCTGGCTGGAGATCGAGGCCGCAACCCGCGACAGGTCAGCGCATACCATCACGGCCTATCGCGCCGACCTGCTGGCCTTCCTGAGCTTTCTGGGGGCGCATCACGGCGAGGCCGCCACCCCGAAATCGCTGGCATCCCTGCGGCAAGCGGATATGCGCGCCTTCGCCGCCTCTGAGCGGGCGCGGGGGCTGGGCGCGCGTTCATTGGCGCGAAGACAATCGGCGGTGCGCAGTTTCCTGCGCTGGCTCTCGGATCGCGAAGGCTTCGATCTGTCCGCCGCGCTCTCCGCGCGCAGCCCGAAATATGCCCGCTCCCTGCCGCGACCGCTCTCGCCGGATCAGGCGCAGGATGCGCTGGACATGGTTGCGGTCGGGCATGACACGCCTTGGGTCGCTGCCCGCGATGTCGCGGTGATGACGCTGCTTTGGGGCTGCGGATTGCGGATATCCGAGGCTTTGGGGCTGGACGGCCGCGACTGGCCCTTCCGCGAGGCGCTGACGATTACCGGCAAGGGCGGGAAGGAACGGCATGTGCCGATGCTGCCCATAGCCCGCGACGCCGTGGCCGAGTATCTGCGCCTTTGCCCGTGGCGACTAGCCCCCGATCAAGCGCTGTTCCGGGGCGTGCGTGGCGGCAGGTTGGGATCGGATGCCATCGCCTCCGCGCTGCGCGGCGCTCGCGCCGCATTGGGGCTCCCGCCCTCGGCAACGCCACATGCGCTCCGCCATTCCTTCGCCACCCATCTGCTGGCCGCCGGAGGGGATCTGCGTACCATCCAGGAACTTCTGGGCCATGCCAGCCTGTCCACGACGCAGGTCTATACCGGTGTCGATGATGCCCATCTGATGGCCGTCTATCGCGCCGCCCATCCGCGGCGGTGATTCAGCGCTGAACCCGCACCGGATCATGCGCCACGGCGGCCTCGCGATCCACGACCCGATCCGCCGCCCATGCGCCGATGAAAAAGCAGACCGTCGCCAGCACCAGCGGCCCGACAAAGATCGATACCCCGGTGACACCCGCACCGATCGCGCAACCGCCCGCAAGTACGCCTCCGAACCCCATCAGCGCCCCACCGCCGAGAGAACGCAGCATCTGCGGAACGCTGTGATAACCCTCCAGCCGCAATTCACCACCGACCAGCGCGCCAAGAAACGCCCCGAGAAACACCCCGGGGATCAGGCCGAGGCTGAAATCCATCGCGAATTCGGCGGTCATGAGCGACAGCACGACATTCGCCGAAGGTGCCGCAAACGTGGCCGAGACCACGCCCAGAGGCTCGAACGAGACCAGCGATTGCGTATAGGTCAGCACCCAACCGATGGTGATGGCGATTCCCGTGATCACCGCAAAGATGCCCGCACCGCGCCCGATCCCCGCTCGACTTGCCAGACCGATGGCTGCAAGCAGCATCACTGCACCAACAAGAACCCCGGCAAGCGGCCCCGAGCCAAATTCGGCCAGCAGATCCATGTTGCGGCCTCCGGCGGTCATCGACATTCCGTTTACCGATTGCCGCACCGGGGCGAGGAATCCCGCGATGGTGAACTGCGCAACCAGTGCAAAGACCAGCCCGGCCAGCATGCAGCGCAGATTGCCGGTCCCCGCCAGAACCAGAAGCCGTCCCGAACACCCCCGCGCCAACACCATGCCGACGCCAAAGATCAGCCCGCCGATAACCGCGCCGGACCAGCTTCCGGCGAAATTCATCAGTTGCGCGGTATCCGCGTCGAACAGCCCCGCCATCCGCGCGCCCTGCACCGACAGCACCGCGGCGCCAACCGCCATCAACCAGACCGCCATGCGCGGTCCCGGGCGGCCCCGCGCCAGTTCCACCGCTGCCGAACGCAGGCAAAAGGCAGAGCGCTGCGCGGCAAAGCCGAACAGCGCCCCGGTCAGCAGCCCGATCAGCAGCGCCGTAGTCAGATCGCCCAAGCGCTCGGATATGTCGGTCAGCAATGTGGGCAGATCCATGGCGGGATTCCTCTGGCAGATAAGCGGCTGCAAAATGGCTTGTTGTCGCCTTATCCGCAAGTGCCGACAGAATCACTATCGTTCCGCAATATCCTGCCAGCAAGCCCGATGATCGTCGGGGCGCGATCTGGCGGCAAAGACTGCCCGCGCAATGGCCCGCGCCAGAACCGATGCCCCCGTGTGACCAAGCAGGAACGAATCCGCGACCGCGTCCTGCAGGGGTTTCGCTCCGGTCGAGACGGCAAATACCAGATCGCCATCAAGGGGTGTATGACTGGGAACCAACGCCCGGGCCAATCCGTCATGCGCCACCGTCGCCAGTCTTTGCAGCCCGGCCTTGTCCAAGCTCGCATCCGTCGCGACGATGGCAATCGTCGTGGCTTCGCCCGGACGCTTGAACGGCGTGGGCTCGGCAGCGGCAGGAAATTCGGATGGAAGTCCGAGGCCACCGAACTCATCCTCCAGTTCCCACGGAGCGGCCCAGAAATGCGGCGTTTCGCCGACGGTGGCCGAGCCGAGCGCATTGACTGCCACCAGAGCCCCCACCGTCATCCCGTTCTCCAGCACTGCCGAGGCAGATCCCAAGCCACCCCACAATCGTGCGGTCATGGCTCCGGACCCCGCGCCTTCGCTCCCGATGGCGAATTCCGAAGTTGCGGCCTTGTAGGCCCGCAAACCGAGTTCGGGATAGGGATTCTCCGCCCAATCCTTCTTTCCACCATTGAGCAGGTCGAAGAGAATCGCGCCGGGCACGATCGGCACCCGTGCCTCGCCCACGGCAAAGCCGCGGCCCTCCGCAGCCAGCCCTGCCATTACGCCATCACAAGCAGCCACTCCGAATCCGGAACCTCCCGACAGCACCAGCGCATCGACCTGTGAGACCAGCTTGTCGGGCGCCAGCAGATCGGTGTCCCGCGTGCCCGGCGCCCCTCCCATGACATGCACCGAGGCCGCGAAAGGCGCATCGCCGGTCAGCACGGTCGCGCCGGAACGCAGCCCCACATCCTGCGCATTGCCGACCCGCAGGCCGGTGACATCGGTGATCAGGTTGCGCGGTCCGGGTTTCATTCGCCTCTCCCTTGTTGCCGGCAGTTTGTGCGAGCCCCTCACCCGCCGCAAGCCGGGAAATCTTTACTTTGCCCTGACCGATCCCTATCTGGTGCCGTCATGGCCAAAGAAAGCGAAAACAAGAACTACAAGGTGATTGCGGAAAACCGGCGGGCGCGTTTCGATTACTTCATCGAAAGCGATCTGGAGGTTGGCATCATGCTGACCGGATCGGAGGTGAAATCCCTGCGCACCGGCCAGTCGAATATCGCCGAAAGCTATGCCTCCATCGAGAATGGCGAACTGTGGCTGATCAACGGGCATATCGCCTCGCTGTCCAATGCCGGCGTATTCGGGCACGAGGAACGCCGCAGGCGCAAGCTGCTGGTGAACAAACGGGAACTTGCGCGGCTGTGGCAGGCCGTTGGGCGGCAAGGGATGACGCTCGTGCCGCTGGTGATGTATTTCAACCATCGCGGGTTGGTAAAGCTTAAGATCGGCATCGCCAAGGGCAAGAAGGTTGCCGACAAGCGCGAAACTTCTGCCAAGCGCGACTGGAACCGGCAGAAGCAACGATTGCTGAAACAAAACGGATAAGCCAATCCCGCCATTGCAGCCTGTCCCGTCCCCCTGTAAATCGGGCCAGTACCGACAAGGGGGGCGCCGATGCAGGACGATCCGAAAACGCTGGTTTCAACCGAATGGCTGGCCAGACATCTGAACGATCCTGATCTGCGGGTGATCGACGCAAGCTGGCATATGCCCGCAGCAGGTCGCGATGCCCGCGCCGAGTATGACGGGGCGCATATCCCCGGCGCACGGTTCTTCGATATCGAGGCGATTTCCGACAAGCGCAGCGAATTGCCGCATATGGCCCCTCCGGTCGAGATGTTCATCAGCCGGATGCGCGCGATGGGCGTGGGTGACGGCCACCAGGTAGTCGTCTATGACAACTCCGATGTTCGCAGCGCCGCCCGCGTCTGGTGGACCTTCCGCCTGATGGGCAAGACCGATGTGGCAGTTCTGGATGGCGGTTTTGCCAAATGGCAGGCCGAGGGTCGTCCGATCGAGGACATGCCCCCAGTATTGCGCGACCGCCACATCACCGTGCAACGTCAGGCGGGGCTGGTGCGCGACGTGACCCAGGTTGCCGCCGCCTCGAAGCTGGGCGATCACGAGATCATCGACGCCCGCGCCCCGGAACGCTTCCGCGGCGAGGCAGACGAACCACGTCCCGGCCTACGTGCGGGCCATATTCCAGGCTCCACAAACCTGCCCTTCGGTCGCCTGTTGAACAAAGACGGCACGATGAAAGACCCCGAGGCCATCCGTGCCGAGTTCGAAGCCGCCGGGGTGGATCTGTCGAAGCCCGCCATCACCAGTTGTGGCAGCGGCGTGACCGCCGCGATCCTCAGCCTCGCGCTGGAACGGATCGGTCACCGCAACCACTCGCTCTATGACGGAAGCTGGACCGAATGGGGCAGCTTTCCCGACCTCGAAATTGCAACCGGAGACGCCTGATGCTGACCGATCTGAAACCGCAAGCCCCCGACAAGATCCTGATGCTGGTCGAGGAATACAAGGCCGATACCCGTCAGGGGAAAATCGATCTGGGCGTCGGGGTCTACAGGAATCCCGAAGGCGTGACGCCGATCATGCGCGCGGTCAAGACCGCGGAACAGCGGATTTGGGAGGCGCAGAGCACCAAGGCCTATACCGGCCTTGCCGGCGAACCGGAGTTCCGCAACGCAATGGCGCAGATGGTGCTGGGCGACGCGCCGTCCGACCGCCTCGCCTCGCTCGCGACAGTTGGTGGTACCGGTGCTGTCCGTCAGGCGCTGGAACTGGCACGGCTGGCCAATCCCGGCCTGACCGTCCATGTCTCGGACCCGACTTGGCCCAACCACCTGTCTATCATGAAATTCATGGGGCTGCCTTTCGTCGAATACCGGTACTTCGACAACGACACACGAGGTGTCGATTTCGAGGCGATGAAAGAGGATATCACCAAGGCCGGAAAGGGCGACATCGTGCTGCTGCACGGCTGCTGCCATAATCCCACCGGCGCCAATCTATCCCTGGAACAATGGGAAGAGATCGCGGCGATCCTCGAAAAATCCGGCGCGGTGCCGTTGATTGACCTGGCCTATCAGGGTTTTGGCGACGGGCTGGATACCGATGCCGCCGCCACCCGCCTGTTGGCAACCCGCCTGCCCGAAGTGTTGATCGCGGCGTCCTGCTCGAAGAATTTCGGCATCTACCGCGAACGGACCGGTATCCTGATGGCGCTTGCCGAAAACAGTGCCGCCCGCGACCTGAGCCAGGGCTCCCTCGCCTTCCTGAATCGCCAGACCTATTCCTTCCCACCCGACCATGGTGCCCGCATCGTGAGTACCATCCTGACCGACGAAGGGCTGCGCACCGATTGGGCATCGGAACTGGAAGATGTTCGGAACGGCATGCTGGTCTTGCGTGAACAGCTCGCCTCGGAATTGCGCGACCTGTCGGGCAGCGACCGCTTCGATTTCATCGCACAGCATCGCGGAATGTTCTCGCGCCTTGGCGCCACACCCGAGCAGGTGAAGAAGCTGAAAACCGATGCAGCCATCTACATGGTCGGCGATTCGCGCCTGAACATCGCCGGGCTAAACCGCGATACCGTCCCGGTTCTTGCCCGTGCCATCGTCGACGCCGGTATCTGACGAATTCTTCTTTGCCTAAATACCTTCGGGGGAACCCAGCCCGACGGGCTGGGTGGGGGCGGACAGCCCCCGCCACCGAAACAATCAGCGCGGCGCCAGCTTTTTCTCGATATAATCCCGCAATTCCTCGATTTCAGCACGGCTGATCCGAAGCGCGTCCATCGTTGCCTGTAAATCCACATCTGCGGCTGCAAGCCGGCTCATCAGCTCCGCCTCACGCTCTTCCAACCGTGCCACGGCCATGTCCCGCGCGTCCTCTGCCTCGTGGAGTTGCTGAGCCATCCGGTCCAGCTCGTTCATGCTGGCCCTGGTCGGACGTGTCAGTCGCTGGACGATCAACCCGACGAGCCATCCCACGACAAAAGCGGTGAACAGGATAACTGCGGTGGCGGCGATGAATTCGGTACGGTTCATTCTTCAGTGGCTTCACTTTGCTGGGTTTCGCCTTCGTCGCTTTCCCCCTCGCCCTCGATTGCGTCAGGACGAGGCGCGGGACGAGGGGTGCCATCGTCGGGCGTCTGAACCGGTAGCCTAATATTTTCTTCGCGTTCGTCCAGTGTCTGGAACTCTTCGCTGGCACCAACCGTCGCGGGGGCGGCACCAGAGATGTCGTTCGCCGATGGCATCTCCGGCCCGGCAACCTCTTCCCCGGCTTCCGGATCATCTGCAACATGCATCCGCACCTCCACATCCGGTTCGGCATCCATAGCCTCACCTGTCGTTCCTTCGACGGTCACCGGTGCGGGCAAAGGCTCTGTGCGAACGGGTTGCTCGGAGATCAGGCGGAATTCGATCCGGCGGTTCTCTTCACGGCCCTCCTCGGTGTCATTGGTGGCAATGGGCTGGCTTTCGCCATAACCGCGCGAGGTCATGTTCGTGACATCGATTCCCGCATCTGACATGGCACTGACCAGGGCTTGGGCCCGGGACCGTGACAAGTCGGCATTGAACCCCTCCGATCCCTGCGAATCGGTATGGCCTCCGGCTTCGATCTGGAAATCGGCGCAATCGGCCATGACTTCCGACATCCGCTCCAAGGTCTCGGTGGGATCACCCGCGATCGTTGATTTGTTCGGCTCGAACCCGATCGCCGCTTCCGACATGATGATATTCAACCGGTCCACGCATTGATCGCCGTCAGGCAGTGCCAGAGCCGGATCGAGTCGACGATCGTATCGGATCGAAAGCTGATACCTGGCACCGGCACCAAGACGTTTCGACAAAGCGGCGGCGGCATGCTCCGCCGCACGCGGGTCACCTGAATCCCCTGAAAGCTCAATCGTATTCCGGGACACCTTGACCGCCCCCTTCTCCAACCCGTCAAGGGCTTCAAGCCCCGCGATCACCCTGACCGTCCAACCGCCCGGCGTATCTCCATCGCTGCGCAGGCTGTCCTGAACAGATGTGAACCGCGCTCGCGCAAAGCTGTCGACCGCCTCGTACATCTGTTGGTCGCCAATTCGGCCACGCATGGTCATTTCGCGACCCGCCGACATGGTTGCGAAGAACTCGGCCGGTCCTGTCGGTGCATCGGGCGCCTCGTCCAGATGGGCATTCAACGAAAAGACAGGGGGCAGCGCCTGTTCGAGATTGGTAACCACCTTGTCGAAATCAGAGCGTTCCACGCCTGCTGGCACTGTCAATGCAATATCGGCATCCGAAAGGGTCACGGTGCCCCGTTTCAACGCAGCGACCGCCCCAATCGCAGCAACCACCGCATCGGCCCATTCCGGCGCAGGTGCGCCAAGCGCCAGCGTACAGCCGGGTGTTCCCTTGACCCCGGCCCGGACGGCGGCCGCCAGAATGCGCTCCCTGCCTTCCTCGTCATCGGCAGCGCATGCATCGAAGCGCGCGCCCTGATCGTCGATCATGAAACGCAGCGTAAAGGGCGCTATCGCCGGGCGTGGCGCGGATATATCCGTGTTCAGTTCCACCGAATCTGGCAGAGAGCGGCTCAGTTCTTTCTCCAGCCGGCCTTTTTCGGCCCTGCTCTCGGTAAGTGCCTCGATCGCAACATTCCCCGCTTCGATGGAGATCTTGGCCTGTGGCGTCATTTGTGCGACCCGCAAGCCATATCTGATCGCTTCATCCCAATGCTCCGGGGCCGGATAATCGGCATTCTCCAGCAGGTCGGTGACTTTCGGAGCCGCCGTCTCGCTCTGCAGGGTATGGACCAGGGCCGCCCGGTCGGTCGAAGCGGGTACCAGCCCGATCAGCGAGATCCCGTCGTCATTGCGTAGCAGTTCCACCTTGAATGCTGGGGGAGCCAAAGCATCGCTGGCCATCACAGTCATCTCATCCACGATCCGGCTGGAATCGATCACGGTTCCAGCCTGAGTCACGGCACGGAAGCGCTCCACCTCGGTCGGAGCGGTTCCCGACAGCAGGACCTGCAGCCCATCGCTGCGAACCGCGACCCAATCCTGCCCGGCATCAGCCAATGCGTTCCGCACCTCGACCCCAGAGCGCCGTTCCATGAAATCCGCCGCTTCACGCGCACCGAACCAACTCAATCCACCGATTCCAGCCAGAACGACAAGTGTCGCCAAAGAGGTGGATACGCGTTTGCGGGACGACGCCATGAACGGCACCTCACGATTGTTGCAGGCCGGATGGGTCTAGCCGCGGCCTCCGGCCTGCGCAATCATACCAACCCCGCAAAAGCGAGAAATATTGCCAACAGAAGACCAGCATCACGATTCGAGCGGAACAAACGCAGGCAAATATCATCTTGATTCGGATCAAAAATTCGCAATTGCCAGAATAGATGACCGGCGAAAGCTGCCAGGCCGAGCCAACCTATCAACAGATTGCGACCCGTGAGTGATATCGCCGCCGCCAGAAGCAGGACCGCCAGCAGGGCGAAACCCATAAGAATGCGTGGGCTGTTCTCGCCAAACAGGCGGGCGGTGGATTTGACCCCGATCAGCGCGTCATCCTCGACATCCTGTTGGGCGTAGATGGTATCGTAGAAGATCGTCCAGGCAATGCCTGCCACCCACGCAATCACCGGGGCGACATCCAGACGCCCCATATGCGCGGTATAGGCCAGCATCACCCCCCAGTTGAAAGCGAGGCCAAGGAAAATCTGCGGCCACCATGTAAAACGCTTGGCGAAGGGATAGATTGCCACCAGAGCCAGCGAGGCCACCCCCATCCAGATCGCGGCCTTGCCCAATGTCAGCAGGATCACGAACCCCACCAGCCCCTGCGCGATCAGCCACAGATAGGCTCCACGCAGTGTCACCCGCCCCGAGGGCAGGGGGCGTGATCTCGTCCGGGCGACCTTCGCATCGATATCCCGGTCGGTGATATCGTTCCATGTGCAGCCCGCTCCGCGCATCACCAGCGCGCCAAGGCCACAGGCTATCGCGATCCACAGGTCGCGCCATTCTGGCGCATCCGCCATCATCGCCAGTCCGATTCCCCACCAGCAGGGCAACAATAGCAGCCAGGTTCCGATGGGCCGGTCGGCCCGGCTAAGGTGCAACCAGGGCCGCCAGGATTCGGGCGCATATCGATCCACCCAATTTCCCTTGGGCGCATCCGCGACGGTGTCTGGCTTTTTCGTCTGGCTTTGCATAGCGTCTGCCTGTCATGGCGAAGATAAGACTGTTCATAGATCACCCTCTGGCCACGGGACAACCCGTCACGCTGGAAGCTGCGCAGGCGCATTACCTGTCGGGCGTCATGCGGCTGCGTGCGGGAGAGGTGATCTCGGTCTTCAACGGTCGCGACGGGGAATGGTCCGCAAAGATCGTCGAGGCGGGCAAGCGCGGCGGCAGTCTGGAACTGCTGGAGCAAACCGCCCCGCAGCGCAATCCTCCCGATCTCTGGCTGTTATTCGCGCCGATCAAGAAAGCGCGCACCGATTTTATCGTCGAGAAGGCGGCAGAGCTGGGAGCCGCGCATATCCTGCCCGTCCAGACCGATTTCACCAATTCCGAACGTATCCGGCAGGATCGTCTTCAAGCCCATGCCATCGAGGCGGCCGAACAATGCGGCGGCACCTATGTGCCGGGCGTGGAAAAGCTTGTGCCGCTGTCCCGCCTGTTGGATAGTTGGGACGAGACCCGTCGGATATTGTGGGCAGACGAGACCATGGCCGGCCCCGCCCAGACATTGGCCGGGCTGTCCTCCGGCCCTTGGGCTATCCTGATCGGCCCCGAAGGCGGCTTTTCCGAGGCAGAGCGATCTCGCTTGCAGGCACTGAATTTTGTTGAGCGAATCAGCCTCGGCCCAAGGATTCTGCGTGCGGATACGGCTGCCGTGGCGGCAATGACGCTCTGGCAGGCAGTGCTAGGCGATTGGCGCTAAATGAAACATCCGCAGCTGAAATCTGCATGAGCGCCCCAGAATCGCTGCTATGCAGCATTACCGTTAATTGCTAAATAACCTGCAGAAACTGCATAGCGGGTTTGCTGATTTCACGCCTACAATTCTGCACCTGCACAATCTATCTCCTGCTTATCCGAAACATGCCCATTGATCGGGCAATCTTAGAACAGGTGATATGATGTCCGCCATCGAAACGAACCGCAGCTTTGCAGTTGGAGGTCTTGGCAGTGTCGTCGCAAATCTTGCTTCGCTGATCGGGTCGTGGATCGACACGCGCCAAACCCGTCGCGAACTGGGCCGCCTGTCGGACCGCGAACTGGACGATATCGGCCTGAACCGCGGCGACATCGAGCGGATTGCACGCGGCCTCTGAGCCAAGGCATCACGTGAACGAGCCCCCGGATGCATTTGCTCGCGGGGGTTTTTTCATGCGCAGACGACGAACAGTCTAACCGCCCCTCTTATCCATTTCGGACAGCACGAATAACCGCAGTGCCGTTGCAAGCCCGATATCAGGGGGGCGGTTGCGATCGATCCGACCGATAAGGGTCGCCCGTGTCATGCCCCGCTGTTCAGCCTCGTACAGCAATGCGCGCCAGAATGCATCCTCGAGCGAAACCGAAGTGCGGTGCCCTTCGATCGTAACCGACCGCTTCAGCGGCGGCGTCATTGGCGGCAAGTCAATCATCGCGCTTGTGGGCATCATGCGCCCGCCCGGCCCGATCGTGCTCTGCACGGCGCGCCTCACGGTCATGCCGCGCCTCTCCGAATTTGGCGGCATTGGCATCGCCCTTGGCGCGCTTCTCGTCGCGGACCTGCTGTTTGCGGATCTGGCGCAGGTTGATCGGCTTGCTCACGCCGCCCCCTCGGTCCCTTGCATGATCTGCCAACTGACCCCGAAACGATCCGCAACCCATGTGAAACGGGGCGAGAAGGGATAGACATCAAGCGGCATGAAGACCTGCCCATCCTCTCCCAGTATCCCGGCCAACCGGTCCACATCCTCCGCCCGGTCGCAAGCGATGACCAGCGAAATCGCCGGTGTGAAGGTGAAATCATGCGGCATCGGGCTGTCGAAAAGAAACAGCTTCTGCCCGGCGATAGTGGCCTGAACCCGGCGAGGCTCCCCCTCCCCTGACAACTCCTCGATCGTCATATCGGGGAAGGCGCGGGACCAGAGCGCGATGGCATCCGCCAGCTCACCCTGGAACATCAGTTGTGGAGTCGCCGTAATCATTCCCTGGGTCCGATCATGTCTTCGGGTCGCACGATCTTGTCAAATGTCTCCCCATCCACGAAACCAAGCGCAATCGCTTCTTCGCGCAGGGTGGTGCCGTTCTTATGCGCCGTCTTGGCCACCTTGGTCGCGTTGTCATAGCCGATGGTCGGCGCCAGTGCCGTCACCAACATCAGCGATTCCGTCATCAGCTTCTCGATTCGCGCGGTATTGGCCTTGGTTCCCACGACCATGTTGTCGGTGAACGATCCCGCCGCATCGCCCAGAAGTTGCATGGATTGCAGCACGTTATATGACATCATCGGGTTATAGACATTCAGCTCGAAATGCCCCTGGCTGCCAGCAAAACCCACTGCGGCGTCATTGCCCATTACATGAGCGCAGACCATGGTCAGCGCCTCGGCCTGAGTCGGATTGACCTTGCCGGGCATGATCGACGATCCCGGCTCGTTTTCAGGCAGGATCAACTCGCCCAGACCCGAGCGGGGACCGGAACCCAACAGACGGATGTCATTGGCGATCTTGAACAGCGATGCCGCCACGGTCTTCAGCGCGCCCGAAAAGAACACCATCGCGTCATGCGCCGCCAGCGCCTCGAACTTGTTCGGCGCGGTGACGAAAGGCAGATCGGTGATGGTGGCGATCTCGGCGGCAATGGCCGTGTCCCAACCCTTATTGGTGTTCAGCCCGGTACCGACAGCCGTACCGCCCTGCGCAAGCTCGTAGATATGCGGAAGGGCCAGCTTGACCCGCTCGATCCCCATCTTCACCTGATGCGCATAGCCGCCGAATTCCTGCCCAAGCGTCAGGGGCGTGGCATCCTGCGTATGGGTGCGGCCGATCTTGATGATATCCTTGAATTCCTGCGATTTGGCGACCAGTGCCTCGTGCAGCTTTTCCAGCCCCGGCAGCAGCACGTCGCGCGCCATCATGCCGATGCCCACATGCATCGCGGTCGGGAACGTGTCGTTGGATGACTGCCCCATATTGCAGTGATCGTTCGGGTGAACCGGGTCTTTCGATCCTTTCTCGCCGCCCAGAATTTCGATGGCGCGGTTCGAGATGACCTCATTGGCGTTCATGTTCGACTGCGTGCCCGAGCCCGTCTGCCAAACCACCAGCGGGAAATTGTCGTCGAACTTGCCCTCGAAGACCTCGATCGCGGCCTGTTCCATCGCGCGTCCGATCTTTTCGTCCAGCCTGCCCTCGGCCATGTTGATCCGCGCCGCCGCCAGCTTGATCGCCCCCAATGCACGGATGATCGCGACCGGCTGACGTTCCCACCCGATTGGAAAATTCTTGATCGAGCGCTGCGTCTGCGCGCCCCAGTATTTCGAGGCGTCAACCTCCAACGGGCCGAAGCTGTCGGTTTCGGTGCGGGTCTTGGTCATGGTGAATGGCTCCCTCGCGGTTTTGCGGCGTTTTAGCCCCCGCGGCTACGATAAGCAATCGGCATGCCATAGTATGCTGAATGAGGATTTATTCCTGCCGGAACACATAGACCCGTGCGGGAGGCAGGTTCGCCCAGATCCACCGGCTGCGTTCATGGCTCAGTCGGAAACGGCGGCGCGTTATCTCGGAGAGAGGAGGCAACGGGCCATAGGTGATCTGCACGAAAGGTGCACCGGGTCGCATCACTGACAGCGCGGCACCGACGATGGCGGCCTGAAGCTCGTCCGGCATGGGCAGGGTCGGCACACCCGAAATAACCGCGTCAAAGGGCTCTCCGGTTCGATTGACCATTTCCTGCGCGGGGTGGTTATGAACATGCGCGCCCGGAAAGCCTTTCCGCAGCCGGTCACAAAATGCGGCGTTCAATTCGTACAGGTCCAGACGTTCGGGCGGGAGGCCACGGGCGAGGATAGACCGGGTCACTGTCCCGGTTCCGGCACCGATCTCGGCCACGGCCTGCATGTCAGGCGAGACATGGCGAGCCATCTCGCGCGCTGTGGCTCGGCCCGTGGGAATAACGGAACGAATTTCGGATGGACGGCGGATGAACTGGCCGAGAAACAGCGGCAAATCCGACATGGCGATCTCCTGCAATTATGCCGAGACCCGGCTTATTGCAGGCAAGTGACAGGCACGTGACGACCTATTTGCGCCAGCGGTCGAGTTGCACGACCTCGCCGCCGCCCGGCGGATCGTCGGGACCGTCATCCTCGTGTTCCGGCCCATCCGTTTCCTCGAGCTCTTCCTCGTCACTGTCCTGCGTCTCGAAGCGCAGCCCGAACTCCACCGATGGATCGACAAATGTCCGCAGCGCATCGAAAGGAATGCGCATCGGCTCGGGGGAATTGCCGAAATTGAGCGTGATGTTGAAACCCTCATCGTCGATGATCAGGTTTTCGAACCAGTGCTGGACGACAATCGTCATTTCCTCGGGATAGCGTTCACGCAGCCAGTCGGCCATATCGACGCCGTCTTCTCTCGTATCGAAAGTGATGAAGAAATGATGTTCGCCAGGCAGGCCGTTATCGGCGACGTCCTGCAGGACATCCGCGATCAAGCCCTGCATCGCGCGATGCATCATTCCGCCATAATCAATTTCGGACCGGGTCATGCAGTCTTCCTTCCTCGACAGGGTCAGCATAGGCAAATGGACGTCGATGAAAAGGGGGCGTCTTCGCACAAACAACCATAATGACGCCGCCCTTGCCCCTGCGCCCCCTTCCATCCGGCGAGTGCCTGCGTTAAACGCCAGCGACCGTAGGAAAGGAGGCCCCAATGGGCTACAAAGTCGTTGTTGTCGGCGCCACGGGAAATGTGGGCCGCGAAATGCTGAACATCCTGGCCGAGCGCCAGTTCCCGGTGGATGAAATCGCCGTTCTCGCCTCGCGCCGTTCGCAAGGCACCGAAGTCAGCTTTGGCGACAAGACCCTGAAGATTACGGATATCGATCAGTTCGATTTCACCGGTTGGGATATCGCGCTTTTCGCGATCGGCTCCGATGCGACCAAGAAATACGCGCCCATCGCTGCCAAGGCCGGCTGCGTGGTGATCGATAATTCATCGCTTTACCGTTACGATCCGGATGTTCCGCTGATCGTGCCCGAGGTGAATCCCGACGCGATCGTGGGCTATACCAAGAAGAACATCATCGCCAATCCGAACTGCTCGACAGCGCAGATGGTGGTGGCGCTCAAGCCCCTGCATGACCGCGCCCGCATCAAGCGTGTCGTCGTTTCGACCTATCAATCGGTCAGCGGCGCGGGCAAGGAAGGCATGGACGAGCTGTGGGACCAGACCAAGGGCATGTATGTGCCCGGCCAAGAGGTCGATCCCAGCAAGTTCCAGAAGCAGATCGCCTTCAACGTGATTCCGCAGATCGACGTCTTCATGGAAGACGGTTCGACCAAGGAAGAATGGAAGATGGTTGTCGAGACCAAGAAGATCGTCGACACCGCGATTAAGGTCACCGCGACCTGCGTGCGCGTTCCTGTCTTTGTCGGTCACGCCGAGGCGATCAATATCGAGTTCGAGGACTTCCTGGACGAAGACGAGGCCCGCGATATCCTGCGCGAGGCTCCGGGCATCCTGGTGGTCGATAAGCGCGAGCCGGGTGGCTATACCACGCCGGTCGAATGCGTGGGCGATTTCGCGACCTTCATCAGCCGGATTCGCCAGGATTCCACCATCGAGAACGGGTTGAATCTCTGGTGCGTCAGCGACAACCTGCGCAAGGGTGCCGCGCTGAACGCCGTGCAGATCGCCGAGTTGCTGGGCAATCGCATTTTGAAGAAGGGCTGAGGCCCGACAGGTGTTCGACTGGATCACCAGCTTTATCGAGGGCGGCGGGGCATTGGCCATTGCCGCCCTCATGTTATTGGAAAACGTCTTCCCGCCGATCCCCTCCGAACTGATCATGCCGCTTGCCGGATTCAACGCGGCACGCGGCGGAACGCCCCTGCTTCTCGTTATCCTTGCCGGAGCCGCAGGATCGCTGGCAGGGGCGTGGCTATGGTATCTCGTGGGCCGAGCCTATGGCATGGATCGACTGCGCCACATGATCGTGCGCCATGGCCGCTGGCTGACAATGACCCCGTCCGAGCTGGAGCGGGCACAGCAATGGTTCGACCGCCATGGACGTTCGGCGGTCTTCTTCGGCCGCCTGTTCCCTACCGTCCGCACGCTGATCTCGGTTCCTGCAGGTCTTGCGCGGATGTTCATGCCACGGTTTATCCTGTTCTCGGCCCTCGGAAGCATTCTTTGGTGCAGCATGCTCGCCCTGGCCGGATATTGGCTTGAAAGCCGCTATGAGCAAGTCAGCGCATGGCTGAACCCCGTCTCGACCGTTATCGTCATCGCCCTGATCGCCTGTTACATCTGGCGGGTGATCCGGTGGCGGCCGAATAGCTGAGCCCTCGTCAAGGTTGTTCGAGGCTTGCCATTCGCTTCGCGGAACCTGCAGACAGCAACGCTTCGCCGCAATCCGCTTGGTATCAGACCGCTATCCAGCGCTTTCCCCCGTCTTCGGCTTGCCACAAGGTGCCCTCGCGGATGTCGTGAACCAGGCCGTGCAACGACAGTTCACCGCTTTCGACAGCGGATTGCACGAAGGGAAATGTCATCAGATTCTCGATCGAGACCAGGACCGCCTCGCGTTCAAGCGCCTTGACCTGCTCGTCTTCGGGGAGGTCCTTTACCCGCTCGTAACCCGGACGCAGGATATCCATCCAGCGGCCGACGAAGCTGGATTTCTCTTCCAGTTCGGGCGCTTGCCCCGAGCACATCGCGTGACACCCGGCCACCCCGCCACAACTGGTATGCCCCACGACGATCAGATGCGCCACATGCAGGGCCGTCACGGCGAATTCGACCGCCGCCGAGGTGCCGTGCTGCTGCCCGTCAGGCGCATGAGGCGGCACGAGGTTGGCGATATTGCGGTGGATGAAGAACTCGCCCGAATCGGCCCCGAAGATGCTGGTGACATGCACCCGCGAATCGCAGCAGGAAATCACCATCGCCCGTGGCCGTTGGCCGTCATCGGCCAATCGCCGATACCATGCGCTGTTTTCAGCATAGGCGGTGGCTTTCCAGCCGTGATAGCGGCTGATCAGATATTGCGGCAGGGGACGAACGTTGGACATGGCTGACCTTTCGCAAGTTCTCGGCTTGATAAGCGTCATTCTAACGAAATTCGAGAGGCATTTTACACCGTGAGACCCCTTTCCCGTGAACCGCGCAACGGGAGCGTGCGGCGGAAAGTGCAACACTTGAGTCAATACGGGCGTTTAGGATTGTAATTAAAGGCTTTTTCGCTGTGACATCCGTACACCGCGCGTGCACAACCTGTACACAGAGCGTACACTGCCTGCGCGCGTTACATAGCCCCAACGACAAGATCTGCCCTGTCATGGCCATGAAACAAGGATGCAGACACTCCATGCGCAGGAATCGTCCGGCTCGACACGACTTGTCTACAATTTCACGCAAATTCCCTGTTCGGAGCGACAATTTCCTTAAGCTTTCGGTGGCAATTCTTCGTGGAAATCATCGCGATACCCGGATCGGCCGCGGCGCGGTGCGTTCGTCATCGCCGAACCCGAAACGGCCCCAAGGAAGCCGATACGGGTTCGTAACATCCTGGAGACGCCTGCATGGCACATGTAAAGGCCCTGCCCTTGTCCGAACCCGTAAGCATCGACAAGCGTCGAATGTCGGATATCGTCAACGAATTGGGCGAACGGACTGCCCGGAACGTAATCGGGCAATCACTGGAACAGCTTGGGGCGACCTTGACGGCGACCGACAAGGCGCTGACCGACAAGGATTTCGCGAATGCCGTGGCCCATGCGGATGTATTGGCTCGGCTGGCCTGGCGGGTCGGCCTGCCAGTACTGGCAGCGGTTGCGCAAAACCTTGGGGATTGCGTCGAACAGCGCAACCACACGGCCCTTGACGCGGTCCGGGCCCGGCTGATCAGGGTGGGAGACCACTCGCTTGCCATGATCCGGGACAACAGCGAGATCGGCTGAGCCCCCGTCTTGCGAAGACTTCGTCAACATGTAGTCTGGCGGCCAATCGACGAAGGAACCCATCATGCCGCTCGAATTCGCTTCCTCATCGGATCAGGCTCTGCCGATATGGCCAGTCACGAAAGACGCCGAGATCCCGCCCGAGGCCGAAGCAGGCGACTGGCCCGCTGCCTGCGGCTTTACAGGCAAGACCGGAGAAATCTGTTTGTTGCCCGCTGCGGGTGGGGGCTTGGCCGGGGCTTTGTTCGGGCTTGGCGATCCTGCCCATGCTCGCCGTGAACGCTTTGCCTTTGCCCGCGCCGCCGCCGCGCTGCCCAAGGGAGAATGGCGACTGGCGGATTTGCCCGACGGTTTCAGCACGGACGAGGCTGCGCTCGGCTGGCTTCTGGGGCAATACCGCTTTACTCGCTACAAGGGCCGTTCCCCGCAGGAAGCACGCCTCGTCTGTCCCGATGATGTGGACGCCGAGCGGATTCAGGCCATCGCGGCGGGCGAATTCCTGACTCGCGACCTGATCAACACCCCGGCCAGCGACATGGGCCCGAAACAGCTTGAAGCCGCTGCCCGCAAGCTGGCCAACGAGATCGGCGCCAGTGTCGAGGTAACCACCGGCGACGCCTTGCTGAAATCCAACCTTCCGATGATCCATGCGGTCGGTCGCGCGGCCGAGCAGGCACCCCGCCTGATCGACATCCGCCTTGGGGGAAGCGGTCCGATGCTGACGCTGGTCGGCAAGGGTGTCTGCTTCGACACCGGCGGACTGGACATCAAGCCCGCCGCCTCGATGGGGCTGATGAAAAAGGATATGGGCGGCGCCGCAACCGTTCTGGGCCTGCTCAAGATGCTGGCGGGGACCGGCGCGGCGCAGGGATGGCGGCTGCGCGTGCTGATCCCGGCGGTCGAGAACAGCATCGCGGGCAATGCCTTCCGTCCCGGCGACGTTCTGGGCAGCCGCAAGGGGCTGAGCGTCGAGGTGAACAACACCGATGCCGAGGGGCGGCTGGTGCTGGCCGATGCGCTGACCCTGGGGGCCGAGGAGAGCCCGGATCTGATGATCTCCATGGCCACCCTGACTGGTGCGGCGCGGGTGGCTCTTGGCCCCGATATCCCGCCCTTCTACTGCGATGACGACGCCACTGCGCAGGCGATCTCGGCGGCCTCGATGACTGCGGGGGATCCGCTTTGGCGCATGCCTTTCTGGGAACCCTACGAGACGATGATCGAACCCGCGATCGCCGATCTGGACAATGCGCCTTCAGGCGGAATGGCGGGCTCGATCACCGCCGCACTGTTCCTGCGCCGCTTTGCCGAGGGGGCGGGGCGCTATGTCCACCTGGATATCTATGGCTGGCAACCCACCGCCGCGCCCGGACGCCCAAAGGGTGGGGTCGGTCAGGGCGCGCGCGCCATCCTTTCCGCTTTGCCCGATCTTGTGAAATGAGCCATGACCGCCGCCTGACCGCCGCGACCGAGCGGGTTGCGCTCGACAGCCTGCGCGGCAAGCTCGACCGCCCGGAATACACCACCGGAGAGCCTGCGCGGATGGCCGCGCCGCTTGCCGATCTGATGACCGCGCCCGGCGGACGCCGCGACCGGCAGGTGATTTTCGGCGCCGATCTGATAATTATCGAGCGCCGCGACGGATGGGCTTTCGTGCAGGCCGCGCTGGACGGCTATTGCGGATGGCTGCCCGAAAAGGTGCTCGGCCACGATCTACCCCCGATCACTCATCGCGTGACGGCACCGGCAACCCATCTTTACCCCGCCGCCGACATGAAACAGCCCGAAACATGTATGCTCTCTATCGGTGCAAGGCTGGCGGTCGAGGGGACCGAGGGGCGCTTCGCCCGCCTTGTCACCGGCGGTTACGTGCCCCTTTCGCATATCGGCGACCGGCCTGCCGATGATCCAGTCGAGATCGCGGAAACGCTGTTGGGCACGCCCTATCTGTGGGGCGGCAACAGCCGTTCGGGGCTGGATTGCTCGGCTCTGGTGCAGATTGCCCTGACCGCTTGCGGCATCCCCTGCCCCGGAGACAGCGACCTGCAGCGCGACGCATTTCCCGAAGCATCAGAGATCCGGCGCGGGGATCTGCTGTTCTGGCCGGGTCATGTCGCGCTGGCGATGTCGGCCGATCTGATGATCCACGCCACCGCATGGAAAATGGCGGTGATCCGGGAAAGCATCCCCGACGCCATCGCCCGGATCGACGCGGCAGGCGACGGGCCGTTCCTGGGCATTCGCAGGCCCGGATGATGGATTGTGGAAACAGGCCGGCGACAGATGGGGCTCTGCCCCGCCGCGCGTACCGCGCGACTCCCCGGGATATTTTTCATGAAGAAGAAGGGCTGATCGTGAGGCAGCCGGTCCCACTGCGGTCTACAGGTTGAACACGCGCTCGGGCTGGACCGTGCCGCCCTGGTAACGCCCGATGCAGACCGGCCCTTCCGCGTCGCTGACCCAAACTGCCTGCCCCCATTCGGCGGTGCCCGTCACTTCGCCCGGATTGCCGTTCCGAATGCGGCGCGCGCCGTCAGGTGTGGCCCGCAGCATCGGCATGTCCTCCAGCGCGGTTTCCAGCGGCAGCAGCCGTTCTTCCAGCCATGCCTGCGCCTCGCGGTCGATACGCTCGAAAGCCACGCCGTCCTCGACATCGAACGGCCCGGACCAGATCCGGCGCAGCCCGGCGACATGACCCAGGCATCCGAGTTCACGCCCCAAATCACGAGCGATGGAGCGTACATAGCCGCCCTTGCCGCAGACCATTTCCAGCCGCGCGGTACCGCCATCCGCCTCGATCAAGGACAGGCTTTCGACCCAGAGCGGGCGGGCGGCCAGTTCGACCTCTTCGCCCTCGCGCGCCAGGTCATAGGCGCGCTCGCCATCCAGCTTGACCGCCGAATAGGCCGGGGGGACCTGCATGATCTCGCCCGTGAACCCTGCCAGCGCGGCCTCTATCTGCGCTGCCTCCGGGCGGATATCCGAGCGGCGGACCACCTCTCCGGATGCGTCGTCGGTGGTGGTTTCCGCGCCCCAATTCACCGTGAAATCATAGCATTTCAGCGCGTCGGTGATGTAGCTGACGGTCTTGGTCGCCTCGCCCAGGGCCACGGCCAGAACCCCGGTGGCATCGGGATCCAGCGTCCCCGCATGGCCCGCCTTTTTCGCGTCCAGCGCCCAACGCAGCTTGTTCACGACCGAAGTCGAGGTCACGCCCGCGGGCTTGTCCACGATCAGCCAGCCATTGATGTTGCGGCCCTTCTTGCGTGCCATCGGAACCTCGCGAATTGGAAGGCCGAGGGCATAGCCCCGAGGCCTCCGCCCGTCAACCGGCGCTTTCCACCAGCCCGATGATCGGCCCCAGACTGCGCCCGAAATCCGCCCGGTTCACCCCCGGCGCATAAAGCCGCGAGATTGAGCCATCGAAATAGAGCGCATCGCGCACGCCCAGCCCGTCACGGAACAGCCGACCGAATTCGTGGAAGGTCACTGGCCGGTCCGAGATCGCGAACCATGCCTTTTGCCCATCGGGCGAGATGCCCACGCCGTTGCGAACATAACGGCTGTCCGAATCGACCAGGAAACGCGGATGCAGATCGCCATCGATCACCAGCATCGGCCCGGATTGTGTCGCCAGCCGACACTCCGGCCGGGCCTCGGCGAAAGCCCGGCTTTCGATAACCTGAAACGGTCTGGCACCACCGGTGCAGAATACGCCATTCGGCAGCATCCCGAAATTGCCGCCGCCCGCCGCGGTGGTGATGGGCGACAATTCCTCGCCATCGACGATCAGCAAGCCGACAGGGCGATAATCGGGATGGAACATCCCGGCATTCATCGCGAAGGACAGGCTCTCGCCCTCGCCAAGCGTCTTGCGGACATTACCGAAATTGCGCAGTGGCTTGCCATCCGCCCCGTCCTGCCACAGCTTCAGCGCGGATTCCTGCTCTGCCGGGACCTCGCAGACGACATAGCCATTGCCGTCATGGCTCATCTTGCCGCACTCGGCGGCAGCGGCGGGCAGTGACATCGCCAGCACCATTCCCGCTGCAACGCCAAGCCGGCGCTGCAGGTCAGGCTTCATCGTCATCCGGGGCCTCGACATCGCGGCGAACGCGTTCATCGGCAAAGATGCGGCGCGTATCGTCCATGCGATCAAAGGTCTCGTCCAGCTGAAAGCGCAGTTGCGGCGCGTATTTCAGCGTCATTTCCTTGGCGACGAGGTGCCGAAGTTCTGGCGCGTTGCGCCGCAGAGCCTCGAGCGCCTCTTCGGCCTCGTACCCGCCAAGGGGCAGAACAAAGGCCGTCGCCACCTTCAAATCGGGCGAGGTGCGCACCTCGCCCACGGTGATCGAATGACGGTTCAGGTCCGGGTCATGCACATCCGCGCGCAAAAGCACGTCAGAGAGTGTGCGCCGGATCAATTCGCCCACGCGCAGCTGTCGCTGTGACGGGCCCTTACCATGAGAAAAGCGGTTCTGTGCCATGCGTCCCGATGTAGGGGGTCGCGGATGGCAAAGCAACGGGATATGACGCAAGAAAGCATGGGGGTGACAGATGAGTGATAGTGGAAAGGCAGAAGCCGGGTTGCCGGGAATCGTGGTGACGGGCGCATCGGGCCGGATGGGGCAGATGTTGATCCGGCTGCTTCTGGAAAGCGATCAGGCCAAGCTGGTCGGCGCACTGGTACGTCCGGGGCATGACTGGATCGGCCGCGATATCGGCGAGGCGATGGGCGGAGCCCCCGCCGGTGTGACCGTCAGCGACGATGCCGTGACAGAGATCGCGCGGGCACAAGCTGTGATCGACTTCACTTCCCCCGCAGCGACGGTGGCCTTCGCCGAGCTGACCGCGCAGGCTCGCGCCGTGCATGTGATCGGCACGACCGGGCTGGAGGAAGCCGATCTGGCGCATCTGAAAGCCGCCGCCCGCCATGCCCCGATCATCCGCGCGGGCAATATGAGCCTTGGCGTGAACCTGCTACTCGGCCTGACCCGCAAGGTCGCCGCCGCCTTGGGCGAGGACTGGGATATCGAGGTGGTCGAGGCCCATCACCGCCACAAGGTCGACGCTCCGTCGGGCACCGCCCTGATGCTGGGCGAGGCCGCCGCCGAGGGGCGCGGCGCCAAACTGGCCGATCTGCGGGTTCCAGCGCGTGAGGGCATCACCGGTGCGCGCGAAACGGGCAGCATCGGCTTTTCCGCCATCCGTGGCGGAGACGTGGTGGGTGAGCATGACGTGATCTTTGCCGGGGCGGGTGAGCGTATCGTGCTGCGCCATCTCGCCACCGACCGCGGCATATTCGCCCGCGGCGCCATCCGCGCCGCCCTGTGGGGACAGGACAAGGGGCCGGGCGAATACGACATGGCGGATGTGCTGGGGTTGGGTTAGCTCCTTCGCGGACCATCCAGGCAAGCCACTCCCTTCTTCTTCATGCAAGTATCCCGGGGTCTGGGGCAGAGCCCCAGCCTTCGCGGAACGCGAAAGCCCGACGATCACGGCTGGATCGAACAGCAGCCAGACAGCATCGCGGGCTTGTCGCCATGCAGGATCACATGCGCCTCAAGCCCGAAAAGCCGGTCCGACATTCCGTCCGAGCAAATGGCCCGCGTCGAGGTCACCGTCATCCCCTCGGCCACGACCGCCCGCATCGGATCGCGAAACACCCCGGTTCCCAGTACTGTCTGAATCGGCCTCGCGTCGTCCTCCGAGTCGGGACGGCTCAGAAGCAACTGATCGCCCTGCCGTTCCAGCCCCCAGAAGGGCTCAGTCCCGTAACAGCGGAAACCATCGGGCAGTTCGCCATCCTCCCAGACATCTATCCGATAGGCGAGATAGGCCATCGAGACCCAACCCGATGCCTCGCCGCTATTTACCCGCCCCCAGCCCTTCGTCTCTTCAACCACCTCGATTTTCGTCGAATCCGGAGCCAGCATGCCGACGATCTCAGCCCCGGCATTCGGCTGCGCGCGGATATTCAGCACGTCATCCGCAGCCACCCCGGTCACGTCGAACAGGGTGGGCAGGATGTATTCCTGCGTCGCAGAAGCCGGGCCAGCCAGCATCATCAGCAGAATGGCGGTACGCAGCATTTCGTAATCTCCATCGGTATCAACCCACTGGACAGTCTCACATGGCAAAGGCCATTTGCACAGCGGATTCCACAGGGTAGAAGCGGCTCATGACAACACATAGCCTGATCGCCGATGAAAACCTGACCGCCGCCCTTGCCCGCATGCTGGCAGCCACGGCCCGGCCCGGCCAGACGATCCTGCTGGACGGTCCCGTCGGGGCGGGCAAGACGCATTTCGCCCGGGCCTTCATCCGTGCCCGCCAGGGCGAGGCTGCCGAGGATGTGCCCAGCCCGACCTTCACGCTGGTACAGACCTATGACGACCCGATGGGAACCGAGATCTGGCATGCCGATCTCTACCGCCTCACTGATCCGTCGGAGCTGGACGAGCTAGGGCTGGATGAAGCGCAGGGCAAGGCCATCTGCCTGATCGAATGGCCTGACCGGATGGAGGTGCTGCCCGAGGGGGCCATGACCGTCGCGTTCGCCAATCATGCCGATCCGGCCTTGCGCGAGATCACCCTGATCGGCGGCACCGATACGCAGCGGGCGATCCAGCGCACCCTGTTCACCGCCAGTGCGGGATGGGGAGAGGCACGGGCCGAGCCATTGGCCGGGGATGCTTCGGCACGGCGCTATTTTCGGTTGATCGGAACCGAAGGGAATGCGGTTCTGATGGACGACCCCTCGGGCGATGTGCCGCGTTTCGTCGCCATGACCCGCTGGTTACGCGGTCACGGTTTCGGCGCACCCGAAATCCTCGCAGAAGATCAACAAGCAGGACTATTGCTGGTCGAGGATTTGAGCGACGATTTGGTGGCACGAGTGCTGGAGGACCGCCCGGACATGGCCCCCGAGATCTATGACCGGATCACCGATTTCCTGATAGACCTGCATCGCCACCCGATTCCCGATTTCGCCGTCCCCCTGGACGGACCGGTCCTTGCCGTTCAGGTCGGGTTGTTCGCCGAATGGTATCCGCAGGCGGTCGGCGGTTCCGCCGAGATGGCTGCTGGAATCGCCCCCGAGATTGCCCGGCTGCATGCCGAGCTTGCCGCCGATACTCCACCGGTTCTCAGCCTGCGCGATTTCCACGCCGAAAACCTGATCTGGCGCAACCATGCTCCGCTTGGCCTGATCGACTATCAGGATGCGGTGGCCTGTCATCCCGCCTATGATCTGGTCTCGGCCTTGCAGGACGCCCGCCGCGATGTCGCGGGCGAGATCGAAACCGCCTGCAAATCCCGATATCTGGAGGCGACCGGGTCAGATGAGGATCGTTTCCACGCCGCCTATGCGCTGCTCGGGACACAGCGGAACCTGCGCATCATCGGAATTTTCACCCGCCTCTGTATCCGCGACGGCAAGCCTCGCTATCTGGAATTCATGCCTCGGGTCTGGGGATATATCCGCCGCAATCTCTCCCACCCCGCGCTTGCGTCGCTGGCCGCGATCGTCAACGATCTGCCCGCCCCCGATGACGACATTATCGAAAGGATTCGCCTTCAATGCGCCCAGCCCTGATGATCTTCGCCGCCGGGCTCGGCACAAGGATGCGGCCCCTGACCGACAACCGTCCCAAACCCCTGATCGAGGTCGCGGGACAGACTCTGCTGGACCGCGCGTTGGCGATGGGCAGGCAGGCCCAACTCTCGCCGATCGTGGTCAACAGCCACTACCTGGGCGAGCAGATCGCCGATCATCTGGCAAAGCAGGATGTGGCCATCAGCGACGAATCCGACCTGCTGCTGGACACCGGCGGAGGCTTGCGCAACGCACTGCCGCTGCTGGGCGACGGGCCGGTGATGACACTGAACCCCGATGTTGTCTGGACCGGACCCAATCCCCTCACCGCACTGTGCGAGGCATGGGACGATCGGATGGATGCATTGCTGGCCGTCGTGCCCATCGCGACTGCGACGGCACGGGTCGGCGGGGGGGATTTCTCGATGGATGCGGCTGGCCGGATCGCCCGCCGCGGCGATTTCGTCTATGCTGGCGCGCATATCATCCGTCCGGAGCGGTTGGCAGAGATCCCAGATCAGGTCTTTTCCCTGAACCGAATCTGGGATGTGCTGATCGCCGGGGGACGTGCATACGGCATGATCCATACAGGCGGCTGGTGCGATGTCGGCCGGCCCGAGACGATCCCGCTTGCCGAGACGGTGCTGGCCGATGGCTGAGTGGGAAAGCGGCCTCTTCGCACTTCCTCCCGGCGTTGTTTTCGCCAAGCACTTCGTTGAAGGGTTCCTCGACCGTATGGCTGGCCAGCCGCCCGAAGCCATCGCCCGCGTCACCATTTATGCCAATTCCGGCCGCACCCGAATGGCGCTGGAACAGGCTTTCGACGATAATGGCCCGCTCTTCCTGCCGCAACTGCGCCTGATTACCGATCTTGGCGCTGGTGCGGCGGCGCATCAAGGGCCGCTGGTCGCGCCGCTGGCCCGGCGTCTGCAACTGGCGCGGCTGATCGACCAGCTCTTACGGACGCGTCCCGATCTGGCGGCGGGCCATTCGGTCCCGGAACTGGCCCGTTCGCTGACCCAACTGATGGTCGAGATGCAGTCCGAGGGATGTGGACCCGAAGCCCTGGAGATCATCGATACGGGCGATCACGCCCGGCATTGGCAGGACGCGCTCGGGTTTCTGCGCATCGCTGCACAATTCTATCTGACCGGCGCACCGGTTGATCGCCCTGCCCGACAACGCGCCAGCGCCGAGATGGCCGCCGCCGATTGGGTCAAGGGCATGAACCTGCCTTCCGACCCGGTGATCGTGGCAGGATCGACCGGCTCACACGGGGCGACACGAACGTTCATGCAAGCGGTCACGGGATTGCCCAACGGTGCCGTGGTGCTTCCGGGCTTCGATTGGGACCAGCCGCCAGAGATCTGGGACAGGCTGGATGCGGAAGGCGACGATCATCCGCAGGCACGCTTTGCCCCCCTGATCCAGGCGGCAGGCTATCCGCGGGCCTGGACCAGTTGCGCAGCCCCCGTTCCGGATCGGAACCGGCTGGTCTCGCTGGCGCTGCGCCCTGCTCCGGTCACCGATCAATGGATCGCCGACGGCCCCTCGCTCCCCGATCTGCTTCCGGCCTGCGAGGGCCTTACGCTGATAGAGGCCGACCAGCCCCGCAGCGAGGCCGAGACAATCGCCCTGATCATGCGCGAAGCAGCCGAACGAGAGCAGCCGATCACGCTGATCGCCGCCAATAGCGGATTGATCCGGCGGGTGGTCGCCGCATTGGACCGATGGCATCTACGTCCCGATGACAGCTCGGGACAACCGATGCAACTGACCGCACAGGGGCTTTTCCTGCGCCAGATCTCGGCCCTGTTCGGTCAGCCACTGACCATCGACCGGCTGTTGATCCTGCTGAAGCACCCCATGACCGCGACCGGTTCGGAGGTGATCGGCGCCAACGAGGCCCGGCTTCAGGCGCGTGAACTGGAGTTGCACCTGCGCAACCACGGTCCGGCCTTTCCCGATGGCAGCACCTTGCGCTATTGGGCCAGCAAGGGCGACGAGACGCGCAGGGCATGGGCTGAATGGGTGGCCGGTATCCTCGACCGGATCGCGGGGTTCGAGACCGATCATGCCCCCCGGCCCCTGCCCGACAGACTGGCTGATCTGCGCGGCCTGGCCGAGGCATTGGCTGCTGGACCTGACGGAGACGCAGAAAATTCGGCGCTGTGGACCGAAAAGGCGGGACGGCTGGCGGCTGCCATATTGGATCATCTGGCAGCCCATGTCGCTGAAGGGCCACCGATGCCTGCTGCGGATTTCGCGGCATTGTTGACAGACGAATTACAAGTGCAGTCGATCCGCGACGATGTCGAGCCGCACCCATTGCTGCGCATCCGGGGTCCGAGAGACGCTCGGACCGAAGGACATGGCACCGTCATCCTCTCGGGGCTGAACGAGGGCGAATGGCCGCAGCCACTCGATCCCGATCCATGGCTGTCGCGACAGATGCGGCGGCAGGCTGGACTGACCCTACCCGAGCGCCAGATCGGGTTGGCGGCGCATGATTTTCAACAGGGTGTCGCCGCCGAGCGGGTGATCCTGACCCGCGCCAAGCGCAATGCCGAGGCAGAGACGATCCCCTCCCGCTGGCTGAACCGTCTCACCAACCTGATGTCCGGCCTGCCGGACCGTCGCGGGCCGGAAGCTCTGGCCGCAATGCGAGAGCGGGGAGAGGCATGGCTGGCGCTGGCCGGGGCGCTGGCTCGCCCCGAAGGAGAGCTTCGGCCCGCGCCGCGCCCTTCCCCGGTTCCACCTGCCCCGCCATTCCGCGAATTGCCGGTCACCGATATCTCGCTGCTGATCCGTGACCCTTACGCGGTCTATGCCAAGCGCGTCCTCGGGCTGCGTCCGCTGAACCCCCTGCGCCCGGAACCCGACGCCGCCCTGCGCGGCCAGACCCTGCACAGCATCGTGGAGCGATTGTTAAGGACAAACCCGAGCCCCGACATCCCGGCTGACCACCTGCGCGCGGAATTCCTGCGCATCACCGCCGATGTGCTACGAGAAGAGGTGCCTTGGCCCGCCTCCCGTGCCTTCTGGCAGGCCCGGATGGGAGCCATCGCCGACCGGATCGTGGCGGATGAACTGGCCCGTCTGGCCGAGGGTCATCCGCAGGTGATCGAACGGCGCGGGGCGGTCTCGGTCGCGGGAATGGATTTCCGCCTGACCGCCAAACCCGACCGGATCGACCTGCTGAATGACGGGCAGGTGACGATCTACGACTACAAATCCGGCTCTCCGCCCTCTGACAAGCAGATCGAGCATTTCGACAAGCAACTGATCCTCGAGGCCGCGATGGCGCGCCGCGGCGGCTTTGACGCGCTTGGTCCGGTCGATGTCGCAGGCATCCGCTATATCCAGCTGGGCGGCGAGGGCCGCACACATGGGCGCGAATACTCTCTGGAAATGGAAGTGCGGAACTGGGAAGGTTTCCTTCGACTGATCGGTGCCTATTTGTCGGGCGAAACCGGTTTCACCGCGATGCGCGCGCCGGAAAAGACCAGTTATGCGGGTGATTACGATCATCTCTCCCGATATGGCGAATGGTCGCTGACCGATCCCGCGCAACCCGAGAAGGTCGGCGACCATGGATGAGGCGACCCGCAACCAGACCGAGGCGGCCGACCCGGCGAAATCAACATGGCTGACGGCCAATGCGGGATCGGGCAAGACGCGGGTGCTGACCGACCGGGTGGCGCGGCTCTTGCTGGCGGGGACCGCGCCGGAGCGTATCCTCTGCCTGACCTATACCAAGGCCGCCGCGACCGAGATGCAGAATCGTCTTCTGAAGCGGTTGGGCAAATGGGCGATGTTGCCCGAACCTGAACTGCGGGAGGAACTGGCGCAACTTGGGGAAAGCGGCAATCCCGATCTTGCCGAGGCGCGGCGCCTGTTCGCGCGTGCGATCGAGGCGCCCGGCGGGCTGAAGGTGCAAACCATCCACAGCTTCTGCGCGGCCCTGCTACGGCGTTTTCCGCTAGAGGCCGGGGTGCCGATGGGCTTTGCCGAACTTGACGACCGTAGCGCCCGCGCTCTGCGCGCCGAGATCGTGGAAGAGATGGCTGATGAGGGCGACCCGGCGATCCTCGATTTAACGGCGCTGCATTCGGGTGACAACCTGGACAATTTCCTGGCCGGGCTATCCGAAGCCGATTTCGAGCACCCTCCCGATGCGGATGCGATCTGGGCGGTGCTGGACCTGCCGCCGGGGTTGGACGAGGATGCATTGCTGGCCGAGGTTTTCGATGGCGGCGAGGGCGACCTGTTCGCAGCGTTGGTGCCGATCCTGCAGGGCGGCAAATCCACCGATCAGAAGCTTGCCGACAAGCTACGACCGGGCAACTGGTCCGCGCCGACACAAGCCGAGTTCAGGTTGCTGGCAGATACGTTGCTGACCGGCGAAAAGGCCAAAGAGCCCTTCACCGCGAAGATCGGCAACATTCCGACCAAGGATCTGCGCAATGGCCCCTGCGCATCCCTGATGCCCGATCTCGATGAGCTGATGCAGCGCGTGCAGGACATCCGGCCAAGGATGCTTGGCCTTGTGATCGCGCAGAAGACATTGGCGCTGCACCGCTTTGCCCATGCCTTCACGCAGCGACTGGCGGAGCGCAAGGCGGCGCATGGCTGGCTCGATTTCGATGACCTGATCCGCCGTACCGCCCGGCTCTTGCGGGAATCCAGCATGGCGCAATGGGTGCTTTGGCGGCTGGATGGCGGCATCGACCATATTCTTGTCGATGAGGCACAGGACACCAGCCCCGAGCAGTGGCGGGTCATTCGCAGCCTGACCGACGAATTCACCAGCGGCGCAGGGGCAAGCACTCATCCGCGTACGTTGTTCGTGGTCGGTGATCCGAAACAGTCGATCTATTCCTTCCAGGGCGCCGATATCGCGGTTTTCGAGGAAATGCGCGACCTGTTCGACCATGATTTCCGGGCGATCCAGAGCCCCATGCAACAGCGTGGTTTGTCGCATTCCTTCCGCTCGTCCCCGGCCATCCTGTCGCTGGTAGACGCGGTGTTCCACGGCGACGCTGCCAAGGGATTGGGAGACCCGCCACGTCACATCGCATTTCGCGACAGCCTTCCGGGGCGCGTGGATATCTGGCCGCCCGTCCCCGAGCCGGACAAGCCCGAGCGTGGTGATTGGACCGAGCCGGTCGATGCCCCGGCCGAGAATGCCGCCAACACGCTGCTGGCGCGTGCCATCGCCAGGCAGATAAAGGCGATGATCGGCACGCCCATCTTTGATCCCAAGTCCGAACGGGTCCGCGCCATCGGCCCCGGCGATATCCAGATCCTTGTCCAGCGCCGCTCGGGCCTGTTCGAGGAACTGATCCGCGAATGCAAGGCGTTGAACCTGCCCGTGGCCGGGGCCGACCGGCTCAAGCTGGCTGCCGAGCTTGCCGTGCGCGACATCACCGCAACGCTGTCGGTGCTGGCCACGCCCGAGGACAACCTGTCGCTGGCCGCCGCCCTGCGCTCGCCATTGTTCGGGCTGTCCGAGGACGACCTTTATCGTCTCGCATATGGGCGTGGGCGCACCTATCTCTGGGAAAAGTTGCGCGTATCCGACCACCGGCAGGCATCGGACATTCTGAACGACCTTCTGAACCATGCCGACTATGTCCGCCCCTATGACCTGATCTCGCGTCTTCTGACCCGGCATGGCGGCCGCAATGCCCTGCTGGCCCGATTAGGCGTCGAGGCCGAGGACGGCATCGACGAGCTTTTGTCGCAAGCGCTGGCCTATGAGACGGTCGAGCCGCCTTCGCTGACCGGCTTCCTTGTCTGGCTGTCCGGCGATGAAATCGAGGTCAAACGCCAGCTTCCCGGCGGCTCGGGCGGGCTGATCCGAATCATGACGGTGCATGGGTCAAAAGGGCTGGAAAGCCCGGTGGTGATCCTGCCCGAGACACAAAAGCGCCGCACCGATAGCCGCGCTCGCACCGTCCGGGTCGCGGATATGCAGACATGGCGCGGCAATGCATTGGAACGCCCTGAGCCCGTGGCCGAAGCCGTCGCTGCCCAATCACAGCGGCAAGAGGAAGAACGGCGGCGGCTTCTCTATGTCGCCATGACGCGGGCCGAAAGCTGGCTGATCGTGGCAGCGGCAGGGGAAACGGGAACCGGTCTCGAAAGCTGGCACGGCATGATCAGCGAAGGGGCGGGCCGCGCCGAACTGACACGCAGCGATATCGAGATCGACGGGCTCGGAACCGGGTTGCGCCTGTCCATGGGCGCTTGGCCCGACGAGGCAGTAGAAACGGATACGCCACCCACATCGGCGATCACGCTGCCCGAGTGGAGCAAGCGCCGGGCGGCGGCGCCCTCCCGACCGCCCCGGCCTGTCCCGGCGACATCGCTTGGCGGCGCCAAGGTGCTGGGGGCTCCGATGGAAGATGCCGATCCGGCCGCCGCCATGCTGCGCGGCACAAGGCTGCATCTGCTGCTGGAGCATTTGCCGGGCTCGCCCGCAGGAGAATGGCCTGAACTTGCAAGGGCGGCACTTGCCGGGGCCGAGGGCGGTTTACCGGATCAGAACGAGATCGAAGCTCTGATTGCCGAGGCGCGTGGGGTGATCGAGGCTCCGGAACTGGCCGAGGTGATGGACCCGCCTCACGACGCGGCGATCCTGCGCGAGGTTGGACTGACAGCGCCGGTTCCGGACATCGGCACCCTGCACGGCACCATTGACCGTCTGGTCGTGCAAGAGCATGAAGTTCTGGCGATAGACTTTAAATCCAACGCCGAAGTCCCGGCGGGACCCGAAACCACGCCGACCGGCATCCTGCGCCAGATGGCGGCATATCGTGCGGCCTTGCGGCTGATCTATCCCCGCCGGGCGATCCGTATTGCCATCCTGTGGACCTCTGCGCGCAGCCTGATGACATTGCCCGACCCGCTGTTGGATGAGGTGATGGAAGCTCTTGACCACGAGACCTTGCGTCCATAGCTGTTGGAAGAACCCTTCCCGCCGGACCCTCCGGCCCACGCCCTCCAAGGAGCATCAAACATGGCTACCGTGCATGTGAATGACACCGACTTCGACAACGAAGTCCGCAAGGCCGACACCCCGGTCATCGTCGATTTCTGGGCTGAATGGTGCGGGCCATGCAAGCAGATCGGCCCCGCATTGGAAGAACTGTCGGACGAATATGCCGGCAAGCTGAAAGTGGTCAAGGTGAACGTGGACGAGAACCCGGAGCAGGCTGCGGCTCTTGGCGTGCGCGGCATCCCGGCGCTGTTCATGTTCAAGGATGGCGAAGTCATCTCGAACCGCATGGGCGCAGCCCCGAAGGCCGCGCTGAAAAGCTGGATCGACGAAAGCGTCTGATCCGCGTCATCAGCCGCCCCGAGAATTCTCTGGGCAGCTGACTGCCGTTATCAATGGTTACCCATCGGTTTCTGCGTCCAATTCGGGATCGGGCAGGTCCGTCTGAATCCATCTTGGGCTGTGATGAACATCCATGGTTTCCAGACGTCCCGGCCCGAGATTGTGGAATTTGTGCGGCACATCGCGAGGACCGAGCAGGACATCACCCTCATTGGCCTCGATCTTGCGATCACCGATGGTGAAGAGCGCACGGCCTTTCCTGATGACGAATAACTCGTCATAGGGATGCACATGCCATTTGGGCCCCTTGCCGGGCGTATTGTTGGCATAGAACAGCACCGTGATCCCGGCATCGATCTGAGCCCCCTCCAAATGTCCATGCCAGGGATCCCGCCCGGATCCCCAAATCTCTCGCGGGATACGAACCGCCCGTTCGTTTTCAGCTTTATCCGGCATCATTCCTCCTCCCCTTCCTTAACTCCCCGCCCCCACCATGACGGCGATCGAGTTTCACACTGGCCACCCGCCGGTTCTCATCGCCTCCAGCAAGCGCTCATCCGCATCGGGTGCCATCATGTTCAGGCTGCCTTGTCGCAGGAACCAGTCCAGATAGGCCGCGAAATCGGGACGATGCTGCGGCGCGCGGGCCAAGGCCTCTTCCGCGCCTAGTTCGGCGACATTGAGAGCGATGTGATGAAAATCGACCTGCCCGAACAGCACTGCCGGTTTACCCAATATATAGCCATTGAAGGCAACCGCACTGTTTTGCGCAACCACGAAAGCGCAATCACGCAGCAGGCTGACGGTATCCCCCCCAATCGTCAGATTCGGAAAACGATCCGACAACGCATGCAGTGCGGCTCGATCCGCGTCGTCATAGGTTTCATTCGGGTGCAAGGTCGCGACTGCCGGCCGTCCCGTTCGCGCGACGGTCTCGATCATCTCGATCGGGCTCATGGTCTGAAATGATCGTTGCTGCCGGATGCGTCCCTGTAGCGGGATCAGCACATGGTCCCCTTGTCGTGGCTCCGGTCCCGGCAAAACCCGCTTGCACAGGCGGGCGGCGAAATCCCGGGCGGCCTCCGGATCAAGCCGGGCCGGGTCGAACCGCGCCCGAGCCACCGGCCAGCGCCAGCGCTCTGCCATCCGCTCCAACCGCCAGAAAGGATAATGATAGGCCAGCCTGAAGGTGAGCGCCTGCGGATGGGTCGGTTTTTCCATGTTGAACAGCGCATAGCCCGGACGGCGCGGCGCCTGCGCCCTTGCCTGGTCCCCCGACTTATGCACCTCGATCTGCCATCCCCGGCTTTTCAGAAGCCCGGTTAGCCGATTGATAAAGCCCAGCTTTCCTGCCCGAACCGTTTGCAGGACCGGATGATGGAGATATATGTGCAGATGCAGTGGCGCGCTCATGCATTGCAAGCTAATTCGACCTTCATGCGGTAGCAACGGGTTGCGAAGCCGCACCCGCACCCATATCTGACCCGAAACGACGGAGGCCCGGATGACGGAAGACAGATTTCCAGGATGGCATGGCACGACGATCCTTGCGGTACGGCGAGGCGGCAAGGTCGTGGTCGCGGGCGACGGTCAGGTCAGCGTCGGTCAGACGGTGATGAAGGGCTCGGCGCGCAAGGTGCGACGCCTCAATCCCGGCGGGCGCGAGGTGGTCGCGGGTTTCGCGGGATCGACCGCCGATGCGTTCACTCTCCTGGAGCGGCTGGAAAAGAAACTGGAAGCCGCGCCGGGGCAATTGCAGCGTGCTTGTGTTGAACTGGCCAAGGATTGGCGCACCGACAAATATCTGCGCAACCTGGAGGCAATGCTGATCGTGACGGATGGAGACCAGCTTTATGTCGTGACCGGCGCAGGCGATGTGCTGGAACCGGAACATGATATCGCCGCGATCGGATCGGGCGGGAATTTCGCATTGGCGGCGGCGCGAGGATTGATCGAAAGCGATCACGACGCCGAAACGATTGCCCGCAAGGCGATGGCCATCGCGGCCGATATCTGCGTTTACACAAACGGAAACCTGACAGTTGAGACGATCGGTGGATAAGGGGCGCCGCCCCCTCGGCCCTGACGGGCCTCACCCCCGGGATATTTGAATGAAGAAGAAGCAATATAGGCAGAGCAATGACCGACCTGACACCGCGCGAGATCGTATCCGAGCTGGATCGCTTCATTATCGGTCAGAGAGACGCCAAGCGTGCCGTCTCGGTGGCGCTGCGCAATCGCTGGCGGCGCAAGCAACTGGGCGACGATCTGCGTGACGAGGTCTATCCCAAGAATATCCTGATGATCGGTCCCACCGGGGTCGGCAAGACCGAGATCAGCCGGCGGCTGGCGAAATTGGCCAATGCGCCCTTCATCAAGGTCGAAGCCACCAAGTTCACCGAGGTCGGCTATGTCGGGCGCGATGTCGAACAGATTATCCGCGATCTGGCCGACTCGGCGATTGTCGATACGCGGGAGCGGATGCGGGAGGAAGTCAAGGCGCGGGCACATCAATCGGCCGAAGAACGTGTGATCGAGGCTCTTGCCGGGGAAGGCGCGCGCGACGGCACCAGACAGATGTTCCGCGACAAACTGAAAAACGGCGCGCTCGACGACACGGTGATTGAACTGGAACTGCAGGACAACTCTAACCCTCTGGGAGGGATGGAAATCCCGGGACAACCGGGGGCGGCCATGGGCGGGATGATGGACCTGTCGGGTCTGATGAAGGCCTTTGGCGGGCGGCGCGTCCGGCGCAAGGTTACGGTGGCGGAAAGCTATGACCTGCTGATCGCCGAAGAGGCCGACAAGCTGCTGGACGACGAGGTCGTCAAGGCCGCCGCGCTGGAATCGGTGCAGGAGAACGGGATCGTCTTTGTCGACGAGATCGACAAGGTTTGCGCGCGCAGCGATGCGCGAGGCGGCGATGTCAGCCGCGAGGGGGTGCAGCGCGACCTCTTGCCACTGATCGAAGGCACAACGGTCAGCACCAAATACGGCCCGGTCAAGACCGATCATATCCTGTTCATCGCCTCTGGCGCCTTCCATGTCTCCAAGCCTTCCGATCTGCTTCCCGAATTGCAGGGGCGTCTGCCGATCCGGGTCGAGCTCAGGGCACTCAGCGAAGAGGATTTCATCCGTATCCTGACCGAGACCGACAACGCGCTGACACGGCAATACACTGCGCTGATGGCAACGGAGGGCGTTGAGGTCAGCTTTACCGATGACGGAATCGCCGCACTTGCCCGTATCGCCGCCGAAGTGAACGCCTCGGTCGAGAATATCGGCGCGCGCAGACTTTATACCGTGATCGAGCGGGTATTCGAGGAATTGTCTTTCGCAGCGCCCGACAAGAACGGTGAAACGATCAGCGTCGATGCAGCCTATGTCGATGAAAACCTGGGCGAGCTGGCGCAATCGACCGATTTGTCGCGCTATGTACTGTAGATGGTGAATGCCGAGATCCGATCAGCTTGTCGCGTACAGCCGGCGCAACCGGATCACTTTGTCGACAGGTGACCCCGGGGGAGACTTGCGCCCGCCTTCCCCTCGGGTCAGGTTCCTCTCGCAATAGAGGAGATCGTCTCGAACATGCGTCGCCCCGTCCTGTCCGCCACGATGGCGCTGTTGCTGACCGCGCCACCGAGTCTCGCCGAGATGCCCGAGGGAATCACCCATTTCACCCTGCCGAACGGACTTGAAACCGTCGTGATCGAAGATCATCGCGCCCCGGTCGTGGTGCAGATGCTGTGGTACAAGATCGGCTCGGCCGACGAGCAGCCCGGCAAGTCCGGCATCGCCCATTATCTCGAGCATCTGATGTTTAAGGGCACCGACAAGCTCGAGCCGGGGGAACTGTCCAAAACCGTGACGGCCAATGGCGGCATGGATAACGCCTTTACCTCCTACGACTACACTACCTATTTTCAACGCATTGCCAGCGACCGCCTGCCCCTGATCATGGAGATGGAAGCCGACCGCATGGCCAACCTGAAGATCGGCGAGGATGACTGGCAGGCCGAACGGCAGGTGGTGCTGGAAGAGCGTGCACAGCGGATCGACAGCGATCCGCGCGCCCTCTTTGCCGAGGAACGCAATGCGGTGCAGTACTACAACCATCCCTATGGCCGCCCGGTGATCGGCTGGCGAGCCGAGATGATGGGGTTGACCCGCGAGGACGCCATCGACTGGTATGACGAGCATTATGCTCCCAACGATGCGGTGTTGATCCTCGCGGGCGATGTTACCACCGAAAAGGCGCGGGAACTGGTCGAGGAGTATTACGGCCCCATCCCGGCGAAGGGCGAGGCCGAACCCCGGATGCGTCCGCAGGAACCGCAGCAGAACTCTCCCCGCAGGATGGAAATGCATGACGCGCGGGTCGCCCAGCCTCGCCTGGTGCGCAGCTATCTGGCGTCGGAGCGCAATCCCGACGACCAGAAAACCGCCGCGGCGCTGACCGTTCTGGCTGAACTGTTGGGCGGTTCGATGCAGACATCGGTCCTGGGGCAGGAGCTGGCGATTCCCGGCAAGGCATTATGGGTCGGCGCCGGTTACGACGGTTTGGCGGTCGATCAGACCACATTCACCCTGTCCATGGTGCCCGCGGAGGGGATCGAACCCGAGAAGGCCGAGGCCATGCTGGACGATGTGCTGGCGAAATTTATCGAGAACGGTCCGGATGCGGATGATCTCGAACGGGTGAAAACCCGTATTCGCGCCGCGCAGATCTATGCCCGCGACTCGGCGCATGGACGCGCCTATGATTATGGTCAGGGCCTTGCGACCGGCCTCACCATCGAGGATGTGAATGATTGGCCCGATATCCTTGCCTCGGTTTCGGCCGAGGATGTGAGCAAGGCCGCACAAACCTTGTTGAACAGCAAGGCCAACGTCACCGGCTGGCTCTTGCCTGCTGAGGATGACGCTCGGTCTGACACGGAAACGGCGGCTTCCACGCCATCCGCAACGCCTGCGGGCGCATCCGGACCACCACCGGCGCGACCTGCCGTCGAAGATGCCGCCAAGCCCGAGGTGCAAGAATGATCCGTGCTGCCATCGCTCTTTTCTTCGCTGTCCTCGCCGTGCCGGCCCATGCCATCGACATCCAGGAGGTGACATCACCCGGCGGCATCAAGGCCTGGCTGGTCGAGGATCACTCGATCCCCTTCGTTTCGCTGAGTCTGGATTTCAAGGGTGGTGCAAGCCTGGATGATCCCAAGAAGCGCGGTGCCATCAACCTGATGACCGCCACGCTGGAAGAAGGCGCGGGCAAGCGGAATGCCACCGAATTCGCGCAGGCGGTCGAAGCCCTGGGCGCGAATTTCGGCTTCGATGTCGGAGACGATTCGCTGAATATTTCGATGCGGACCTTGACGGAAAACCGTGACGAGGCCGGTGATCTGCTGGCGCAGGCACTGTCGCAGCCGCGTTTCGACGACAGCGCGGTCGAGCGGGTTCGGGCGCAGGTGCAAGCCGTCATCAAATCCGAAGGCACCGATCCGCAGGCCATCGCGGCCAAAGAGATGGCTCGGCAGGCATGGGGCGATCATCCCTATGCAAGCTCGACCAATGGCACCGCCAGATCCGTGGCGAATTTGACCCGCAAGGATCTGGTGGCTGCAAAGAACCGCGTCCTGGCGCGCGACCGTGTCGTTATCGGTGCTGCGGGTGATATCAGCGCCGAGGAACTTGGCCCGCTCTTGGACAAGATCCTTGGCGGTCTGCCCGAGAAAGGCACCGCCCCCCTTCCGGAGCAGGCAGAGTTGCAATTGACCGGCGGTGTCTCCGTAGTCGACTGGAACAGCCCGCAGACCATAGTCAGCTTTGCCGGTCCGGGACTTCCCATCGATGATCCCGATTATTTCGCGGCCTATGTGGCGAACCACATCCTTGGCGGTGGAGGTTTCAGTTCTCGCCTGATGGAGGAAATCCGGGAAAAGCGTGGGCTAACCTATGGAATCGGCACCGGGCTGGCGACCGGGATTTACGGGCAGACATGGCAAGGCGGCATGGCCGGCTCCAATGACACGGTCAAGCAGGCGATTGAGCTGATCCGGCAGGAATGGGACCACATGGCGGCAGAAGGCGTGACGCAGCAGGAGCTGACCGATGCCAAGACCTACCTGACCGGCGAATACCCCTTGCGTTTCGACGGAAACCGCAAGATCGCCTCGATCCTTGCGGGGATGCAGTTGATTGGCCTTCCCCCCGATTACCCCAATACCCGCAACGAGCAGGTTGAAGCGGTGACAGCGGATGACGTTCAGCGTGTGGCGAAGCGCCTGCTACATTCCGATGAGCTGCGTTTCGTTCTCGTCGGCCGTCCCGAGGGGATCACAGGCGATGCGCAGGAAGATGCCCTGGCCGTGGATGACCAGCCGAAAGACAAGCAATAATCTGAAGCCGGAAAGCTTTCCGGCTTCAGCCTCTCAGACCGTGTCCAGATATAATTCGACCGTTTCTTCGTCGGTCAGTTCGGCCATGTAATGCAGTTCCTGCCGCTTGGTCATCAAGTAATTGTCGATCAGGTGCTCGGGAAAAATGCGCCGGATTTCGGGGCATTTGTCAAAAGCCTCGATCGCTGATCCCCAATCGCCGGGAAGCTGGTCCAGGTTCTTGTCATAGGCGTTGCCCTTGAACGGAGCGGGCGCCTCAAGCCGGTCCTCGATCCCGTCCAACGCCGCACCAAGAATCGCAGCAATCGTGAGGTAGGGGTTAACATCGCCCCCCGCCACCCGATGCTCGATCCGGCGAGCCTTGGGGGATGAGGACGGGATGCGGATCGCGGCCGTCCGGTTTTCGTAAGCCCAGCCTATGCCGGTAGGCGCATGGGCGTTCGGCACCAGCCGGTCATAGGAATTCTCATGCGGTGCAAACAGCAAGGTCGAGCCGGGCATGGCACGCAGGCAGCCGGCGACGGCATGGCGCAACTGCTCGGTTCCCTCTTCGCCGCCATTGTCGAAGATGTTCCGTCCATCCTCGGTCAGGATCGAGAAATGCATATGCATCCCGCTGCCCGGCCATGCGTCATAGGGTTTGGCCATGAAGCTGGCGGCGAAGCCATAGGACCGCGCCACTCCCTTCACCAGCATCTTGAACAGCCAAGTATCGTCTGCCGCCTTCATCGGATCGGCCTGATGCATCAGGTTGATCTCGAACTGCCCCGGCCCGGCCTCGGAAATCGAGGTATCGGCGGGTATATCCATCGTTTCACAGGCGTCGTAGAGGCTCGAGAAATACTGGTCGAACGCGTCCAACGCCCGCAGGCTAAGCACCTCTCCGCCTGTCCGGCGCTTGCCGGAACGCGGGCTTGGCGCGACCCGCAAATGCCTGCCGGAATCGTCGATCAGGAAAAATTCCAGCTCGGTCGCCACCACCGGCACCAACCCGGCAGCCTTGTAGCGGGCCACGACGCAGGCCAACGCCTGCCGTGGGTCGCCGTCATAGGGGCTGCCATCGGGGTGGAACATCCACAACGGCAAAAGCGCCGTCGGCGCGTCCAGCCAGGGCATCGGCAGGAACCCTCGTTCGGTCGGAAGCAAAAGGCCATCGGGATCACCGGATTCGAAGACCAGCGGGCTGTCGTCGATATCCTCGCCCCAGATATCCAGATTCAGCACCGAGTAGGGAAACTTTGTCCCCTCATCCATCAGCTTCGGGGCAAATCGGGCTGGCATCCTTTTGCCGCGAGCCACACCGTTCAGGTCAGCAGCAGCCACGCGGATGGTTTTGACGTCGGGATGCTGTCTCAGCCATTCCATAAAACTATCTCACAAGTTGCGGACGATATTTCAGCCGCTTCACAGCGCCCGGAAGATGCCGATTCAAACGCCGGTTCGCGATGCCGAACAGCCCGATCAGGATCAACGTGCAGATAATGAAGTAACCGGCGACGATTGGATAGGCCACAAAAGGGTTGAAGGTCTTGTCGGCGAAATAACTCGCATAATAGAGGCTATCGCCCTTTTGCTGAAAGGCGGGGAAGCCGGAAAAGAACACCAGCGTCGTGGCATGGAACAGGAAGATCGCCTCGTTGGTATAAGAGGGCCATGCCAACCGCATCATCGTGGGCCAGGTCACCCGGCGGAACTTGTGCCAGCCGGTCAGGCCATAGGCGTCGGCGGCCTCGATATCGCCCTTGGGCACCGACATCAGCGCTCCATGGAATATCTGCGCGGAATAGGCCGTGGTATTCAGGATCAACACGATCAACGCCCCTGCCCATGCCCTGGTCAGCCAGCTTGTCTCGATGGTAATGCCCAATATCTCGATTCCCGCGCGGGGCAGCATGACCAGCGCCTCGTAAGCGAGGAAAAACTGGATGAAGAGCGGGCTCCCCCGGAACAGGAAGATGAACCAGTCGGCGGGTTTGCGCAACCAGCGGCTTGGGCTGGTCTTGGCCACCGCCAGGGCATTGGCAAGGAAGAACCCGGCCAGCAGCGCGAGAAAGGCGAAATACAGGTTCCAAATCAGCCCCGAACCGATCAGCGTGAATTGCTGGCACAGGGTGAAATCGCTGCGCGGCAGCAGCCGCTCGCCGATCCCGATGGAGCGCAGGGCGTAATCGGCAATCGTCTGGACGCAGCTCATGCGGCCCCCTTGCGTTGCGCTTCACCGCCCATGGTTGCCTGGCCCGCCGAGAGGCGACGCGTCAGACGGGCGAGGATTTTCTCGGACCCCCATGTCATGGCCAGGTAAAAGACGAGGATGCCAAGGAAATAGTACAGCCGCCAATCCGGATGCGGATAGCTGAAGGCACTGGTCTTGGCCCCGCCCAATTCGCGTGCCCAATAGACGATATCCTCGATCCCCAGCAGGAACAGAAGCGGCGTCGCCTTGATCAGGATCATCCACAGGTTGGACAGGCCGGGAATGGCATAGCTCCACATCTGCGGAATCAGGATGCGACGGGTGACCTGACGTTGGCTCATGCCATAGGCTTCGGCAGTCTCCAGTTGCGCCCGTGGCACCGCCTGCATCGCGCCATACAGCACATTCGCAGCGAAGGCCCCGAAAACGATCGAGAAGGCGAACACTGCCAGAATGAACCCGTATGTTTGATGTATCCATTCAGGGCTGGTCGATAGCGGCAGCTTGGCCGCCGCGCAGACGACGAAATCATTTCCTTGCCGCACCGGGGCATCGGTATCGCAAAGCACTTGGTGGCGCGTCCATTCGAGGGCCTGGTCCAGCGCGATCGGCACGAAGAGGAAAAAGATGATATCCGGCACGCCCCGCACCATCGAGGTGTAAAGCTTACCGAACCACCTGACCGGCAGAAGGCGCGACCGCGACGCCATCGCACCGCCAAAGCCAAACAAGAGCGCGATCGGCGCCGTGACAGCCAGCAGCAAGAGCACGACTCCGAAGCTCGCATAGAACAGCATGTGCTTGCCCGTCGTCAGGTAACACATCAGCCATGACAGCCCCTGCAACGAGGCGGGATCAGCACATTGCGAGAACATGATCGGCACCGTTCTGCCGCCTCCGGACAAAACCGAAGGCGGCGTTCTAGATCATTCGAAGAGCGGGGCGTCGTCGCCGAACCACTTCGCGATCAGTTCGTTGATGGTGCCATCCTCTTTCATCTCCCCGATGACGGCATCCAGCTTCTCTTTCAGCTCGGTATCCGACTGGCGCAGGCCGACACCGATGCCGCCGCCCAGGGCCACATCCTCACCGATCCAGACCATCTCACCGCCCGATTCCTCGACAACGGGAACGAGGAAATCCTTGTCGGCAAAGACCGCGTCGGCCTCGCCATTGCGGACAGCTGCGACGGTTTCGTCCGGGGTTGCATATTCCAGCAGGGTCGCCCCTGTTTCAGCCACGTGGCTGGCCTGGATCGTTCCGGTCTGGGCGGCGACCACGCCACCCTCGATATCGGCATCCTCCGACAAAGCGGCGTAGGCCGAGGCCGCCGGCGGGATGTAGTTCTGGGTAAAGGCGATGACTTCCTCACGCTCGGGCGTGATGCTCATCCCGGCCAGGATCGCATCGTAATTGCCCGAGACAAGGTTCGGGATGATCGAATCCCAATCATTCTTGACCCAGGTGCAGTCCAGTTCGGCGCGCTCGCACAGCTCATCGCCCAGCTCACGTTCGTAGCCGTCGACCTCGCCCGCATCGTTGATGAAATTATACGGAGGATAGGCCCCCTCGGTGCCAAGGCGAACAGTCTCGCCCAGGCCCATGCCGGCACTCATGGCCAGGACGGTCGCGGTAAGGATCAGTTTTTTCATTGTTTACTCTCCTGTTGGATAAAATCAGGCAGCCATCGTGGCGCTGAGGAACTGGCGCAACCGCTCTGTCTGCGGAGCGCCGAAAAGCCGGTCGGGTGGACCTTCTTCGCAGATCACGCCTTCATGCAGGAACACGACGTGATCGCTGACATCGGCGGCAAGGCGCATGTCATGCGTGACGATGATCATGGTGCGATGCTCTGCCGCCAGATCCTTGATGACCTTGACAACCTCCTGTTGCAGTTCCGGGTCGAGCGCGCTTGTCGGCTCGTCGAACAGAAGCGCCCGCGGCTCCATGCACAATGCCCGCGCAATCGCCGCCCGTTGCTGCTGTCCGCCCGAAAGCTGGGCGGGCCAGGCATCAGCCTTGTCGCCGATACCGACCTTGTCCAGCAATGCCCGCGCGCGCTCCTCGACTTCGGCGCGCTTTTCGCCCAACACGGTCAGCGGCGCTTCCATGACATTCTGCAGGATCGTCATGTGGGACCACAGGTTGAACTGCTGGAACACCATCGACAGGTTGGTTCGGAAACGCGTCACCTGCGCCCGGTCGGCGGGTACACGCTCCTGCCCCTGCCGTTTCCAATGTACCGCCTCGCCATCAAAGAGGATCTCGCCCTGCTGGCTGTTTTCCAGCAGGTTGCAGCAACGCAGAAGCGTTGATTTCCCCGAGCCGGAGGAACCTATCAGGCTGACCACGTGGCCGCGCGGGGCGGTCATCGAGACCCCCTTCAGAACCTCCAGTTGACCATAGGCCTTGTGCAGCCCGGTTATCTGGATAACGGGGGGCGTATCTTCGGACATAATGTCGTTCCGGCTTTCCATCCGCGTATTGGGCGACAATTACGTGGCGATTGCAACAGGTTCGAACATGCCCGCTGATCAGGCGATCTCGATCGAGTATTTCTCGATCACCGTATTGGCCAGCAAGCCTTCGCACATCTTCGCCGCCTCCGCACGGGCCGCTTCGGGATCGGTCGCGTCCAGATCCAGCTCGATCAGCTTGCCCTGACGCACGCCCGACACGCCCTTGTGCCCCAATCCGCCAAGCGCATGGCGGATCGCCTCTCCCTGGGGATCGAGAACGCCGTCCTTGAGCATGATGGTGATACGGGCTTTCATGGCGGCTTCCCTCTCAGTTGATCGCGGTCGGTTTCAGGCTGGTCGTGTTCGCGGGCATCAGGCCGAAACGGCGGGCGACCTCGGTATAGGCGTCGGTCAGATCGCCCAGATCGCGGCGGAACACATCCTTGTCCAGCTTTTGCCCGGTTTTCAGATCCCACAAGCGGCAGGAATCGGGGCTGATTTCGTCGGCAACGATCAGGCGCATGAAATCATTGTCCCAGATCCGGCCAATCTCGATCTTGAAATCGATCAGCTTGATGCCGACGCCGAACAGCACTCCGGAAAGAAAATCATTCACCCGCAAGGCAAGGCTGACGATATCGTCGAGATCCTGCTGCGTGGCCCAGCCAAAGGCGACGATATACTCCTCGGACACCATCGGATCGCCCAGCTCGTCATTCTTGAAGCTGTATTCGACGATCGGGCGCGGCAATTGCGTGCCCTCCTCCAGCCCGAGCCGCTTGGACAGCGAACCTGCGGCGAAATTACGCACGATCACCTCAAGCGGTATGATCTCGACCTGACGGATCAACTGCTCGCGCATGTTGATGCGGCGGATGAAGTGATTGGGCACGCCGATATTCGTAAGGCCCTGCATGAAGAATTCGGACAGGCGATTGTTCAGCACGCCCTTGCCCTCGACCACCGCCTTTTTCTGGGCGTTGAAGGCCGTCGCGTCATCCTTGAAATATTGCACCAGTGTGCCGGGCTCGGTTCCTTCATAGAGGATCTTCGCCTTGCCTTCATAGATTTTCTTGCGCCGCGGAGCCATGAGGGTGCCGTCCTTTCGCATCTGACTGCCCGCCCTTAGCGCAGAACGGGGTCGGGGGGCAATAAGGCTTGCGGCGCGGCCTCGCAATGGGCATACCGGAAAGCGACTGCTAATCAGGAGGCCAAGCATGACCACCTTTGACGACCGCGAGCGTTCCTATGAGGCCAAATTCGCCCATGACGCCGATCTGCGCTTCAAGGCCGAGGCGCGCCGTAATCGCCTGCTGGGCGAATGGGCGGCCGAGTTACTGGGGAAATCTGGCGACGAAGCAAGAAGTTATGCACTGACCGTCGTCTCGTCCGATTTCGAGGAGCCCGGCGAGGAAGACGTGTTCCGCAAGCTCGCCAGCGATCTGGAAGGCCGTGCCGATGCCGCCACGATCCGCGCCAAGATGGCGGAAATGATGGATGTGGCCAAGCACCAGGTGATCAACGAAGTAAAATGAAACATCGCTTCTCGCGATGGAATCAGGGGGCAACAGCCCCCTTTTTTTGCAACGCATGTTGCGTGCTGTCAGCCGTGCAACAGCAGGCGAGACTTGACCAGCAAATGCTGGGAATCCTGCCGCACAACCCGTACACCGTACGTGCACAGGGCGTACACAGCCCGTACACAGGCAGCGTGCGTTGCGTAATCGCGCTTTTGTGATAGCCGCAGCCAGACCACGCCGGTGTCAACGCCATGATTCCGCCTCTTCTTCTTTGTCCAAATACCTCGGGGTCCGGGGCAGCGCCCCGGCCATCGCGGGACGCAAATGACGGCCCACCCTCAGGCCCGAACCGTCGCTGCCGCCTCGGCCCGCATATACATTCGGGCCATCGTCAGCCCCCGTGCCGCGTTCAGGATCATCAGCGCCGCCCATAGCCCGTGATTGCCCATCAGCGGCGGCAATATCAGGATCGCCGCGACATAGACCGCCACCGCCTGCAGCATCGCAATCCGCATCTCGCGCGTCAGGGTGGCTCCGATGAAGATGCCGTCATACATCCAGCTGGCAACACCGATCAGCGGCGCGAAACCCATCCAGACCAGGTAATGCCGCGCCTCTGCCCGGACCTCGGGAGAAGTGGTCAGCAGGTAGATGATTCCTCCACCGCCGAACCAGAAAACCAGGCCCAGGATGATCGCTCCTCCGACGCCCCATTGCGAGGTCACGATGGAGGCGCGGCGCACCTTCTCGGGCCGGTAGGCTCCGACCGCCTGTCCCACAAGGCTTTCGGCGCTGAAGGCGAAACCGTCCAGCGCGAAAGCGGTAATCGCCAGGAACTGCACCAGCACCTGGTTTGCCGCCAGTGTCACATCGCCCTGCGCGGCCCCGAGAAACAGGAAACTCGTGAAGCTCGCCTGCAGCAGCACCGAACGGATCATGATATCGCCATTCACGCGCAAGAGCCGGTTCAGCTTGTCCCGCGCGAACAGCGTGGCGGCGTTGCGGGCGGCGAGCACGGCGGCGCGCAATGCATGGCGGGCCAGCCAGAGACCCAGCAACAACCCGGCCCATTCCGCAATCAATGTTGCCCATGCGACCCCGGTCACGCCCATGCCGATGCCCAGCACGAACCAGACATCCAGCCCCACGTTCAAGCCGTTCTGCAGCAGCTGCAGCGCCAGCACCGCCCGCGTCCGCTCGATGGCGATCAGCCAGCCGGTGATGGCGTAAAGCCCGATCGTGGCGGGCGCACCCCAGATCCGGATCGCCAGGTAGTCGCGCGCCAGCGACTCGACCTCGGCCGATGCCGGCGCCAAGCGGAACGCCGCCCAGAAGATCGGCAATTGCAGCAAGATCAGCACCAACCCCGCGATCCCTGCGATGGTCAGCGCCCGCAGCAGATGAGCGCCCACCTGCGCACCGTCGCCTGCTCCGTGGCTTTGCGCCACGAGGCCCGAGGTCCCCATCCGCAGGAAACCGAAGATCCAGTAGATCGAGGTCAGGATCACCGCGCCTATTCCGACCGCGCCGATAGGTTCGGCACGGCCAAGCTGGCCCACGACGCCGGTATCGACCAGCCCCAGAAGCGGCACGGTCACGTTCGACAAGACGATGGGCAGCGCGATATTCAGCACGCGCCGATGGGTGATCTCCATCCACTCACCCCTGTGGCATCAGGAAATGCGCCGATGCTTGGGCGATAGGCCGGGCGCGATTGTCCTGCCATGCCTCGACCTGGACCGAAGCATAGCGGCGGCCCGAGCGCACCACATTGGCGCGGGCATAGGCATCGCGGGGCAAGCCGCTACGCAGGTAATCGACGGTGAAGTCGATGGTCTTGGGCAGGCGCGGCAGGCTCTCCGGCATGGTCGCATCCGGGGCGATGCGGCCCGATTCGAGATCCTCCCACATCGCGGCCCATGCCAGTTCGACAATCGCAGTCATCTCCAGGAAGGCGGCGGTCACGCCGCCATGCAACGCCGGAAGCTGCGGGTTGCCGATCAGCTTGCGGTCGAATGGCAGGACAGCGGTCAACTCATCCCCCCGCCGGTCGAACCTGATCCCCAGCCAATTCATGTAGGGAACGCCCGATACCAGCGCGTTCAGCGCCGAATCGCGGCGGGTCTTGATCTGGTCCAGCGGCTCGTTACGATCCATCGGCCTGCCCCTATCGTTCCACAGTGAAGGCGCCGGTCGCGGTGGCGACCGGGTTGCTTGCGTCATCATCGTCCAGCGCCACCGCCCGCATGAAGGCAACACTGCGGGTCATGTGATAGACTTCGGCCCGCGCGGTGATCCGTTGCCCCGGCTTGGCCGCGCGCATGTAATCGATCCGCAGGTCGATGGTCGCGGTCGAGCGCGGATTACTGGAATGCGCCATGACCGCCGCCCCACAGCAGGTATCCATCAGCGCCGAGACGACACCGCCATGGATGACGCCGCTGCGCGGATCGCCGACCAAGTGCTCGTCCCACGGCATCGAGATCACCGCGCGGCCCGCCCCGATTTCCTCGACACGCATCCGCAGCGCGCTGGCGTGGGGGATCGACTCGATGAAAGCCTGGGCGATTCGGGCGTGATTGTCGTTTTTCGTGGCGTTCTTCGCGTCGTCGCCCATCTGTCGAGTCTCCTCAAATCCGCCCATGGCTTAGCCGGAGCAACCATGCCTGCTCAAGTCCCGTTCACAGCTATCCGCGCCTTTCGGTTGAGAAGCAACCTGCGTCAGGATAGCCTTTCAGACAAGCGGATGCTGGGAGAGGCGAATGACGGACGATCAGGCGATCAGTTTCAAGGATATGTGTGCGAAGTTCGACGTGACGCCCCGGACCCTGCGTTATTACGAGTATATCGAACTGCTTCAGCCACATAAGGAAGGGCGTTCCCGTTTCTACGGCCCGCGGGAGGCCGCCCGTATGACGCTGATCCTGCGCGGCCGGCGCTTTGGCTTCTCGCTGGAAGAGATTCGCCAATGGCTGCTGATCTACGAGCAAAAGGGCAGCCGCGAACAACTGCAGGTCTGGCTGGAACTGGCCGACAGGCAGCTAGGAATTTTGGCCGGGCAGATCGAGGAATTGCAGACGGCCCGCGCCGATTTGCAGGATCTGCGCGACACGGCCGCCGATGAATTGAAGGGGCTCGATTGACCGGCCCCATCCGGCGATACTGCCGGGTCTGGTCCGCCTGTGGGTTGTGACGCAGCGTTTCGGTTACGTTTGCGTCAACTTTTGGCTATATACGATGCCAAGGACGACAGACGGTGAACGAGGAGGAACCGCGATCCATGTCCGACGAGCTGATGACGATCCGCCAGATGTGCGATGCCTTCGGCGTCACCCCCCGCACCCTGCGCTTCTACGAGGCGCGGGAGCTGATCTCTCCCCAACGTCGCGGCCAGCATCGGCTGTATGACCGCCGGGACAGGGCGCGGCTGACGCTGATCCTGCGCGGCAAGCGCTTCGGCTTTAGCCTCGAACAGATCCGCCAATTGCTCGAACTTTACGAGCCTGGCGGCCGGAACGAGACGCAGATCGCCGCCACGATCGAAGTGGCGCGAGAGCGTCTGGCGGACATGGAACGTCAATATTCGGAACTCCACGAAGCAATCGCCGATCTGCAGGCGCAGATTGGCGATGCCGAGAACCATCTGTCCACCGCAACCCGTAGCAAGCGTTCAGGATAAACCATGCCGATCTATACCCCCCCGATCCGCGACATGCAGTTCGCCCTCCACGACGTGCTGAAGCTGTCGCAATCCGGTCTGCCCGGCCATGACGAGCTGGACCGCGATTTCACCGAGGCCGTACTGGATGCCGCCGGCAAGCTGGCCTCGGAGGTGCTGGCGCCGCTGAACGCGGTCGGCGACCAGCAGGGCTGCACGCTGGAAAATGGCGTGGTCCGCACGCCCGAAGGCTTTGGCAAGGCGTTCGAGGCCGTGAAGGAAGGCGGATGGCCGGGGTTGGACTGCGACCCCGAATATGGCGGCCAGGGCATGCCCTATTCGCTTGGCGTCGCCACTGGCGAGATATTCGTCTCGGCCAACATGGCCTTCAACATGTACCAGGGCCTGACCCATGGTGCCTATTCGGCGATCCACGCCCATGGCACGGATGCGCAAAAACAGACTTACCTGCCGAAGATGGTCAGTTGCGACTGGACCGGCACCATGAACCTGACCGAGCCGCATTGCGGAACCGATCTGGGCATGTTGCGGACCAAGGCGGAACCGCAAGACGACGGAAGCTACCTGATCACCGGACAGAAAATCTTCATCTCGGCAGGCGATCACGATCTGGCCGAGAACGTCATTCACCTGGTGCTGGCCAAGGCGCCCGGCGGCGGCGAAGGCACCAAGGGCATCTCGCTGTTCATCGTGCCGAAATTCCTGGTCAACGAAGACGGCTCACTGGGCGAGCGCAACGCGGTCTCGGTCGGCAATCTCGAAGAGAAGATGGGCATCCACGGAAATTCGACCTGCGTAATGAACTACGATGGCGCGAAAGGATGGCTTCTGGGCGATTTGCACAAGGGTATGCGCGCCATGTTCACAATGATGAACGAAGCCCGGATCGGCGTCGGCCTGCAGGGATATGCCGTCGCGGTGCCCGCATATCAGAATGCCGTCGAATACGCCCGTGATCGCCTGCAGGGCCGCGCCGTGACCGGTGCCGAGAACCCTTCGGGACCCGCTGATCCACTGATCGTGCATCCAGACATCCGCCGCAGCCTGATGGATCAGAAATCCTTCCTCGAAGGTGCACGGATGCTGGCACTCTGGGGCGCGCATCAGATCGATCGCGGGCATCAGGGCAATACCGAAGTCGAAGGGCTGATCTCGTTGCTGACACCGGTCATCAAAGGTTTCCTGACCGACAAGGGATTCGAGTCCGCGGTGCTGGCGCAACAGGTCTATGGCGGCCACGGCTATATCGAGGAGCATGGCATGAGCCAGTTCGTCCGCGATGCCCGGATCACCATGATCTACGAAGGCGCGAATGGCGTGCAAGCCCTGGACCTGGTTGGCCGCAAACTGGCGCAGGACGGCGGCAAACATGTCATGGGCTTCTTCGAGATGGTGAAATCCTTCTGCAAGGAGCATGGCGAGAACGAGGCCCTCGCAGCCGATTTCATCGAGCCGCTGAAGGCCGCCTCGAAGGACCTGCAAAATGCAGGGATGTTCTTCATGGAGCGCGGCATGAAAAACCCCAACGATGCCCTGTCCGGGTCATATGACTTCATGCATCTCTTCGGACATGTCACACTCGGCTTCATGTGGGCACAAATGGCGGTAGCCGCATGGACCGCTTTGGATGCCGGTGACGGCGACAAGGAATATCTCGAGACCAAGCTCGCCACCGGCCGCTACTACATGCAGCGTCAACTGCCAATGACAGTCACTCACCTGGCCCGCATCCAGTCCGGCGCCGATCCGGTGATGGCCCTTGGCGCGAAAGCTTTTTAGACATCTGCCGCTCACCCGACCCGACGGTCGGAGGAGCGTTCTCTGCCGGACGCCTCCGGCGGGGATATTTGAATGAAGAAGAAGTCCAGCCCCGGCTCACCAAATCGTCATGGATGATGCAGCAAACCGGGGCCTTCTCCTTCAGCGGTCATCGGCTTCCCAGCCTGTACCGCGCAAACAGGTCTGGCAGACCAATGTTGAAGAAGAGTTAACCCGCCGCTTCTTCTTCATGAAAATATCCTGCGGGGGTCCGGGGGGTGCAAAGCCCCCGGCAGCTAGGAGAAAAGACATGACCGCGCAACTCTGGTGCTTTGGCGAATCCGGCAACGCCTACAAGGCGGCGCTGACCATGGAACTGGCAGGCTATGACTGGTCGCCGGTTTATGTCGATTTCTTCAATGGCGAGGCGCGCAGTCCCGAATTCCACGCCATCAACGAGATGGGCGAGGTGCCGGTCTTTCGCGAGAGCGAATTGACCTTGACGCAATCCGCGGTGATCCAGCTCCATATTGCCGAGCGGACTGGCAAGTTCCTCGGAGCGGACCGCAACGAGACGCTGCGCTGGCTGATGTTCGACAATCACAAGCTGTCGGGCCAGGCCGGTGCGACGCGTTTCCTGATGAATTTCCTGCCCGAAGAAAAGCGCCCGCAAGAGGCGATCGCCTTTATGCAAGGGCGTCTGAAAACCACCTACAAGGTGCTGGACGCTCACCTCGCGCGGCGGGAATGGGTGGCGGATAGCAGCCCGACCATCGCCGATTTCGCCTGCTGCGGCTACCTGTTCTACCCCGAGCCATTCGGTTTCGACCGCAAGGACTGGCCGCATATCGACCGCTGGCTGGAGGCGATCTCCGCCCTCCCCGGCTGGAAACATCCCTATGACCTGATGCCGGGCAACCCCTCGGATCGGGCCTGACCGAACACCACAGGAGGACTCATGTCTGAAGCCTATATCTATGACGCCGCGCGCACGCCGCGGGGCAAGGGCCGCAATGATGGCAGCCTGCACGAAGTCACCTCGCTGGCATTGTCGGCGCGGCTGCTCAACGCCGTCAAGGAACGCAACGGGCTGGAAGGTCACGCCGTCGAGGACGTGATCTGGGGCAATGTGACCCAGGTCAAGGAACAGGGCGGCTGTTTGGCGCGATCAGCGGTGCTGGCCTCGGACCTCGATGAATCGATCCCCGGACTGGCGATCAACCGTTTCTGCGCCAGCGGCATGGAGGCCGTGAATCTCGCCGCGAACCAGATCAGGGGCGGCGCGGGCCAGGGCTATATTGCCGGCGGTGTCGAGATGATGGGCCGCGTGGCCATGGGCAGCGACGGGGCGGCGATTGCCGTAGATCCAAGCCTTGCGCTGAAAAGCTATTTCGTGCCGCAGGGAATCAGCGCCGACATCATCGCCACGGAATACGGCTTCACCCGCGAAGAGGCCGATGCGCTGGCGGTCGAATCGCAGCGACGGGCGGCCAAGGCATGGGACGAGAACCGCTTCGCCAAATCCATTGTGCCGGTCACCGATCAGAACGGGCTGACCATTCTGGACCGCGACGAATACATGCGCCCCGGCACGACCACGGATGACCTGGGCAAACTGAAGCCCAGTTTCAAGGAGATGGGCGAGGCCATGCCCGGTTTCGACAAGGTGGCGATGCTGAAATATCCGCATCTGCCGCATATCGAGCATATCCACCATGCCGGGAACAGCTCGGGCATCGTGGACGGGGCCGCCGCCGTGCTGATTGGCAGCAAGGAATTCGGCGAGGCGCATGGGCTGAAGCCCCGCGCCCGTATCCGCGCGACCGCCAAGATCGGCACCGATCCGACGATCATGCTGACCGGGCCGGTGCCCGTCACCGAGAAAATCCTGAAGGACAGCGGCATGTCGATCGGCGATATCGACCTGTTCGAGGTGAACGAGGCCTTCGCTGCGGTCGTGCTGCGCTTCATGCAGGCATTCCAGGTCGATCCCGGCAAGGTCAATGTCAATGGCGGCTCCATCGCCATGGGCCATCCGCTTGGCGCGACCGGCGCTATCATCATCGGCACATTGCTGGACGAGTTGGAGCGGCAGGACAAGCAGGTCGGGCTTGCGACGCTGTGCATCGCTTCCGGCATGGGTGCGGCCACCATCATCGAGCGCGTGTAAGGGAGGGCATTCAGATGACCGATTTCACGATCAAGAAAGACTCGGACGGCGTTGCCGTCATCACCTGGGATGTCCCGAAGAAATCCATGAACGTGTTGTCGCTGGACGGCGCGGCTGAGCTGGACAAGCTGATCGATAACGCGCTTGCCGACGAGGCAGTGAAGGGCATCGTCATCACCAGCGGCAAAAAGGATTTCGCCGCCGGGATGGATCTCAATGTCATTGCCGGGATGAAGGATCAGGGCGGCGCGCAGGGCGTGTTCGACGGGATCATGACCCTGCATCACCTGCTGCGCAAGATCGAGCGCGCAGGGATGGACCCCAAGACGCTGAAGGGCGGCAAGCCCATCGCGGCGGCCCTGCCCGGCACGGCGCTTGGTATCGGGCTGGAACTGCCGCTGGCCACACATCGCATTTTTGCGGCCGACAACCCGAAGGCCAAGATCGGCCTGCCAGAAATCATGGTCGGCATTTTCCCCGGCGGGGGCGGCACCACGCGGCTGGTGCGCAAGCTGGGGGCGATGATGGCCGCGCCGTTCCTGCTGGAGGGCAAGCTGAACGATCCAAAGAAGGCCAAGGCTGCCGGGATCATCGACGAGGTGGCCGAGGATCCACTGGCCGCCGCGCGCGAATGGGTGCTGAACGCCAAGGATGCGGACCTGGTCAAGCCCTGGGACCAGAAGGGCTACAAGATGCCCGGCGGCGCGCCCTATCATCCGGCGGGCTTCATGACCTTTGTCGGCGCAAGCGCGATGGTCCATGGCAAGACGATGGGGGTTTACCCTGCCGCCAAGGCCCTGTTGTCGGCGGTCTATGAAGGCGCGCTGGTGCCCTTTGACCAGGCCCTGAAGATCGAGGCACGCTGGTTTACCAATGTGCTGATGAACCCTTCGTCCGGCGCCATGATCCGCAGCCTCTTCATCAACAAGGAAGCGTTGGAGAAGGGGGCGAATCGTCCCGAGGCACCGGACCAGACGGTCAGGAAGGTCGGCATCCTCGGTGCGGGAATGATGGGTGCGGGCATCGCCTATGTCAGCGCCATGGCCGGCATCGAGGTGGTGCTGATCGACGCCAAGCAGGAGGCCGCCGAGAAGGGCAAATCCTATTCGGAAGATCTGCTGGACAAGGCAATCAGCCGCAAGAAATCGACCGAGGAGAAAAAGGCCGAGGTCCTGGGCCGCATCCTGCCGACCACGGATTATGCCGCGCTGGATGGCTGCGACCTGGTGGTCGAGGCAGTGTTCGAGGATCCCGGCATCAAGGCCGAGGTGACGAAAAAGGCCGAGGCGGTCATTCCGCAGGACGCGATCTTTGCCACCAACACCTCGACCCTGCCGATCAGCGATCTGGCCAAGGCGAGCAGCCGCGCCGATCAGTTCATCGGCATCCATTTCTTCTCGCCCGTGGACAAGATGTTGCTGGTCGAGATCATCAAGGGCCGCGAGACAGGCGACCGCGCCGTTGCCAAGGCGCTCGATTTCGTGCGCCAGATTCGCAAGACGCCGATCGTGGTGAACGATGCCCGCTTCTTCTATGCCAATCGCTGCATCATCCCTTATATCAACGAAGGTGTGCGGATGGTGGCCGAAGGCGTCAACCCGGTGCTGGTCGAGAATGCGGCCAAGATGATGGGTATGCCCCTGGGGCCGCTGCAACTGGTCGACGAGACCTCTATCGATCTGGGCGTCAAGATCGCCAAGGCGACCAGGGCGGCCATGGGTGACGCCTATCCCGATGGCGCGGTTGACGAGGTACTGTTCTGGATGGCCGATGAGGGTCGCCTTGGCCGCAAATCGAAGGCCGGCTTCTATGCCTACGACGACAAGGGCAAGCGCCAGGAGCTTTGGGAAGGGCTCGAGGCGAAATACCCGCAGGCCGATGAGCAGCCGGAACTGACCGAGGTGCAGCACCGACTGATGTTTGCACAGACCCTCGAAGCCGTCCGTGCGCTTGAGGAAGGGGTGCTGGAAGACATTCGCGAAGGCGATGTCGGCGCGATCCTGGGTTGGGGCTTTGCACCCTGGTCCGGTGGCCCCTTCGGCTGGCTGGACATGCTTGGCGCGGCACGCGCAGTCGAGATCTGCAAGGGCCTGACCGACCGTCATGGCGAGCGTTTCGAGGCACCGGATTTGCTGCGTGACATGGCGGGCAAGGGTGACAGCTTCTATGGCCGGTTCGGGCCGCAGGAAAAGGCCGCGTAGGATCGCGGCATTCTGATGCAAATTGAACACGGCGGGCGTTGCCCGTCTGCAAGGGGGGCGAACTTTTCGCCCCCCTCTGTTGTTGAATGCCCGCCGAATCACCTTATGCTGCAGCGCAAAACGGCCGAGGCGGTCGTCAAAGTCAAAAGGGAAGCACGTCATGACCGAAGACACGAAACGCCGAGCCGAGGCCGTCAGCAAGGACATCGAAGACGTAACCTCGGTCGTGCTGCCCGAACCCAGCAGCGATCAGGTCCAGATCACCACTGCCGATGCGGCGACAAGCGAGGAAATCCGCAAACGCATTGCCGAGATCAATATCGACGATTCCGGCTCTATCATCCATTTCGGTGCGGGCGCCCAAACCGAGTTGCAGCAGATCAGCCAGAAGATGCTGGCCGACGTCAAGAACAAGGATGTTGGCCCGGCGGGCGAAAGCCTGCGCGAAATCGTCACCTCGATCAGGGGGTTCTCGACCTCGGAACTGGACCTGCGGCGCGAACGCAGCTGGTGGGAACGTTTGCTGGGCCGTGTCGCACCTTTTGCGAAATTCACCGCCAAGTACGAAGAAGTGCAGACCCAGATCGACCGTGTGACGACGGATCTGGAAGGGCATGAGCAGCAGCTTCTGAAGGATATCAAATCGCTGGACCTGCTCTATGACCGCACGCTGAACTTCTACGACGAACTCGCGCTTTATATCGCGGCGGGCGAGGAAAAGCTGCGTGAACTCGACAACGAGGTGATCCCCGCCAAGCGGGCTGCATTGGACAAGGCCGCCGAATCCGATCAGGTGATGGAGGCACAGGAGCTGCGCGATCTGCAGACCATGCGCGATGACCTGGAGCGCCGGGTGCATGATCTGAAGCTGACGCGGCAGGTGACGATGCAATCACTGCCCTCAATCCGGCTGGTGCAGGAAAACGACAAATCACTGGTGACGAAGATCAACTCGACCCTGGTGAACACGGTGCCGCTATGGGAAACGCAGCTTGCGCAGGCCGTCACGATCCAGCGCAGCGCCGAGGCCGCCAACGCGGTCAAGGAAGCCAGCGATCTGACCAATGACCTGCTGACCGGCAATGCAGAGAACCTTCGCCAGGCAAATGCCCAGATCCGCACGCAGACCGAACGGGGCGTGTTCGATATCGAGGCCGTCCGCACGGCAAATGCTGAACTTATCTCGACAATCGAGGACAGCTTGCGGATCGCTGATGAGGGTCGCGCCAGACGAGCTGCGGCCGAAGAGGAACTGACCCAGATGGAGGCGGAATTGCGGAATGCGCTGTCCTCGGCCCGTGCACAGCGTCAGAGCGGATCGGAGGGGGCGGCCGGACGGCCGGTTGAACCGTGATGCTGACAATGTCCTCTTTGACCTCGCGCAATCACCGGCGCTATCCGCTGACAACGTCGGCGCTGATGCTCGCATTCGCGCTGGCCGGTTGTACGGACAAGGGTGAGAAGGACGTCAGGATCGTTCCGCCCCCCGTCACGGAGCCTGAACCTCCGGAACCCGAGGGCCCCACCCAGGCAGAGATTCGCGAGGCCCGGGCAGAGCGGAATCGAGCCGCGAATCGGGTCGCGGCAACCAGGGTAAGCGCGGTCAGTCAAACGCAGCAGAACTATTACGCGGAAGTCGAGCGGAAATTGCTCGACGGCAACCGGCTGCGCCTTGACCGAACCCCTATCGATGCGCCCATCGATGCCGAGACACTGGCACAGAATTTCATCCAGATCGCATTGCATGACGAATATGGCAGCGATGGCAAGCGCCATGCCGATGGCGCCAGCGCACCGTTGCGGCGATGGCAGCAGCCAGTTCACGTCGACCTGGAGTTCGGCCCATCATCCGATACTGCTCTGAAACAAGAAATCCGCAGCGAGGTTGCCGCCTTTGCCGACCGGCTGGAACAGATCACTGGCCACAGCGTCAAATTGACAGACGGTACCGGCAATTTCACCATGCTGGTTCTGAACGACGAGGAGCGCCGGGATATCAGCGCGCGCCTGCCCGACCTTGCACCGGGCATACCAGCACAGGACATCGCGGCATTGCGCGATCTCTCACCCGATATCTATTGCACCGTCTTCGCCTATTCCAAGGGCGCATCGACCAGCTATGCCCATGCCGTCGCGGTGATCCGGGCCGAATTGCCGCCGCTCCTGCGGCTGTCCTGCGTCCATGAAGAGATGGCTCAGGGCATGGGTCTTGCCAATGATAGCCCCGAGGCGCGCCCTTCGATCTTCAATGATGACGAGGAATTCGCCCTGCTGACGCGGCATGACGAATTGCTGCTGCAGATCCTGTACGATCCACGCCTTCGCCCCGGCATGTCAGAGGCAGAGGCCGCGCCGGTTGTGCGGAAAATCGCGGGGGAATTGCTACCGTAAGGCAGCCTCCACCGCAGCGGGGTCATCAGTGAATGGATTCTGTCGCTGTCCTGTGCAAATAGTTGGGCAAGGATGGCCGCGAGCAACCCGCGCCATCGATTTCGGACGGAGTACAGCATGAGCATCTTCGACATCCTCGGCGGCGAGTTCATCGAGATCATCGAATGGACCGACGACACGCATGACACCATGGTCTGGCGCTTCGACACGGTCGGCCGGGCAATCAAATACGGCGCCAAACTGACGGTGCGCGAAGGGCAGGCCGCCGTCTTCATCCATGAAGGGCAGCTGGCCGATGTGTTCAAGCCCGGCCTCTACATGCTGGAAACCAACAACCTGCCGATCATGACCCGGCTGCAGCATTGGGATCACGGTTTTCGCAGCCCGTTCAAATCGGAAATCTACTTCGTCAACACCACTCGCTTCAACAACCTGAAATGGGGCACGAAGAATCCGATCATCGCGCGCGACCCTGAATTCGGCCCGATACGCCTGCGGGCCTTCGGCACCTATTCGATGCGCGTCTCGGACCCGGCGCATTTCATGTCGGAAATCGTCGGCACGGATGGCGAATTCACCAGTGACGAGATCACCTTCCAGATCCGCAACGTGATCGTGCAGGAATTTTCGCGCATGATCGCCGGATCGGGAATCCCGGTGCTCGACATGGCCGCGAATACCGGTGATCTGGGCAAGCTGGTCGCCAAAGCCATCGAGCCGGTAATATCGGCCTATGGGCTCAGCCTGCCCGAATTCTATATCGAGAATATCAGCCTCCCCCAGGAGGTCGAGAAGATGCTGGACAAGCGGACCTCGATGGGAATCATCGGTGATCTGGACCACTACAGCCAATACGCCGCCAGCGAGGCGATGGTAAAGGCCAGCGAGAACCCCGGTGGCGCCGGTGCGGGAATGGGTGCCGCAATGGGCGCTGCCATGGGAATGGGCATGGCCGGACCCTGGGGGCAAACACCACAAGCTCAACCGGCATCCACTGCCGCCGCAGGCCCAGCGACGCCACCTCCACTGCCGGGACGTCAGGCCGAAACCGTCTGGCATGTGGCGATCGACGGTCAGGCACAGGGTCCGTTCGGTCGCGGCCACCTTGGACGCATGGTGACCGAAGGCAGCTTCACCCGCGAAACATTGGTCTGGACACAGGGTCAGGATGGCTGGTTGCCTGCCGAGGACATCCCCGAGCTCGCACAATTGTTCACCGCGATGCCGCCGCCGCTGCCGCGCTGACCGCCGATGCCGACACCACCGACCGAGCACCGCTATCCCTGCGAGCAATGCGGTGCCAGCCTGCGCTTCCAGCCGGGGCAGCAACATCTGGTTTGCGATTATTGCGGCCATCGGCAGAGCATCGGTGACGGTGCAACGCGGGCCCCGGCCCGCCAGCCGCAAGATCGGGCCGAGACGGCGATTCTGAAAGGCCCTTCGACGGGCCGGGCACTGCAATGGGATGCCGGGCACAAGGCACCGCAGCTGGTGGAACTGCCGCTGGAAAAGGGATTGCGGCTCGATACGGCCCCGGATGTGGCCGAAGACATCCGCACCACCTCATGTCCCAATTGCGGCGCGCAGATGCAATTCGACGGCGACAGCCATGCCAGTGCCTGCCCGTTCTGCGCCACTCCTGTCGTCATCGATACCGGCACCACCCGCCACATCAAGCCGCAGGGCGTGCTACCTTTCGTGCTATCCGAGGAGCAGGCCCGCGCGGCAATGGAGGATTGGTTGGGACGGCTGTGGTTCGCACCTTCCGGCCTGCTGGCCTATGCGCGGCGCGGACGGAGAATGAGCGGCATCTATTCGCCGTTCTGGACATTCGATGCCCGCACGCGCTCAGCCTATTCCGGTCAACGCGGCGATGCCTATTACGAGACCGTCTATGTCACGCAAGAGGTCAATGGCCGCCGTCAGCGTGTGGCCCGGCAGGTCAGACGCATCCGCTGGAGCCATGCTTCGGGCCGGGTCTCCCGCGATTTCAACGATGTGCTGGTGCTAGCTTCGGCTTCGCTGCCGCGACGGTTCTCGGACGGGCTGGCACCATGGGACCTGTCGCATCTGGCGACTTACCGGCCCGACTATCTCGCCGGGTTCAACGCCGAGGGATATACGATCCCGCTTGCCGAGGGTCATCAGGTCGCGCGGCAGGAAATGGCTGGGGTGATCCTGAACGACGCCCGCCGCGACATCGGCGGAGACGAGCAGCGGGTCGAACGGGTCCAGACCGACTACAGCGACGAGACCTTCAAACATATCTTGCTGCCGATCTGGGCCGCCGCCTACAAATATAACGGCAAGAGCTATCGCTTTCTGGTCAATGGGCAGTCGGGCCGGGTTCAGGGCGAACGCCCCTGGTCAATCTGGAAAATCGCCGCCGCCGTCATCGCTACACTGGTGGCGCTAACGGTTTTCCTGTATTTCGCCGAGACCGGGGGTTATATCCAGCTTGGCGATGTAGTGCTGCCGGATGGGATGACTCCGGTCGAAAATTTTGCCATTGGCAGCACATAGCGGGAGGACGTGACCATGATCCTGTGTTCAGGTGAATCATTGATCGACATGGTGCCGGAGGGCGGCACATTCCGACCACTTGCAGGCGGGGCCGTCTATAACACGGCGATCGCATTGGGCCGCCTGGACGCGCCGACTGCCTATCTCTGGCCGATCAGCCGCGATCCTTTCGGCGAGGTGCTGCTTCGCCCGCTGACCGAGGCCGGGGTCGATATCGGCCTTTGCCCCCGCTCGGACCGGCTGACGACATTGGCGCTGGTGACGCTGACGGATGGCGATGCGGTCTATTCCTTCTATGACGAGGGCTCGGCAGGCCGAATGCTGTCTCCCGCAGACATTCCCACCCTGCCCGACCGGATCGAGGCGATCTTCACAGGCGGCATCAGCCTTGTTCCCGACCCATGCGGCGCGGCCGTCGAAGCCTTGATCGAGCGCAACCACGCACGCCTTCCGATCATGATCGATCCGAATATCCGGCCTTTTTTCATCGCCAACCCAAAGGCTTTTCGTGCTCGTCTGCATCGCATCCTGCCACAGGCAGATATCGTCAAACTCTCGACCGATGACCTTGAATGGCTGCATCCCGGGATTGACCCCGAGGACGCCGCCCGCAAGGTGCTGGCACTGGGTCCGAAAATCGTCCTGCAAACCGGCGGCGCATCCGGTGCCCGCGCCTTCTGGTCGGGCGAGACCGTCAGCGCCCCCGCCATCCGCACGACCGTTGCCGATACGATCGGCGCCGGTGATACGTTCAACGCAGGCGTGCTCGCCAGCCTGCGAAACCAGGGTGTGCTGAACAAGGACGGAATCACGGAAATTACCGGCGAACAGCTTCTTGCCGCCCTGACCCTGGGCGCGCAAGCTGCCGCAATCACCGTATCACGTCCCGGCGCGAATCCCCCTTGGGCGGATGAGATGCCCACGTGATCTGGATGGATCGTCAGTTCTTCCCGGAAAATTTCGGTTTCAATGCACGCGATCAGAATCTCTGTAAAATCCGGCTCGGATCAGGCAGAATGAAATCGTTCAGGCGCCAAGCCTGCATGAATGGGTGAGATCGGCCCGTACCACCGGGCGAAAGGTGGAAATGGAGGCGCGAGATGTCCACTGTCACCGCTACCCCGGAAGCGTTGGAGCTGATTACAGAGATCGTTGCGGACCATGGTCCCGTCCTGTTTCACCAATCGGGCGGTTGCTGCGACGGGTCGTCGCCGATGTGTTATCCGCAAAGCGATTTCAAGGTGAGCGAACGGGATGTGAAGCTGGGCGAGATCGGCGGAGCGCCGTTCTATATCTCGGCCAGCCAATACGAGGCCTGGAAACATACCGACCTGATCATCGATGTCGTGCCGGGACGGGGCGGGATGTTCAGTCTCGATAACGGGCGCGAGAAACGGTTTCTCACCCGTTCGGAAATCTGCTCGACCTGAGTCCTTCCCCCGATTGTGATGCGGTCGGGATGCGCCTATAAGCGGGGCATTACTTTGGAGGACCAAGAATGGCGCATAATATCTTCATCGATGGCGAGGCTGGCACAACGGGTCTGCAGATCCGCGAGCGGCTGGAGGCGCGTGAAGATATCCGATTGATCCAGGTCGATCCCGAACGCCGAAAGGATGCAGAGGCAAGGCGCGAGGCCTTCGCCCAGGCAGATGTCGCGATCCTGTGCCTGCCCGATGACGCGGCGCGCGAGGCGGTCAGGCTGTGCGAGGCCCTGGATGTGCGGCTGATCGATGCCTCGACAGCGCATCGCGTCGACAAGGCTTGGGTTTTCGGCTTCCCCGAACTCGACAAGGGCAATCGTGCGCGCATCGCCGGGGCACGCTTCGTCAGCAATCCGGGTTGCTATTCGACCGGCTCCATCGCGATGATCGCCCCTCTGGTTGCCGCCGGGCTGATCGCGCCGGACGAGCCGCTCTCGATCAATGCGGTCTCGGGCTTTACCGGTGGCGGCAAGAACCTGATCGCGGAATATGAGAGGGGCGAGGCCCCGGCGCATTTCGTTTACGGCGTGGATCAGAATCACAAGCATATTCCCGAGATCATTCAGCAGAGTGGGTTGACCATGCAGCCGATCTTTGCACCGTCGGTCGGGAGTTTTGCACAGGGCATGGCGGTACAGCTGCCGTTGCGTCTGGATGGGCGCCGCAACATGCCGGCATTGCATGACGCGCTGGCAGCTCATTACAAGGGAGAGCATTTTGTCCGTGTTCTGAACCTTGGCGAGACCGGGCCGCGGATCGTACCGACGATACTGAACGGCACCAATATGATGCATATCTCGGTTCAGGGAGACCAGGACTCCGGTTGTGCGACCATCGTCACCGTGCTGGACAATCTGGGCAAGGGCGCGTCCGGGGCATCGGTACAGAACCTCAACATCATGCTGGGGCTGGATGAAGCGACGGGACTGTAACCGTCAAAAGAAAGGACCACGCGATTTTCCATGACCGCGTGGTCTGCGAGCGATAAACGCCGTGATTTCAATATGGAAACAGGATCGGCTGCTTCCGCCTCGCTGTCGAAGCGGATACCCCTGCGCGTCACATATTCTTCTGTTTCACGCCTTCATTATGGCAATACGCGTCGGCGGTTTCGACAGACATGTTCTCCGGACGTTCGATCGCACGGTCCCAACGCACCATATCGGGCGAATAGAGCTGGCAGACCACCTGACCATTCGGCGTATCGACCGTTACCGGATCCGTTTCCCAATCCTTCGGATCAATGCTGCAGGCCGACAGGACTGCTATGCCAACCATGGCGAAAGCAAGTTTTCTCATATTCTATTTACCCCTGATTAACGTGAACGAATACGACAACGGATGAATTGGCCAAGTCAAGGATATTGCCAAGACAGGTTAATATCCTTTGAGACAGGTTGCTCACCTCATCGGCAGAGCCTGCCGTGACGATACGAAAACTCGGCCATAAGCCAAACAAGCTTACTGAACCGTGTCAGTTTCTGCGCATTACAAAGCGTGAAGACCTACAGGATGTGAACATTTCCTTGCATCAAAAGCCAATTGTTTGGACAGTGTCACCCATGCTTGGATCTAATCCGTAGCAAATGGGGGAGGAAAAAATGACCAAACATGTACCGGTAACTCAGGATGTTTCACGCCGTTCGTTTCTGCGTCGCGGAAGCGTCCTCGCCGGCGGAGCCGCTGCCAGCACGCTTGTCGCGGCTCCGGCAGTTCTGGCGCAGTCGCCGCTGACACTGAAGATGCAAACCAGTTGGCCGGCCTCGGACATCTGGCAGACCATGGCGCAACAATATGTGGACCGGGTCGAGGCGATGTCCGGTGGTCGAATCAAGATCGACCTGCTGCCCGCCGGTGCTGTCGTGGGCGCGTTCCAGGTGATGGACGGGGTCAGCGACGGGGTCATCGACATTGCGCATTCCGTTTCCGCCTATTGGTATGGCAAGCACAAGGCCGCCTCGCTGTTCGGCACCGGGCCGGTCTTTGGCGGTGATCCCACGAACATGCTCAGCTGGTTCTGGCAAGGCGGCGGCCGCGAATTGTATCGCGAGCTGACGCAGGACGAAATGGGGCTGAACGTCGTCGGCCTGATGGCTTTCCCGATGCCCGCACAGCCATTCGGCTGGTTCAAGAACCCTATTGCCGGGGTCGAGGACATCCAGGGCATGAAATACCGCACCGTCGGCCTTGCCGCCGATCTGCTGCAATCCATGGGCATGTCGGTCGCACAGCTTCCCGGCGGCGAGATCGTTCCGGCGATGGAGCGTGGCGTGATCGACGCTTTCGAGTTCAACAACCCGTCCTCGGACCGCCGCTTCGGCGCGCAGGACGTGGCCAAGAACTATTACCTCGGCTCCTATCACCAGGCCTCCGAGGCCTTCGAATTCCTGTTCAACCGCGACGTGATGGAAGATCTCGAGCCCGATCTGCGGGCCATCGTCGAGCACGCTGTCGAGGCCGTTTCGACCTATAACACCGCCTATGCGCTGGACAATTATTCGGCCGACCTGTTGAAACTGCGCGACGAGGACGGGGTCTCGGTTCAGAAAACGCCGCAGCCCATCCTTCAGGCACAGCTTGAGGCCTGGACGGACATGATCACCACGCTCGAGGAAGATCCGTTCATCAAGAAGGTGATGGACAGTCAGCGTGAATGGGTCAAACGGACGACCTATTACGAGCTGATGGACAAGCCCGACTATGCGCTTGCCTATGAGCATTTCTTCCCGGGCGAATTAAAGCTCTGAGCCTTGCCGCCCCGGCTGACCGGCCGGGGCGGTTCGCAATGCGAGGAATCCCATGTTCGCCTTCATGCGCTTTGCCGACAACCTGTCGGCATGGTTCGGCAAGACCTTTGGCTGGCTGGTCATGCTGATGACCATCGGGGTCAGCTACGAGGTCGTCGTCCGTTACATCTTCAACGCGCCCACGACATGGTCGCTGGACGTCTCCTTCATCATGTATGGCACTCTGTTCATGATGGGCGGCGCTTACACGCTGTCGCGCGGCGGACATGTGCGCGGCGATTTCCTGTATCGGATGTGGCCGGTCCGGGTGCAGGCTGGAATCGACCTGGTGCTATATCTTCTGTTCTTCTTTCCGGGCGTCACCGCGCTGATCTTCTCGGGCTGGAAATATGCCGCCCGTGGCTGGAGATATGGCGAGGTTAGCGTAAACAGCCCCGCCGGCGTGCCGATCTTCCAGTTCAAAACGGTGCTCGTCGCCGCCGGAATCCTGCTCTTCATCCAGGGCATCGCCCAGATCATCCGCTGCATCCTCGCATTGCGGGACGGGGTCTGGTATCTTGCCCAGGAGGATGTCGAGGAAACCGAGGAACGCCTGATCCGCGAAAAGGCGCAGGAAACCCATGACGCCTGATCCGATCTTCTCAAACATCCTTCCGGAGAGCAAAACGTGACCGACCCGCAAGTCGCCCTGTCGATGCTGGGCGTGTTCATCATCCTGGTTTTCCTGGGTTTTCCCATCGCCTTCACACTGATGGCCCTGGGTATCATGTTCGGTTATTTCGCCTATTTCGACGCGGGTCGAATGTGGCGCAGCTTCGAACGATTGGGCGAGGATGCCGACTGGCTGACCTCGGTTACAACCTGGATCGAAGGCTTCTTCAACAACCGCATCTTCGATCTGTTCATCAACCAGACCTATACCGTCATGTCGAACGAGGTGCTGACGGCCGTGCCGCTGTTCCTTTTCATGGGCTATATCGTCGAACGCGCCAATATCGTCGACCGGCTGTTCTCGACTCTGGCGGTCGCCTCGCGCAACATGCCGGGGTCGATGGGGGTGGCAGCGCTGATCACCTGCGCATTGTTCGCCACCGCGACCGGCATCGTCGGGGCCGTCGTGACCCTGATGGGATTGCTGGCACTGCCCGCCATGCTGAAGGCGCGCTATGATCCCAGCTTTGCCAGCGGCATCATTTGTGCGGGTGGCACGCTCGGCATCCTGATTCCGCCCTCGATCATGCTGATCGTCTATGCTGCCGCTTCGGGCGTGTCGATCGTGCGCCTCTATGCCGGGGCGATGCTGCCGGGGCTGGTGCTGGTGGGGCTTTACCTGACCTATGTGATCGGCCGTTCCATCCTCCAGCCCTCCGTCGCGCCGCGCCCCTCCGAGGAAGAGGTGCCATCGGTGCCGTGGCCACGCCTGCTGCTGATGCTGGCCACCTCGTTCTTCCCGCTGGCGATTCTGATCGTGGCAGTTCTCGGCTCCATCCTCTTTGGCCTTGCGACCCCGACAGAGGCCGCAGCCATCGGAGCCCTGGGAGGGCTGGTGCTGGCCACTGCCTATCGCGCACTTACCTTCCAGCGGCTGCGCGAGTCGGTCTATCTGACGGTACGCACCACGGCGATGGTCTGCTGGCTCTTCGTCGGCTCCTATACCTTCTCATCGGTGTTTTCCTATCTGGGAGGAGAACAGCTGATCTCGGAATTCGTGGGCGGATTGGACCTGACGCCGCTGCAATTCCTGCTGCTGGCACAGCTGATCATCTTTCTGCTCGGCTGGCCACTGGAGTGGTCCGAGATCATCATCATCTTCGTGCCGATCTTCCTGCCGCTGCTGCCGATGTTCGAGATCGATCCGCTGTTCTTCGGCATTCTCGTGGCGCTGAACCTGCAGACCTCGTTCCTGACACCACCCATGGCAATGGCAGCTTATTATCTGAAGGGCATCGCGCCACCAAGCGTCAAGCTGACCCAGATTTTCGCCGGGGTGCTGCCCTTCCTGTTCATGGTCTTCATCGCCATGGCGCTGATGTATGTCTTCCCCGATCTCGTCTTCTACCTGCCGGAGCTGTTCTATGGCGGTTAACCTGACACAGCTATACGCTACCGATCTGCGCGATCGCATCGCTCGGGGTGAAATCTCGGCGGTCGATCTGGTCACCGCCTGCCTGAAACGCATCCATGAGATCGAGCCGCAATTGCAGGCTTGGGCCTGGCTGGATGGCGAATATGCACTGGAGCAGGCACGAGCGCTGGACGCGCGCCGCAAGTCCGGCGCGCCCATCGGGGCGCTGCACGGGCTACCGGTGGGCATCAAGGATGTCATCGACACCGCACGCGTGCCAACCGAGAACGGCACCGGGATCGACAAGGGCCGCGTCCCCCGCGAGGATGCGGTCCTCGTGGCAAGGCTGCGCGCGGCTGGCGCCATCATCATGGGCAAGACCGTCACGACCGAGATGGCCTTCATGCAGCCCTCGAAATCCCGCAACCCGCATGATCCCTCGCGCACGCCCGGAGGGTCTTCGTCCGGCTCCGCGGTAGCTGTTGCGGCGGGAATGGTGCCGCTCGCCGTAGGCACACAGACCGGCGGCTCGGTCATCAGGCCCGCCTCGTTCTGCGGCGTGGTCGGGTTCAAGCCAAGCTTCGGGATGATCGGCCGCTCCGGCATCCTGCCGCAATCGCCCTTTCTCGACACGGTCGGGGTCTTTGCCCGCTCGGTTCCCGATGCCGCCTTGCTGGCCGAGGCGATGGCGGGTCACGATCCCGCCGACCGGGCAACCGCCCCGATGCCCGCCCCCCGGCTGCACCAGACGGCAACCTCGGAACCGCCGGTGCACCCGCATTTCGCCTTGGCCGATCTTCCGGCCCCACCGGAAACCGATCCCCGCATGCGCGCCGCGCTGGATGAGCTGGCCGACATGCTGGGTGATCAGGTCGAGCGGGTGGATCTGCCGCCCATCTTCGCCGAGGCGCAACAGACCCGCACGCGGATCAACCAGGCCGAGATGGCGAAATGCTATTACAATCACGAGCGCCGGGGCCGCGACCTGATGTCGCCGCAGCTAATCGAGGCGATAGACGCGGGCAAGGCGGTGCTGGCACGCGACTACCTGGCCGCGCTCGATTGGCGCGACGTGCTCAACGCCGGGCTGGAGCGCGTCTTCGAGCGCTGCGACGCCATCATCTGCGCGGCCAGCCCCGGTCCCGCCCCCGACGGATTGAACAGCACCGGCGATTCCGCCTTCAACGGCATATGGACGCTTTGCGGAACGCCCGCCGTGACCCTGCCCCTATTCGCGACCGAAGAGGGGTTGCCCATGGGCCTGCAGCTTGTCGGACGGGTCGGAGACGATGCGCGGCTGTTGCGCACGGCGGCATGGCTGATGCAGCATCTTGAATCGCAGCAGACCACCGAGCAAATGGGAGAGACAGCATGAGCGAGAAGCTGATGGCCGTTCTGGCCTTTGCGATTTTTACCGGCTTTCTGGTCATACTGGTCTGGTATGTTCCGCGATGGGATCTGGGCGGCGTGGTCGCCGCGACCCTGGCTCTGGCAGGCATCGATACAATGTTGATCCTGCGCAGGCATGGCGGCACGGACAAATAGCCGATCCTGCGGCCACTTGCCCGATAGCCTGAAATATCCCTGCAATTTCCGTCCATCCCCGCATTGAACCACGGTTGCACGTCGGCGGCACTGCTGCTCTGATGACGGCCGGACCGGATATCCGACATCATCCGGACAAACCGAACGGAAGGACCCCATGCAAAGCATCGACCGCATCGCCGAATTCGCCGATGAACTGACCGCAATTCGCCAAGATTTTCATCGCCATCCCGAACTGGGCTTTGAAGAACACCGCACCTCGGCACGGGTGGCGGAATTGCTGCAGGAATGGGGGATCGAGGTCACGCGTGGCGTCGGCGGAACGGGCGTGGTCGGCGTGCTCGATGGAAAGCAACCCGGCCGAACCATCGGCCTTCGTGCCGATATGGACGCGCTGCCGATGGATGAGCAGACCAACCTGCCCTATGCCTCAAGCAATCCCGGCGTGTTCCATGGCTGTGGCCATGACGGTCATACGACCATGCTGCTTGGCGCGGCGCGCTACCTGGCCGAAACGCGCGATTTCACGGGCCGCGCCGTGTTCATCTTTCAACCCGCCGAAGAAGGGTTGGGCGGCGCGCGCGCAATGCTGCGCGACGGGTTGTTCGAGCGGTTTCCCTGCGATGAGCTGTATGGGATGCATAACTCGCCCTATAGCGAACATGCCGAATTGCGGATCAGGGCTGGCAAGGCACAAGCGGGGGCAGGCTTTTTCGATATAGAAATCAAGGGCCGGGGCAGTCACGGCGCGATGCCGCAGGTCAGCCGCGACCCGATCGTGATCGGCAGCGGGCTGGTCAAGGACATGCAGGAGATCGTCTCGCGCAATACCGATCCGACACATGCGGCGGTTGTCTCGGTGACCGAATTCCACGCGGGCAGCGCCTATAACGTGATCCCCGAATCCGCCGTCCTGCGCGGCACCTTCCGCTATTTCGACGACGCCGACGGCGCCATGATCGAGGCACGCATCCGGCAGCTTTGCGCGGGCCTGGCATTGGCGCATGAGATTGAAATCTCGGCGGATATTCGCAATGTCTTCGATGTCCTGTCGAATGATCCCGAGCGCGTCGGGAACCTGATCGAGGTGGCGCAGGAACTACTGGGCGACAAGGCGCAGGCGAATGCCGAGCTGACGATGGGCTCGGAGGATATGGCCGATCTGCTGCGCGAAGTTCCGGGGGCTTTCTTCAACCTCGGACATGGCGGAACGGTGCCGCTGCATAATCCGGGCTTTGTCTTTGACGACAGCATATTGCCGGTCGGGGCAAGCCTGTTGGCGCGATTGGTCGAAAAGCGCGGCAGAGCCTGAATAGCCCACGCAACAGCAGCGTGCGTTGCATTTGTCACCGCGCGCAACACCGATGCGATGTCACCCAGCAAATGCTGGGATTCTGGCCGTGACATCCGTACACCGGACGTACACAGCGCGTACACAACCTGTACACAGGCAACTTGCGCCGCGCTCGGGTTCCCTTAACATTCGGGCGAAACATGAGGCGCCTGTCAGGTGAGCCGGAACCACCGCGCCGAATCCAGTACGAAAAACATACTGGGCTGGACTGCCGCCATGACAGCCCGGCCCTTCTTCTTTGTATAAATACCTCTCGGAGGGTCGCCGAAAAATCGCGCCACTGGATCAAGAATCACCCGGCGAAGCGACGGGGGCAGCTTTTGCCCCCGCTGCCTAACTCAGAAGAAGCCCAGTTTCTTGGGGCTATAGCTGACCAGCATGTTCTTGGTCTGCTGATAGTGATCCAGCATCATCCGGTGATTTTCACGTCCAATGCCGGACTGCTTGTATCCGCCGAAGGCTGCGTGGGCCGGATAGGCGTGATAGCAGTTCGTCCAGACCCTGCCCGCCTTGATCGCGCGGCCAAAGCGGTAGCAGGTATTGGCCTCGCGGCTCCAGACACCGGCTCCAAGACCGTAAAGCGTGTCGTTGGCAATCGACAAAGCCTCTTCCTGGTCCTTGAACGTGGTCACCGAGACGACCGGACCGAAGATTTCCTCTTGAAAGACCCGCATCTTGTTATGGCCCTTGAGGATGGTCGGCTCGACATAATAACCCGAGCTGAGATCGCCGCCCAGATCCGCGGCCTTGCCGCCGGTCAGCACTTCGGCGCCTTCCTGGCGTCCAATGTCGAAATAGCTGAGGATCTTTTCCTTCTGCTCGGAACTGGCCTGCGCGCCGATCATCGTGTCGGATTCACGCGGATCGCCCTGCTTGATCGCCTTCACACGGGCAAGGGCGCGCTCCATGAAGCGGTCATAGATCGATTCATGGATCAGGGCGCGCGACGGGCAGGTGCAGACCTCGCCCTGGTTCAGCGCGAACATCACGAAACCCTCGATCGCCTTGTCGAAGAAATCGTCGTCTTCGCGGGTGACGTCCTCAAAGAAGATATTGGGGGATTTGCCGCCAAGCTCCAGCGTCACCGGGATCAGGTTTTCCGATGCGTATTGCATGATCAGCCGGCCGGTCGTGGTTTCGCCAGTAAAGGCGATCTTGGCGATGCGCGGGTTCGAGGCCAGCGGCTTGCCAGCTTCCAGCCCGAAGCCGTTGACGATGTTCAACACACCGGGAGGCAGCAGATCGCCGATCAGATCGGCCCAGACCATGATCCCCGCCGGGGTCTGTTCGGCCGGTTTCAGCACCACGCAATTGCCTGCGGCCAGCGCCGGGGCCAGCTTCCACGTTGCCATCAGGATCGGGAAATTCCACGGAATGATCTGGCCGACAACGCCAAGCGGCTCGTGGAAATGATAGGCGATGGTATCAGAGTCGATTTCGGAGATTCCGCCTTCCTGCGCCCGCAGAACGCCTGCGAAATAGCGGAAATGGTCAATGGCCAGCGGCAGGTCGGCGGCCATGGTTTCGCGGATGGGCTTGCCATTGTCCCATGTTTCGGCGGCGGCAAGCAGTTCGAGGTTCTGCTCCATCCGGTCTGCGATTTTCAACAGAACCCCGGAACGCTCGGCAGCCGAGGTCCGGCCCCATTTATCCTTGGCGGCATGGGCGGCGTCCAGTGCCGCCTCGATATCATCGGCGTTCGAGCGGGCGATTTCGCCGATCTCGCCGCCGGTAATCGGGGTGGTGTTGGTGAAGTATTTTCCCGATTTCGGGGCGGTCCATTTGCCGCCGATGAAATTGTCATAGCGCTTGGCGAAGGGCATCACGCCCACGCCCTTGAATTCATGCGTCTGATCGTTCGGCATATCATTCCTCCTCTGGGTTGTCCCGGACTCCCCATCCGGGTCTGAGAAAGAGATTGGCGCAATTCGGTTTTCAGGCAATCACCCGCTGCGTATCCGCGCCGCAAGCTGTCTCAGCAGTGAGACAGTCAGGGTTATTTTTCACCCAGACCTAGCCTCGCCATGCGCCGATACATGGTCGCCCGGCCGATGCCGAGCGCCCTTGCCGCGGCCGAGACATTGCCGCCGGCACGCGCCAATGCGCGGGCGACGGCAGCGCGTTCGGCCTTGTCGAAGCCCGACATCTCGTCCTCGCGGCCCAGCAGATCGGCGGCGGGGCGGGGACGGATCGCGCCTTCGCGCTCCAGCCCGAGGGCGCGGCGGGCGGCACGGGTGGCGCCCACGGCCAGATCGTCCTTGTCCACCGCCAGCAGCATGGCCGCATCGCCGCCCTCTTCGTCCGAGGCCACGACGATGCGGGCATCGGGAAAGCTGGCGCGGAAGAACACCGCCTCGATCGCCTTGGCGGTCTGCATGATCTGCGCCGAGATCAGCCGGTTATATCGCTCGGTCTGATCGGCGCGGGCAGAGCTGACATCCAGCGCGGCCAGCAAGCGTCCATCCGGGCCCCAGATCGGCGCGTCCATGCAGGACATGCCGATATTGCGGGTATGGAAATGCTCGTCACGGTGAATGGTGACCTGCCGCCCCTCGACCAGGCAGGTGCCGATGCCGTTGGTGCCCTGCACTGCCTCGGACCAGTCGGCGCCTTGCCACAGCCCCCAATCCCGGAATTGCGCGGCATCCGCCTCGCTCATGCGCTGATCCAGCACCACGCCCTCGGAATCCGTCAAGAGCACGTTGCAGCCGGACAGGCACACCAGATTGTAAAGCTGATCGAGCTGCGGGGCGGCGACATGCAGGAAACGTTCCATCGCCTCGCGGCGGGTGGCCAGTTCGGGTTGAGACAGCCTTTCGGGACGCCGCCGGTCGCCGGGATCAAGCCCGTGCTTCAGCATCGAGCGCCGCCATGACGCGGTCAGCGCCGATGTCGCGGATTTCGACTGCGATTGCTCGGCCACCAGATCGGCGTGGCTGCGATGCACCATGATTCTCCTCCTCGTGGCGGAGAGTATAGCAGAGTTGCGTCCAAGCGGGCTGCGACTTTGGTTCCATGGCACAGCACGGGTTCAACTTCGCACCTTCTTCTTCATGCAAGTATCCCGCGGGGGGTCCGGGGGGCGCGAAGCCCCCCGGCCATCGCGGAACGCAATATCTGTGCCCGAATCTATGCCCGAATTTCCGGCCCTACCCCGCGTTTGCCGTTCGCGGCTGATAGGGCGGCAATTCGACCCCGTCACGATAGAGCAGCGATTCCCCGTCATGGAACAGGTGCATTGCCTCTGGCTTGGCGGTCAGGCGGACGGTCCTGCCGGAATAGCCGGCATGGATGCCGGGCAGCTTGGCAATGACCGGCGCGGCTTCCACGTTGGTGCCGAAATAGAGCAGCGTGACTTCGCCCAGGGCCTCGGTCAGATCGACCTTGCCCTCGAACAGCGCCGGACCGTCGGTCTCGAACATGTCCTCGGGGCGGACGCCGAGATTGACGGACATCCCCTCGTCCCCGGCGCGGGTGGGGATGGCGACGCGCGCCTCGCCGCCCGCATCCAGAGCAACGGTGGTTTCCTGTCCCACCTCCGTGACCTTGCCGGGCAGGAAATTCATCGCGGGCGAGCCGATGAACCCCGCGACGAATTCGTTGATCGGCCGTTCGTAAAGCTCCAGCGGTGCCCCGACCTGTGCGATGCCGCCACCGGCCAGCACGACGATGCGGTCGGCCAGCGTCATCGCCTCGGTCTGGTCATGGGTGACATAGATCATCGTGCGGTCGGGCATGGATTCCTTGAGCTGCGCGATCTCGATCCGGGTCGCTACCCGCAGCGCGGCATCGAGGTTCGAGAGCGGTTCGTCGAAAAGATAGACCTTGGGGTCGCGCACCAGTGCCCTGCCGATGGCCACGCGCTGACGCTGGCCGCCAGACAATGCCTTGGGCAGGCGGTCCAGGTAGGGGGTCAGTTGCAGCATCTTGCCGGCGCGGTCGGTCGCCTCCCTGATCTCGTCCCTGGACTTGCCAGCGATCTTGAGCGCGAAGGCCATGTTGTCGCGCACCGTCATATGCGGATAGAGCGCATAGGACTGGAACACCATCGCGATGCCGCGCTGACTTGGCGGGATGTCATTCACCCGCTGCCCGTCGATATCCAGCGTCCCGTCGGTGATCTGCTCGAGCCCGGCAATCATCCGCAAGAGCGTGGACTTTCCGCAACCGGACGGGCCCACAAAGACGATGAATTCCCCGGATGTGATATCCAGGTCGATATTGCGCAAGACATTCACATCGCCATAGGACTTGGCGATATTCACGAGCTTCAAATCGGCCATGGCGAGCCTCCCCCTGATTAACCCTCGATGATCTGAACCTGCCAGGGCGCCATTCCGCCTGCAGGTTCATCGGACAGATTGGCGCGTATCTGCAAGGTCTGCGCATGGTCAGAGCGGCGGAACGACAGGACCGGACCATCGGCCTCGATCTCGGTCATGCTGCCGCCACGTAGCGCGCTATGCTTGCGGCGCAGCCCAATCGCCCAGCGGTAATGATGCAGCACCGATTGCGCATCGGCTTCCTGCCCGACCACGGTGCGCTGCAGATGCGTATGCGGAACCGGCAGCCAAGGCTGACTGGTCGAGAACCCGCCATTCACACCCATGTCCCAAACCATCGGGGTCCGGCAACCGTCGCGGCCCTTGTACTCGGGCCAGAACTCGATGCCATAGGGATCGCGCAGCTCCTCGAATTGCAGCTCGGCCTCGTGCAGGCCCAGCTCTTCTCCCTGGTAAAGGCAGACCGAGCCGCGCAGGCACATCATAACAGTGCAATAGGCCTTGGCGGCCTGATCCGAGAGGTTCCAACGGCTGATATGGCGCATGACGTCATGGTTGGACATCGCCCAGCACGGCCAGGCGTTCGGCGCCGTATCCTGCAGCCTCTGGAACACCTCGGCGATTCGACCGGCCTGAAGATCCTCGCCCGACAGGAAATCGAAGACATAGGACATCTCGATCCGGCCCGGCACGCCGGTATATTCCTCGAGCAGTTCCGGACCGCGCTCGCTATCGCCGATTTCACCGACAACCACGGCACCGCTTGGTTTCAACAACTGGTTCAGACGTTCAAGGAAGGCAACATTCTCGGGCTGCGACTTGTCGAACTTGTGGCTTTGGTGGTTGTAGGGATTGACCGATGGCGCCGTGTCGGACTTGCGCAATTCGGGCGCAAGTGGCGGGTTGTCCCGCAACTCGGCATCGTGGAAATAGAAATTGATCGTGTCCAGGCGGAAGCCGTCAACGCCCTTGTCCAGCCAGAACTGCACCATCTCGAGCAGCGCGTCCTGCACTTCGAGATTATGGAAATTCAGATCCGGCTGCGAGGTCAGGAAATTATGCAGGTAATACTGCTCGCGCCGCGCATCCCATTGCCACGCACTGCCACCGAAGATCGACAGCCAGTTGGTGGGCGGCGTTCCGTCCGGCTTGGGATCGGCCCAGACATACCAGGTCGACTTGTCGTTATCGCGGCTGGAGCGGCTTTCCGTGAACCACGGATGCTGGTCCGAACTATGTGACATCACCAGGTCGATCATCACCTTGAGGCCCAGCTCATGCGCGCGCTCGACCAGCCAGTCGAAATCCTCCATGGTGCCGAACATCGGGTCGATGCCGCGATAATCGCTGACATCATAGCCGAAATCCTTCATCGGAGAGGTGAAGAAGGGCGAGATCCAGACGGCATCCACCCCGAGCGAGGCAACATAGGGCAGGCGCTGAGCGATCCCGGCCAGATCGCCGACTCCGTCGCCGGTCGTGTCCTGGAAACTGCGCGGGTAGATCTGATAGATGATCCCGCCCTTCCACCAGTCTTTCGTCATTTCGTTCAAATCAACCACCTTTGACCGATCCCGCCAGGAGGCCGCGGACCAGGTATCTTTGCATTGAGAAGAAGACGATCAGCGGCACCGCGATCGAGATGAAGGCCGAGGTCGCCAGGATTTCCCATTCGCCGCCTTTAGAGCCCATGAGCTCACGCAGGACCCCGGTCATGACCAGTTGTTCCCGCGTGTTGCCAAGAAACACCGTCGCCACCAGCAAGTCGTTCCAGACCCAGAGGAACTGGAAGATCGCGAAGCTGGCCAGCGCCGGGAAGGACAGGGGCAGGACGATGCGGCGGAAGATCTGGAAATCGGTCGCGCCGTCCACACGGGCGGATTCGATCACCTCGCGTGGCAATCCGACCATGTAGTTTCGCAAGAGATACACGGCCAGCGGCAGGCCAAAGCCGGTATGCGCCAGCCATATCCCCAGATATCCCTTGCCGATGCCGATGCTGTTATGCATCTGCAACAGCGGGATCAGAGAAACCTGCAGGGGCACGACCAACAGCCCCACCACCGCTGCAGTCAGCAATGCCCGCCCCGGGAACTGCATCCAGGCCAACGCATAGGCCGCGAAAGCCGCGATCAGGATCGGGATCACCGTCGCCGGGATCGCCACCGTCAGCGTGTTCATGAAGGCGCGGCCCAGCCCCTCTGCGGTCAGCACCCGCTGATAGTTCGCGGTCGTCAGGTTCGCGGGCGCCTTGGTCGTGGTGAAGATCCTCTCTCCCCGCCGCATCTCGAAGGGCGCTTCCGAGGTCAGGCGATAGCTGCCATCCTCGTTCACGGTGAGCTGCCAGCCATCCTCGATCTCTGTTGTCTCGCCGGGCTGGAATGCCCCCGGCTCGCGCGAGCGGATGCCCCACGCGGTCAGTTTCTGATCTCCTTCGAGCACCGTGCCCTCGATCACGTAGAGGCCATCGACCTGGGTGGCGTCGTCATCGGTTCCGGTGCGAACGAAGCCGGTCTGCTCGGATGCCGAGAATGACGCCCACCAGCCACTGCTCGCGATCTGGTCGCGATCACGGAATGAGGACACGAAGAGCCCGAGGGTCGGGATCGTCCATGCCAGCACAAGCAGGAAGGCGGAGATGTTGACCACCCATGTCAGCGATGATTTCTGTCCGGCCATGCCTTCCATCAGCGGACCTCCTTGCGGACATTGCGGATGTTCCAGATCATGATCGGCGTCACCAGGATCATCAGGACGATGGCGATGGCCGAGCCGCGGCCGTAATCGGGGGTGCCGCGGAACATCCAGTCATACATGAGGTTCGCCAGCACCTGCGTGCCCCATTGCCCGTTGGTCATCACGAAGACGATGTCGAAGACCTTGAGCACGACGATGGTGATGGTGGTCCAGACAACCGCGATGGTGCCCACGATCTGCGGCACCTTGATCTTGAAGAACACCTGCAGAGGCGAAGCGCCGTCAAGGATCGCGGCCTCGATAGTCTCTTCTGGGATGCCGCGCAGGGCAGCCGACAGGATCACCATGGCAAAGCCGGTCTGGATCCAGACCAGCACGATCATCAGGAAGAAATTGTTCCACGGGATGAGTGTCAGCCAGAGCTGCGGATCTCCTCCCAGTTTGGTCACGAGGTAATTGAGCAGGCCGATCTGCGTTTCGCCTGCGTCACGGTATTCATAAATGAATTTCCAGATCACCCCCGCGCCGACAAAACTGATGGCCATCGGCATGAAAATCAGCGATTTACCGATATTACCCCATTTGATCCGATCGGTCAGCTGCGCGGCGATCAGGCCGAACAGCGTGGACAGCGCCGGGACGACCAGCAGCCACAGCATGTTGTTGCGCATCGACTCGCGGAACTTCGAATCGCCCACGGCCCAACTATAGTTGTCGGTGCCCACGAATTGGCTGCCATCCGCGTTGTGCAGCGACCGCCACAGGCTGTCGAGAACCGGATAGACGAGGTACAATCCCAGGAACAGGATCGCGGGCCCAAGAAACAGCCAGGGCCGGATCTGGTTAGCCCTGCGGATATTGTCGCCCGCCCTCTCTCCGCGCGGCGGGTAGATCGTGTCGAGGATCATGTTCGATCCCCAGAACCAGGCCACGCAGCCGAAAACGCCAATCGCGATTGTGCTTATGGCAAGCCAGAACAGTTCCATCTTTCACCCCCTGGTACCGGTCAGAAGGGCGCGCAAGGCACGCACCGTCCCGGATCGTTCTCCTGCTTGCGGCAGGTTACTTGACGGTCGTCCAGCTTTGCTGGATGGCGTCGGCCACGTCCTGCGCCGATTTGCCGCCGACGAAATCGACCATGCCGGTCCAGAACGCCCCAGCGCCGATCGAGCCGGGCATCAGGTCGGAACCGTCAAAGCGGAAGGTCGTCGCGTCCAGCAGGATCTGCCCCATCCTCTTGAGCGTCTCGTCGCCATAGGCATCGGTATTCACGCCGGTATGCGGGGTCACGAAGCCCTTCTGTGCCATCCAGATCTCATGCACGGCGGGAACCTTCAGGAAATCGATGAAGGCCATCGCCGCCTGGTTGTCCGAAAACACCGAGAACAACGTACCACCGCCAAGCACCGGCTGCCCAAGGCTGCCATCGGCTGGTGCCGGGAAATAGAAGAAATCCGCGTCCAGACCGATCTCGGTCCCTTCCGGGAAGAAGGAGGGGATGAAGCTGGCCTGGCGATGCATGTAGCAATCGGGCGGATATTCGAAGAGTCCCTTGGGACTGTCGCGGAAATCGGTCGACGCGACAGAACCCGCACCACCGGCGACGAAATCGTCATTCTTGGCAAACCATCCGAATTCCTCGATGGCCGCGACGACCTTGGGATCGTTGAAGGGCATCTCGTTGGTGGTCCAGGCGTCGTAATCCTCGGGACTGTTGATGCGCAGCATCAGGTCCTCGACCCAATCCGTCGCGGGCCAGCCCGTCGCACCGCCAGAGCCCAATCCGATACACCATGGCGTTTCGCCATCCTCGGCGATCTGCTCCGACAATGCCTTCAGATCCTCGTAGGTTTCCGGAACTTCGTAGCCCGCATCCTCGAAATTCTCGGGCACATACCAGACCAGCGATTTCACATCGGCCTTGAAGGGGAATGCGTAGAACGCTTCGCTGCCATCTGCGCCGGCATAGGTTCCCAGATCGGCCCAGCTATCGCCCGCCGCATAATTGTCGCGCACCCATTGCGCCATTTCATCGCCCAGGGGTGTGATATGCCCCTTCGCAGCCAGATCGGCCGCCAGTCCGGGCTGCGGCAAAACCGCGACATCAGGGGGCGACCCTGCCTCGCTGTCGATTACGATCTGCTGCTCGAAACTGTCGGAACCGGAATAATTGGCCTTCGCCCCGGTCGCCTCTTCGAAATAGGGCAGCAGAGATGTGAAAAGATCCCGGTCAGCGCCCAGCCACGGGCCAAGGATGTTGAACTCTTGCCCTTCCAGCCCGGTATGGGATGCCTTGAAATCCTCGAGACTTTGCCAGTTGATGCGGTCGTCGCTGCCGGGCTCTATGACCATCTGGGCCTGCGCGACCCCGGCAATCAAGGCAGCCGCCGCCGCGGTCGAATAGAATACGGTTCTCATCTTGTCCTCCCATGCATTCGCTTCGGATCGTTTCTTGTCCAAATGTTAACGCTAGCAATCCTTAAACTATATGGTCTTGTCAAATAAAACTCACTCCCACTCCAACTCCTTGTAGGCTGCCGTGGCGTCACGCGCGGCAGTCTCGGAAAAAGAATTCCACGCATCATTCTTGTCTTGCAAGGATTTTGTTATTTGCGGCACCGCCTCGGACATCGGCGCTCCCGCTGCGATGGCTTCACGCGTGGCATCCCTCAACGCCGTCAGGAATTCGGTTTGCGGCCCGATCGCCACTGCCCATGAGTCGGTCACGGCTCCGTGCCCCGGAACGATCACGCGCGGCGTCGGTTTGGGCGAGACCTCCAGCCATTCCAGCCAACCGATCAGCGAACCATCGATTACCGGTGCGAGTTCCCTAAACACCAGGTCGCCTGCGAACAGGGTCCCCGTGGCCTCGTCGAAGGCCGTCAGATCGTTGTCGGTATGGGCCGTGCTTGCCGCCTGTAACGAAAGGCCGCGCCCGCCAAGATCGATACTGTCACGATCCGCAACAGTCCGGTCCGGCAAGGTGATTTCGGTGCCGATAACCTCTTCGGGCGAATAGAGCCGGGCGATGCTGTCCAGATAGCTTTGCGCCCGGACATCCAGTGCCATGGGCATCGCGGCATGGCCAAGGATCTCTGCCCCCGCCTCCTTGAAGACTGATGTCCCCAGTGCATGGTCGGGATGCATGTGGGTCAGGATGACATGGCTGACCGGCAGATCGGTCAATCGCCGGATCGCGGCATAAAGCTCCTGTCCCTGCGCACGAGAAACGCCGGTATCGATCACTGCCACCGATGCTTCGCCGATCACCGCGCCCAGATTGGCGATCTTGCCATCCGCCGAATCCTCCATCTGAACGGGATCGCCGAGATAAACATGTATCCCGGGTGCCACTTGCTGCAGCGGCAACGCGGTCAACTCTTCGGTCGGTTGGCATTCTGTCCCTGCCCCGATCAGCCCGGAACGATCCTTCAGCCAGGCATCAGCGATTCGTTCTGCTTGAGCCTCGCATTCAGTCCGCGTTCCGGTCTCGGCTTCCGGCAGGAGTATCGGCGCACAATCTTCTGACGATCCGGCAATACATGCAGTCAAAATGAGATGAAACATTGCCGAATATTCCCGCGCAGAGCCCGAAAGGAACCGAAACCAGCGATATCAGACCTTAGTCTTGTTGACCCATGCTGCCTCTCATCTACCATGAGGTCCAGTCGCGAATGCTGCGACACCAGCTTTTGGAGGAGAGAAGCGACATGGCATGGACCAAACCCACCCTGAAGGAAATCGCCTGCGGCATGGAAATCAACATGTATGCCCCGGCAGAGGATGAGCCCGTCCTGTTCTGAACCATTATGAACAGGCAGGAAACGGCCCTGTCCGATCATGTCGGGCAGGGCTGCTTTGTCTGAGACCTTCATGAAGATCATCATTCTGGGCGCAGCGGCAGGTGGCGGGTTGCCGCAATGGAATTGCGGCTGCGACAATTGCGATGCCGCGCGGGCGGGACGCATCCCCGCCCTGACGCAAAGTTCGATCGCGGTCAGTGCGGATGGACAGGGTTGGACAATCCTGAACGCGTCCCCCGATATCCGCATGCAATTGGCCGCCACCCCTGCCCTTCACCCGACAGGCCCGCGGCAGATGCCGTTGCGCTCGGTTCTGGTGACGAATGGCGATATCGATCACGTGGCCGGGCTGTTGACCCTGCGTGAAAGCCAGCCCTTCGATCTGTTTGCCACTGCCGCGATCCATGACGCGCTGGCCGCGAACCCGATGCTGTCGGCCTTGCGCGCCGATCTGGTGCCGCGCCGGACCGTCTCGCTCGATCAGACGGTAGAGCTTGCCTCCGGCCTGACGGCGACGCTTTTCGCGGTTCCGGGAAAGGTGCCACTCTACCAGGAGGGCGAGATGGTCGAAACCGGGCTGGTCGGCGAAACCACCGTCGGGGTCGAGTTGCAGGCCGGGGGACGCCGGGCGCTCTATATCCCCGGCTGCGCCGAGATGCCGGGCTGGCTGAAAACCCGCATCGGTGGCGCCGACCTGCTGATGTTCGACGGTACGCTATGGGAGGATGACGAAATGATCCGCATGGGACTCGGCCAGAAAACAGGTCGCCGCATGGGCCATATGCCCGTCTCGGAAACCATGGCCGAGCTGGCGGATACGACCGTCGCGCGCCGGGTTTTCGTGCATATGAACAATTCCAACCCGCTGACCGATCCCTCCAGTCCGCAGACGGCCAAGGCCGAGGCGCAAGGCTGGCAGGTCGGACGCGACGGCATGGAGATCACGCTGTGAAGGATATACCCGCCCAGCCCCAATCCCGCGAAGATTTCGAGGCCCGCCTGCGTGCCATCGGCGCCGAGCGTTACCATGACAGGCACCCCTTCCATGCCCGGCTGCATGGCGGAGAGTGCTCGCCCGACGAAGTCCGCGCATGGGTCATCAATCGCTGGATGTACCAGTCCCGCATCCCGATGAAGGACGCCGCCTTCATGTCGCGGGTGGAGGATCCCGACCTGCGCCGCCGCTGGCGCAAGAGGATCGAGGATCACGATGGCGGGGTGAACGAGGGCGGCGGCATCCGCCGCTGGCTGGCGCTGGCCCGCGCAGTCGGGCTGGATCCGGATTATGTCGCCTCGGGTCAGGGCATCCTGCCCGCCACCCGCTTCGCCGTTGACGCATATCTTCGCTTCGTCCGCGATATGCCTTTGCTCGATGCCGTGGCCGCCAGCCTGACCGAGCTCTTTGCCCCGAAGATCCATGCGCAACGGATCGAAGGGCTGCTGGCCCATTACGATTTCGCTGACGACACCAGCCTTGCCTATTTCAAGAAACGCCTGACCGAGGCGCCCGAGGACGTGGCCTTCGGCCTTGACTACGTGCTGACCCAAGCCGACACGTTAGAAAAGCAGAACGCCGCCGCGGCCGCGCTGGTTTTCAAGACCGATGTGCTTTGGGCCCAGCTTGACGCGCTGTGGCATGGCTATGTCGAGGGCAATACTCCACCCGGCGCATGGCGGCCCGGAGAGGGGATGCTGTGATGGAACCTCTGATCGCCCCCGAGGACATCCCCTATCTGCCGCGCGGCGTGCGGCTGGAGGATGACCGGGTGCGCGGCATTCGCGTGCTGCAGGCCCCCGAACGCGCCATGCAGCTTGACGCCATCGGCGATGCGATCCTGTCGGAACTTGACGGACAGCGCAGCATGGCAGCCATCGCACATGATCTCGCCACCCGCTACCAGGCCCCTGAGGATAAGATCGCCGCCGACATCCGCGATTTCCTGACCGGCCTGATCGAGCGCCGCATGGTCTTCGTGAAATCGCATCAGGCAGATATGGATCATCGATGACCCCTGAAACACGAGTTCCTTCTTCTTCATACAAGTATCCCGCGGGGTCGCCAGTGGTGCGCCACTGGTTCGAGAACCAGCAGGCGACGGGGTGCGAAACCCCCGGCAACCGCCTCCAATCACACCCCAAGGACTCGCCATGAAGGACCTTCCCGCCCAGCCCCGCGACCTCGACGGCAACCCGGTCACCCCCGGCCTGCCCATGGCAATGCTGGCCGAGATCACTCATCGCTGCCCGCTTGCCTGTCCCTATTGCTCGAACCCGGTCGAGCTGACCCGCTCGCAGGCCGAGCTGCCCGCCGAGGATTGGGCCCGCGTGTTCCGCGAGGCTGCCGATCTGGGCGTGCTGCAGGTGCATATCTCGGGCGGTGAACCAGGGGCGAGGCGCGATCTGGCGCAGATCGTGGAATCGGCGAGCGCGGCGGGACTTTATGTCAATCTGATCACCTCGGGTATCGGCATCACCCGTCAACGCCTGGAGGAACTGGACAGTGCGGGCGTCGATCACGTCCAGCTTTCGCTGCAAGGCATCCGCCCCGACATGGCCGACCGGATCAGCGGCCATCCGGGGTCCTGGGACAAGAAAATGGGCTTTTCCGAATGGGTCACCGAGATCGGCTTTCCCCTGACCATCAACGCCGTTGTCCATCGCCAGAACATGGAACGGCTGCCGGACATGATCGAGCTGGCCGAAAGTCTAGGCGCGAGGCGGATCGAAGTGGCGACCGTGCAATTCCACGGTTGGGCCGACCTGAACCGCAAGGCCTTGATGCCCACCCGCGAACAGGCGGCTTTTGCAAGGCAAGTGGTGAACGATGCCCGTGTCAGGCTGCGCGGACGATTGGTGATCGATTACGTCCCCGCGGATCATCACGCGGTCTATCCCAAGGCATGCATGGGCGGCTGGGGCTCAACCGGGCTGAACGTCGCGCCTGATGGCTCGGTCCTGCCATGCCATGCCGCCAACTCCATCGACTGGCTGCAGTTCGAGAATGTTCGTGACCGGTCCCTGTCCGATATCTGGCACCTCTCGGACGCCTTCAACGCCTTTCGCGGCACCGAGTGGATGGCCGAGCCCTGCCGCAGTTGTGAGCGGAAAAACATGGATTTTGGCGGCTGTCGGTGTCAAGCTATGGCCATAGCAGGCGATGCCCGGGCGACCGACCCGGTCTGCTCGAAATCGCCGCTGCATGCGCAGGTCGTCGCCCGGGCCGAGGAGGATGCGGACGCGGACACGGCGGAACTGATCTACCGGCGCATGAAGAAGGGAGGATGAAGATGAAGGCATGGCTTGCTGCCGCGGCACTTCTGATGGCCTCGCCCGCTCTGGCGCAGGAAAATCCGCTGCGACCGTCGGAAACATGGGATGATCTGCGTGAATCGGTCATGGGCCTGTCCGAAGAGCCGCCAATCGATTCCGGCATACTGGATGTCGATGCCCCGACGCGTGCCAATGACGCGGCCATCGTGCCGATCCGTCTGACTCAGGCACCGGATGCCCCGGCGCTGACGGATCTGTCTCTGGTGATCGACGAGAACCCGGCACCCGTGGCTGCAGAATACAGTTTCGGCGAAGCGCTGATGCCGCTCGATTTCGAAGTCCGTGTCCGCGTCGATGCCTATACCGACTTGCGTGCCATTGGCACCCAAGCGGATGGCAGCAAGGTCATGGCCGGTCGTTTCGTCAAGGCGTCGGGCGGCTGCTCTGCCCCTGCGGGTAAGGATATGGCGGCAGTCGAAGAGACCATGGGTGAAATGCGCTGGAAAACCGTGCAGGACGGAGACCGCAATATTGGCACGCTGATGATCCGTCACCCGATGTTTTCCGGGTTGCAGCGCGACCAGGTGACGCTGCTGAATATCCCCGCCCATTTCATCGACCGGCTGGAGGTACGGCAGGGCGATGAATTGCTGTTCACGATGCAAGCAGGAATCTCGGTCAGCGAGGATCCAGTGTTCCGTTTCGGCTACACGCCCAATGGCAAGCCGATCAGCGTCCATGCCGAGGATACCGAGGGCAATATCTGGGATCGGACCTTCGACGTGGCGGGCTAGACCGGCTCCGGCGCGAACAGAACCGATCATAACCATATTATGCTGTGACCGGGGGCATTGCGCCCCTCGGCTCAGAAGGTGAAGTTCGCGGTCAGTGCAATGCTGCGGCCAGGTTCTTTCTGAGGAATGACGAATTCATAATCGCCGCCGAAAGAAGCTCGATCCACGTAATCTTCGTCGAACAGATTATTGATCTCTGCGCGAATTGTCAGGTTCTCGTAGCGTGCAGGCTTATATTCGCCGTACACGTTCACGAGCGTATAGGCCTCGAAATCGCGGCGCGGTTCATCATCAGGATCGACACCTTGGTGGGACATCCCAAAGGCATGTTCGATCACGCCGCCAAATGTCAGGTCACGCGTAACTTGATGACGGGCGTCCAGTGTCAGAACCCGGCCCGGAATGGTGCCAAAGCCTTGAAGATCGAGACTCGTAGGAGCTTTCCCGTCCACTTCCATTTCGATATCGGAGTAACGGAGGGTCGCGGATCCACCTGTCCAATTCTGCCCAAGCGAGAGACGCCAGCCCTGACTACGAATTTCTTTGGCTTCGGAGATGAAGTAGTATGCATGACCATTGTAATATGGGCTTGGACCATCTGTCCGCCTTGAGGCCGTGTCACGCGCATTGCCAACCTTCGTTCTGAAATACTCAGCATTGATTGTTGTTCCGTTCTGGCTCCAATTCGCACCAAGGATCATGTTCTGAGATCTGGTCGGCCGGGGCTGCTCTGAAAACGGATGAGGTGCCCATTGGTTGAAACTGTAATCAACCGGAATGCCGCCAAATACAGTTGAGTAACCCGCATCAAAGGACAGCGCGTCGGTGGCATTCCAAGTCACATTGGCGTTGGCACTAGCGCCGTCTGTTTTGAACTCTTCACCTTGCGTTCCGTTAAAACGGTTCCAGTCATAACGCAGACCCGAACTGAAATCGAACTGTCCCGCCGAACCGCGTGCCTGTACAAAAAGCCCGGTGTTGTGGCTTTCCTCCTGGAAACCGTGAATCGCTCCGCTGCCCCAATAATCGTCAGCACTGGATGTACGGTTATGCAGGTCTATACCGGCTGTTACTTCGGTCTGGCCGAAGCGTGAATGATTCTGCAGAATAGCCGATTTCGTATCTGAAACTGCATTGGTCCATAGCGGGTCATCACTGGATACTTCCTCTGCCGTCTGCTTGCCTTCGGACGAAGACAACAAGAGCTCGGGGTTGAACAGGCCTTCAGCGGCTTCGCTACGGCCAACTTTCAGAGTATGGGTGGTCTGGGTCATGTCAAAGTAACGTGGTGCACTTGGTCGGTAAGTGTAATCCGTCACATTCGGACGGAACGGGCGCAGCGAGTCATCCTGAACCTGCATCCCTCCATACTCAAAGCGCCAACCATTCGCCTCGGCGCCCAGTTTGACCATATAACTGCTCAGATCCGCGCCGGTATATTTCACCGTCTTGCCATCGCCACCTTCGTAATCATCGCCGGTCGCGCGCTTTGCATAAAGCAGGGCATCCACCGGCCCCTGACGGCCATACAGCGTCAAGGCACCTGTCGCTCTTTCACCATTCGAAGCATAGCCGGTTGTCAGTTTTCCGCCGAAGTTCTGGCCATCCTCGAGCAGATCAAGCGCCGATTTGGTTTCATACTCGATTGAACCGGCCAGTGCGTCCGGCCCGGCATCCGCAGGCGCAACACCCGCGTCGACCCTTGCGGCTTTCAGCAGACCGGGATCGATGAGGTTGGTGGTGGTGTGATGCCACATGCGGTTGTTCTGCAGCGCGCCGTCGATGGTGACTGCCATCTGTTCCTGGTCAATCCCGTTGACATAAACGCGTTCGGTCAGAGCGATCCCGCCATCGACGCTCACGCCGGGCTCTGATCGGAACAGATCGGCGAGGCCACCGTTTTCGGCCGCTTTCAGGTCGTCTTCATCGACCTCGACCTGTCCGATGACATATTCATCGGTCGCATAAAGCGTTATCGGGTCAAGGGTGATTTGCTGTGCCTGGACAATGGTCGGCAATGTCGCGGTGCTGAGCGCCAGAACCGCCCGGGTGAACTTGGGCATATGTTTCCTCCATCGAAACCTTGTTCTGGCTTGCGACAGCGGAAACCCGCTTTGGCTGGCGTTGCCCCGCTTCTAACGGGTGAAACTGGTAAATGCGAGACGCATTGGTGCAGGATCTCGTGGCTATGGTCAATCTGCCACAGCCTCGCAGGGCCAGCCTACGTCAGCCGAGGAACAGGCCGACGCCCAATCCCACGACCAGAGCCACGCCCGCCGCCAGCGCATAGCCCCGGCGGTGGCCATTTTTCCTGGGCTGGGGCTTCGCATGCACATTCTCCCACAGCATCCGGTCGACCAGCTTCGGCAGCAAGGGCCCATAGCGCCCCAAAGTCTGCGCCACCTGCACTGCGTCCTTTGCCATCGCCCGCGGGCCGAGGCTGGCCTTGATGTAATCCGAGACGACGGGCTTGGCCGCTTCCCACATGTTCAATTGCGGGTCCAGCGAGCGTGCGACGCCCTCGACGACCACCATGGTGCGTTGCAAAAGGATCAATTCGGTTCGTGTCGGCATGCCAAAGCGCTCTGTGACCTCGAACAGATAGGCCAGCAGGTTTGCCATCGAAATCTGGCTGGCGTCAGCACCGAAGATCGGTTCGCCAACAGCACGCAGGGCGCGGGCGAAAGCCGCCTCGTCACGGTCACGCGGGACATAGCCGGCTTCGAAATGCACCCGTGCCACGCGGCGATAGTCACGATGGATGAACCCCATCAGGATCTCGGCATAGACGCGGCGGGTGTATTCGTCGATCTCGCCCATGATCCCGAAATCATAGGCGATGATATCCCCATCTGGCGCGACCTTGAGATTGCCATGATGCATGTCCGCGTGGAAGAAGCCGTCGCGCAGGGCATGCTGCAGGAAAAGCTGGATCACCCGACGGGCGACATGTGTGATGTCATGGCCCGCCGCGATCAACGCCTCGCGGTCGCCCATCGGGATGCCCTCGGCCCAATCCGAGGTCAGCACCCGGCGCGATGACAGGTGCCAATGCGGCGGTGGGATGGCGAAATCCTTGTCCTCGCGGGTATTCTCGGCGAATTCCGAGGCAGAAGCGGCTTCGAGACGCAGGTCGAGTTCGCCAGTGACCACCGCCTCGAAATGGCTGATGACGTCTCGGGGCCGCAGGCGACGGCTGAATGGCGCGATCCCCTCGATCATGCCGGCGGCGAAATGGAACGCGTCGATGTCGCGACGAAAGGCGCCCACGATGCCGGGGCGCAGCACCTTGACGGCAACCTCACGGCCGGTTTCGCGCAGCCTCGCCCGGTGAACCTGCGCGATGGAGGCCGCCGCGACAGGTTCCGAGAATTCCGAGAACAAATGGTCGACGGAATGGCCGAGTTCGGCCTCGACCATCTGTTTGGCGGTCTCGGTCGGGAATGGCGGCAACCGGTCCTGCAGCATCCGCAGTTGGTCGGCCAGTTCGGTGCCGACCACATCGGCGCGGGTCGAGAGGATCTGGCCGAACTTGATATAGGCTGGGCCGAGCGCAGTGATCGCCCGTGTCACAGGCGGCAGATCGGGATTGCCCTTGTAGCCCATCCAGCGGAACGGCCAGCCCAGCACCCGTGCCGCCAGACGCAACCGGGCCGGGGCTTCGATCGCATCGAGTGCCACGCCCATCGCGCCGGTCCGCTCGAATGTCGCGCCGGTCCGGATCAGGCGCAGGATATTATGCGGACCGCGCATTAAAGCTTCCAACCGGAATGTAGCGCGGCAATGCCCATCGACAGGTTACGCCATTGGACACGGCCGAAACCGGCCTTGCGGATCAAATCACCGAATGTTTCCTGATTGGGGAAACGGCGGATCGATTCGACCAGGTATTGATAGCTGTCGCGGTCGCCGGTCACCGCCTGCCCCATCGCCGGGATCACGTTGAAACTGTAGCGGTCATAGGCCCATTGCATCATCGGCACGGGGATCTGGCTGAATTCCAGCACCATCAAACGCCCACCGGGACGGAGCACGCGATAGGCCTCGGCCAGCGCGTCATCGATACGGGTCACGTTACGAATGCCAAAGCTGATCGTGTAGCGGTCAAAACTGTCATCCGCGAAAGGCAGCCGCATCGCGTCGCCGGTCACCCATGCCAGCCGATCGGCCAGCTTGGCGGCCTCGCCCCGCTTGCGCCCTTCGACCAGCATGGATTCGGTCATGTCGCAGACCGTGACGCGCGCACCCGGCGCACGGTCGAGGAATCGAAAGGCGATATCGCCCGTGCCGCCCGCCACATCCAGCAGATGCTGACCGTCACGCGGTGCGAGCCAGTCCATCATCGCGCTCTTCCAGACGCGATGGACGCCCCCGCTCATCAAGTCGTTCATCAGGTCATAGCGCGAGGCCACGCTGGAAAACACGCCATGGACCAGCCCGGCCTTGTCGTCCTCGTCCACGGTTCGGAAACCGAAATGGGTCTGTTTCTTTTCGCTCATCGCGCTTGCCGTCCGCTGTCCTTCACGCCAGATACGTCAGGCGCACCGCGCGCACAATGACCGGGATGCGCCACGGGCGCAATGCAGCGAGAGGAACCGGATGCCGGAACTGCCGGAAGTCGAAACCGTCAGGCGCGGCCTGCAACCACATCTGGAAGGCCAGCGCATCGCGAGGGCCGAGGCGCGGCGTCCCGATCTGCGCTGGCCCCTGCCGCCCGACCTGGTGCAGGTGCTGACCGGGGCGACGGTGACGGGTCTGCGCAGGCGCTCGAAATACCTGCTGGCCGATCTGGACCGGGGCGGCACGATGCTGATGCATCTGGGCATGTCGGGTCGGCTGCTGGTCGAAGGCACGGGGCTCGCCGGATTCCATCGTGATCCGTCGATCCTGCCGCGCCACGATCATGTCGTGCTGGTGACCGAGGCAGGCACGACGATCACGTTCAACGATGCCCGGCGTTTCGGCATGGTCGATCTGATCCGCGAGGACGAAACCCATCCCTTGTTGGCTCATCTGGGGCCGGAACCGTTCGATCCGGATTTTGACGTTCGCTATCTTTCCGAGGTTTTCGCCGGGCGGCGTGTACCGGTCAAACAGGCGTTGCTGGACCAGAAGATCGTGGCTGGCCTCGGCAATATTTATGTGAGCGAGGCGCTGCATCGTGCGGGCATCGATCCGCGCCGAGCCGCGGGCCGTATCGGCAAGGACCGGATCATCGCATTGGCGGACCATGTTCGCGAAGTTCTGAGCGACGCTATCGCGGCAGGCGGGTCTTCACTGCGCGACCATCGGCAGGCCACAGGGGAACTGGGATATTTCCAGCACAGCTTCCGAGTTTACGACCGCGAGGGCACCCCTTGCCCTGCCATGGGATGCGATGGACATGTCAGGCGGATCGTGCAATCGGGCCGGTCGAGTTTTTTCTGCCCGCGATGTCAACGCTAACAACCTGCTCAGAGAGCGAAGTTAATGCGAATTTAACGACGAATCTTCTAAAATAAGGGCCAATAAGCATCGACTCCGCGCTTGCAGCCTCATTTTCCCCACCTATATACAGCCGCGAAGCGTTCGGACTCGTTTCGGACCTGAATCAATCAATCAAAGGGATCGGGCCGCGGGGGCCAAAACGGACCCAAGGCTCATCATATCGCCGCAAGAAAGGTTATAAATCTATGTCCAAAGTCATCGGGATCGACCTCGGCACCACGAATAGCTGCGTCGCGATCATGGACGGCAGCCAGCCCAAGGTCATCGAGAACAGCGAAGGCACACGCACCACCCCCTCGATCGTCGGTTTCACCGACGGTGAGCGTCTGGTCGGTCAATCCGCCAAGCGTCAGGCCGTGACCAACCCAACCAACACCGTATTCGCCGTCAAGCGTCTGATCGGACGTCGCATCGGCGACGAAGCCGTCGAAAAGGACAAGAAGCTGGTTCCCTATTCGATCGTTGACGGTGGCAATGGCGATGCCTGGGTCGAGGTGAAGGGCGAGAATTATTCCCCCGCGCAAGTCAGCGCGATGATCCTTCAGAAGATGAAGGAAACCGCCGAAAGCTATCTGGGCGAAGAGGTCACGCAGGCCGTCATCACCGTTCCGGCCTATTTCAACGACGCTCAGCGTCAGGCCACCAAGGACGCCGGCAAGATCGCCGGTCTCGAAGTGCTGCGCATCATTAACGAACCGACGGCAGCCGCACTGGCCTATGGCCTGGACAAGAAAGAGACGAAAACCATCGCGGTTTATGACCTTGGCGGTGGGACTTTCGACATCACCATCCTTGAGATCGACGATGGCCTGTTCGAAGTGAAATCGACCAACGGGGACACGTTCCTCGGCGGTGAGGACTTCGACATGCGGATCGTGAATTACCTCGCCGAGGAATTCAAGAAAGAGCATGGCGTCGACCTGACCAAGGACAAGATGGCGCTCCAGCGCCTGAAAGAGGCCGCCGAGAAAGCCAAGATCGAACTGTCCTCCTCGAGCCAGACCGAGATCAACCAGCCGTTCATCTCGATGGACAAGGATTCCGGCACGCCGCTGCACATGGTCATGAAACTGACCCGCGCCAAGCTGGAAAGCCTGGTCGGCGACCTGATCAAGAAGACCATGAAGCCTGTTCAGGAAGCCCTGAAGGACGCCGGTGTCTCGAAGTCGGATATCGACGAGGTGGTTCTGGTCGGCGGGATGACCCGTATGCCCAGGGTTTTCCAGGAGGTGACCGATTTCTTTGGGAAAGAGCCGCATAAGGGCGTGAACCCTGACGAGGTCGTGGCACTGGGCGCCGCAATTCAGGCCGGTGTGCTGCAGGGCGACGTCAAGGACGTGGTGCTGCTGGACGTGACGCCGCTGTCACTGGGGATCGAGACCCTCGGTGGCGTGTTCACCCGGCTGATCGACCGCAACACCACCATTCCGACCAAGAAGAGCCAAATCTTCTCGACCGCCGAGGATAACCAGAACGCCGTGACGATCCGGGTCTTCCAGGGCGAGCGTGAAATGGCATCGGATAACAAGCTGCTGGGCCAGTTCAATCTCGAGGATATCCCGCCCGCACCACGCGGCATGCCGCAGATCGAGGTGACGTTCGATATCGACGCCAACGGCATCGTGTCGGTCAGCGCCAAGGACAAGGGTACTGGCAAAGAGCAGAACATCACCATCCAGGCTTCGGGCGGTCTGTCCGATGACGATATCGAACGGATGGTGAAGGATGCCGAAGCCAATGCCGACGCCGACAAGGATCGCCGCGAGCTGGTCGAAGCCAAGAACCAGGCCGAAAGCCTGATCCACAGCAGCAGGAAGTCGCTGGAAGAGCATGGCGACAAGGTGGACGAATCCACTGTCGAAGCCATCGAGCTGGCGATCGGTGCGCTGGAAGAATCGGTCAAGTCCGACGACGCCGGCAAGATCAAGTCGGGTATCCAGAACGTCATGGACGCGTCGATGAAACTGGGTGAAGCGATCTACAAGTCCCAGCAAGAAGCTGGCGACAGCGCAGGCAGCAGCGAGGAAGAGCCGCGCGCTGCCGATGAGGACATCGTAGACGCCGATTTCGAAGATCTCGGCGAAGACAAGAAACGCGGCTGATCCGGGCCGTATCCCTTGGACCGGCCCGCGCCACAATGCGGGCCGGATTTCGTTCCGGGGATCAGTAAACAGGACATAACATGGCCAAGCGTTGCTATTACGACGTTCTCGGGGTCAAGCGCGGGGCCTCGACTGACGAGATAAAGAAAGCCTACCGCAAGAAGGCTAAGGAACTTCACCCTGATCGTAACAAGGACGATCCGGGCGCCGAAACCCAATTCAAAGAGGTCAACGAGGCCTATGATTGTCTGAAAGACGATCAGAAAAAGGCAGCTTACGACCGATTCGGCCATCAGGCCTTTGAAAATGGAGGTATGGGCGGGGGCGGCTTCGGCGGAGGCGGCGGCGCCCATCCGGGCGATTTCGGCTCGGCCTTTGCCGACGTTTTCGACGATCTTTTCGGCGACATGATGGGCCGGCGCGGCGGCGCGGGTGGCGGACGTTCGCGCGCTCAGCGGGGACAAGATCTGCGTTATAATCTCGGCGTGTCGCTCGAGGATGCCTATACCGGCCTGCAGAAGACCATTACCGTCAGCAGTTCGGTCGCTTGCGGAGAATGCGACGGAACCGGTGCCGAGGGTGCGACCCAACCCGCAACCTGTCCGACCTGTTCAGGCATGGGACGGGTCCGGGCCCAGCAGGGCTTTTTCACCGTCGAACGCACCTGCCCCACCTGCGGCGGTCAGGGCCAGATCGTCAAGAACCCCTGCAAATCCTGCCACGGTGCAGGCCGGGTCGAGAAGGATCGCACCCTGTCAGTCAATATCCCGGCGGGCGTGGAAACGGGTACCCGCATCCGCCTGGCAGGCGAAGGCGAAGCGGGGATGCGGGGTGGTCCCGCAGGCGATCTCTACATCTTCATCGAGGTGAAGGAACACGAGATCTTCCTGCGCGATGGCAAAACCTTGGCTTGCCAGGTGCCGGTCAGCATGGCGACCGCAGCCCTGGGTGGCGAGGTCGAGGTGCCGACCATTGATGGCGGCCGTTCCCGCGTAAAGGTTCCGGCTGGCAGCCAGACAGGGCGCCAGATGCGTCTGCGCGGCAAAGGCATGCCTCCGCTCCGCCACGGGCCGGGCGCGAATGGCGAGGCGGGCGACATGTTGATCGAACTGGCTGTGGAAACCCCGGTCAACCTGAATGCCCATCAAAAGGAACTGTTGCGCCAATTTGAATCCGAAAAGGTTGACAACAGCCCGCAATCGACCAGCTTTTTCAACAAGGTCAAAGGGTTCTGGGACGACATGACCCGCTGAACCCAAGGGGGGCGTATAAGCGCCCCCCGTTTTGTTAGTTCTTTCTTTATTCCACCCCCGCATGATCCGGGCATGGACACGAATCATCCGTCTGAACCGACATCGCTGCCCCTGTTCGACCCGGCAGTTCTGGATCATCGCGCCGCAAATTCCACTAGGACAGCGGTGCGGGGAAGCAAATCCACACCTTCCTATCTTGCCGATCATCGTGCCCGGCTGCGCGAACGTTTCCTGCAAGGCGGCGCGGCGGCAATGCCGGATTACGAGTTGCTCGAGCTGGTCCTGTTCCGGGCAATTCCGCGGCAGGATGTCAAACCGCTGGCTCGCCGCCTGATCGAGCATTTCGGGGATTTCAATCGCGTTCTGTCCGCAACCCCCTCACGGCTCGCCGAAGTTGAAGGGGTTGGCAATGCGGTTGTCACCGAACTGAAACTCGTCGAGGCCGCTGCGCAGCGCATGGCCCGGGCCAAGGTCCTGCTCCGACCGATTCTGTCGGGCTGGCAGGCGCTGCTGGATTATTGCCACACCAGCATGTCCCATCGCGAGATCGAGCAGCTTCGCGTTTTGTATCTCGACCGCAAGAACATCCTGATCGCCGATGAAGAACAGGCCCGGGGCACCGTCGATCACGTCCCGGTCTATCCGCGCGAGATTATCCGCAGGGCATTGGAACTTAACGCCTCTGCACTGATCCTGGTCCACAACCACCCATCCGGCGACCCAACCCCGTCAGAGTCGGATATTGCCATGACGGCACAGATCGCCCGGGCCGCCGACAGCATGGGAATCACCATCCACGACCATCTGATCATCGGAAAATCACGCGAGCTCAGCTTTCGGTCAGAAGGCTTGCTTTGAACGCGCATCCATAGCCCCGCGACAAAACAGCGCAGCCTCGTTTCGACCACGCGCGACATTTTTTCAACATAGACGGGCCACAAGGCATTTCGGTTTTGGCTTACCCGCTGGACTGACGGGGATTTGAACGCTAGAACCGCCTACGCGAAGGTTGCGGTGAAACGCGGCCCGGAATGACATATCGGCCGACCAAATGGCCCGAACTGGAGAATGACCCGTGTCCCACGCAGATGACCACGTAGGCACCCGGAGGGATTTCCTCTATTATGCCACGGCGGGTGCAGGCACGGTGGCCGCCGGAGCCGCCGCCTGGACGCTAGTGAACCAGATGAACCCCTCGGCTGATGTCCAGGCATTGTCCTCGATTCAGGTCGATGTGAGCGGAATCGATGTCGGCACCCAGCTGACAGTGAAATGGCTGGGCAAGCCCGTGTTCATCCGCCGCCGGACCCCCGAAGAGATCGAAGCAGGCCGCGCCGTCGACCTCGGCGATCTGATCGACCAGAATGCCGAGAACGAGAACAAACCGAACGAGCCCGCCACGGACGAGAACCGTACCCTGGACGAGGCTGGCGAATGGCTGGTCCAGATCGGCGTCTGCACCCATCTGGGCTGCGTTCCGATCGGTGACGGTGCGGGCGATTTCGGCGGCTGGTTCTGCCCCTGCCACGGCTCGCATTACGACACGGCCGGACGCATCCGCAAAGGTCCCGCACCGGAGAACCTGCATATCCCGGTCGCCGAATTCGTCGACGAAACAACCATCAAACTGGGCTGAGGAGGGCACCACATGGCCGGTATTCCACACGACCATTACGAGCCCAAATCGGGCTTTGAGCGCTGGCTGCACCGCCGTTTGCCGGTAGTCAGCGTACTCTATGACACCTTGATGATCCCTACCCCCAAGAACCTCAACTGGTGGTGGATCTGGGGCATCGTCCTGGCCTTCTGCCTGGCGTTGCAGATCGTCACCGGCATTGTCCTGGTGATGCACTACACGCCGCATGTCGACCTGGCCTTCTCCAGCGTCGAACATATCATGCGCAACGTGAATGGCGGCTATATGCTGCGTTACCTGCATGCTAACGGCGCCTCGCTGTTCTTCCTTGCCGTCTATATCCACATCTTCCGCGGCCTGTACTACGGCAGCTACAAGGCACCGCGCGAAGTGACCTGGATCATCGGCATGCTGATCTATCTGGCAATGATGGCGACGGCCTTCATGGGCTACGTGCTGCCCTGGGGTCAGATGTCCTTCTGGGGCGCAACCGTGATCACCGGGCTGTTCGGCGCGATCCCCGGCATCGGAGAGCCGATCCAAACATGGCTGCTTGGCGGGCCGGCGGTCGACAACGCCACGCTAAACCGCTTCTTCTCGCTGCATTACCTGCTGCCCTTCATCATCGCGGCGCTGGTCGTCGTCCATATCTGGGCCTTCCATACGACCGGCAACAACAACCCGACGGGTGTTGAAGTGCGCCGGAGCTCGAAGGAAGAAGCCGAAAAGGACACCCTGCCCTTCTGGCCCTATTTCGTGATGAAGGACCTGTTCGCCCTTGGCGTGATCCTGGTGGTATTCTTTGCCATCGTCGGCTTCATGCCCAATTACCTGGGCCATCCCGATAACTATATCGAGGCGAACCCTCTGGCCACGCCCGAGCATATCGTGCCGGAATGGTATTTCCTGCCCTTCTACGCTATCCTGCGCGCCTTCACCGCCGATGTCTGGCTGGTGCAGCTGGTCAATTTCCTGTCCTTCCGCATCATCGACGCCAAGTTCTTCGGCGTGCTGGCAATGTTCGGCGCGATCCTGGTCATGGCGCTGGTGCCGTGGCTCGATACCAGCCGTGTCCGCTCGGGCCGTTATCGTCCGCTGTTCAAGTGGTGGTTCTGGCTGCTGGCCGCTGATTTCGTGATCCTGATGTGGGTGGGCGCTCAACCAGCCGAGGGGATCTACCCTTATATCGCGCTGGCCGGTTCGGCCTATTGGTTCGCTTACTTTCTAGTGATCCTCCCGCTGCTTGGCGTGATCGAGAAGCCCGATCCGATGCCTGCGACCATCGAAGAGGACTTCAACGATCACTACGGCGCCAAAGCGCACCCGGCCGAGTAAGGAGAGCCATCGATGACCTTGAGAACCAAGACGCTCACGGCCGTTGCGGCCCTGACCATCTTCGCGACCGGCTATTCGCTGGCGCAAGAGGCCGAAACGACCGAGCAACCAACCGAAGCGCAACAACCCGCTTCGGACAACGCTTCCGCCGCCGAGACAAGCACGGCGACGGAAGAGGCCACGCCTGAGGAAAGCGCAAGCGAAGAACCCTCCGCAGAAACCCAGGATGCTGAGGCTACCGCCGAAGAACCGGCGACAGACGAGGCAGCATCGGACGAGGCCACGGCAGAGGTGCCTGCCGTAGAGGAAGAAGCGGCGGAAGCCGAGGATGCAGACGCAGCTTCCGAGGAACCGACAGCTGAGGAAGCCGCGTCGGATGAGACTACTGCGGAGGAGCCCGCCACAGAGGAAGAAGCTGCAGAAGAACCCGCAGCGGAAGCCGAAGACGCAGACGCAGCTTCCGAAGAACCGGCAGCTGAGGAAGCCGCGTCGGATGAGGCTACTACTGCGGAGGAGCCCACCACAGTGGAAGAAGCTGCAGAAGAACCCGCAGCGGAAGCCGATGGTGCAGACGCAGCCGCTGAAGAACCGGCAGCTGAGGAAGCAGCCTCGGATGAGGCCACGGCAGATGAACCTGCCGCAGAAGAAGAAGCGGCGGAAGAAGGCGAAAGCACCGAGCACGCTGACGAGGGTGCCGAAGAAGGTCATGCCGAAGCTGAAGGCGGCGGGCATGGCGCTGGCCATATCGAGGACATCGATTTCAGCTTCGAAGGTCCGTTCGGCAAATATGACCAGTTCCAGCTGCAACGCGGCCTTCAGGTCTATACCGAGGTCTGCGCTGCTTGCCACGGTATGAAATTCGTACCGATCCGCACGCTGCACAACGATGGCGGCCCCGGCCTGCCCGAAGATCAGGTCCGCGCCTATGCGGCCAACATGACCATCGTCGATGAGGAAACCGGCGAAGAACGCCCTCGCCTGCCGACCGACCATTTCCCCGCCGTTACCGGCGACGGGATGGGACCGGACTTGTCCCTGATGGCCAAGGCGCGGGCGGGTTTCCACGGCCCCTATGGCACCGGCATCAACCAATTGTTCAAGGGAATCGGTGGTCCGGAATATATCCACGCCATCCTGACGGGTTATACCGGCGAAGAAGTCGAGCAGGCAGGGACGTATCTCTACGTGAACACCGCCTACCCGACCGGAAGCATAGGCATGCCGCCGCCGTTGTCGGAAGATCTGGTCACCTATGAGGACGGCACCCCCGCGACTGTGGATCAGATGGCCCGCGACGTGTCGGCATTCCTGATGTGGACCGCCGAGCCAAAGCTGACGGACCGCAAGCAAGTCGGCCTCGTCTCAGTCCTGTTCCTAATCGTTCTGACGGCGCTGTTGTACCTGACCAACAAGCGGCTCTGGGCTCCGCACAAGGGCAAGAAACTGGATAGCTGATCCGACAAACCCGGAATCGAACAAAGGCGCGCCCCCTTGCGGGGGCGCGTTTTTCATTGCTGGACAAGGCAGGGCCGCGCCGGTCAGATACATGCAGAAGGAGGAACTGTGATGGCAATCTGGAACCTGGGCTCGATCAATATCGATCATGTTTACCGGATGGAGCATCTGCCTCTTCCCGGCGAAACGCTCGCCGCCAACAGCTATTCCGTCGGGTTGGGCGGAAAAGGTGCGAATCAATCCATTGCGGCAGCCTTAGCCGGGGGTGTGACGCAGCATCTTGGCGCGATGGGCGAGGCCGACGATTGGGTTATCCACAGGCTACAAGCGGCAGGTGTTGACACCGACAACATACAGCGGCTGTCGGACAATGTGACCGGCCACGCCATCATCCTGTTGGATTCTGCCGCCGAAAACTCGATCATCATTCATCCCGGTGCGAATCGCGCGTTGGAAACCTCTGCCCTGGAGAAGGCGCTGCGGCCTATCGCTCGCGAAGACACGCTGTTGATCCAGAACGAAACCAATTGTCAGATTGCCGCCGCACGAATCGCCCGAGCCACCGGAGCACGGGTGATCTATTCCGCTGCGCCTTTCGATCTCGACGCGCTGCGCGATGTCATGGCCCATGTCTCGATCCTTGCCATGAATGCGGGCGAGGCAGAGCAGCTTTTTGCGGCTGTGCCCGGAGATCTGCCGGTACAGGGGCTGCTGATCACGCGTGGAGCCGAAGGGGTCGAATATCGCGACCTGGAAGGTGATCGAGTATATCGCCATCCAGCATTTCCTGTCGATCCAATTGATACGACCGGCGCAGGAGACACATTCGCAGGCTATTTCGCGGCAGCACTGGATCGTGGCGATGCGATCCCTGACGCTCTACGATTGGCTTCGGCCGCAGCTGCGTTGAAAGTCACCCGCAAGGGGGCCGGCGATGCGATCCCTTCACTCGACGAGGTGCGGGATTTCCTGTCGGATCAGCCAAGCGCCTGAATCCCGTTGGCGCCCCTCCCCGGCGTGATTGAGCCGGAAAGAAGCACAGGAACAAAGCGGTCAGCCGATCTCGCCGCGAACACCCCCGGTTTGAGCCCGGTCCATGAGCAGATGATCCAGGATGACGCAGGCCGCCATGGCTTCGGCAACTGGCACGGCACGGATACCCACGCAAGGATCGTGGCGGCCCTTGGTGATCAATTCGATCTCTTCGCCGTGCTGATTGATCGTGCGCCGGGGCGTTGTGATGGAACTTGTCGGTTTGACCGAGAAACGCAGCACGATATCCTGCCCGGTTGAGATCCCGCCAAGGATTCCACCCGCGTGATTTGACAGGAAGAACGGCCCGTCATTGCCCATTCGAATCTCGTCGGCATTATCGGTGCCGGTCAGGCCCGCCGCGCCCATGCCCTCACCGATTTCGACGCCTTTCACCGCATTGATCGACATCATGGCGGCCGCCAGGTCGGTATCCAGCTTGGCATAGACCGGCGCGCCAAGGCCGGGCGGGCAACCTTCGATGAGGATTTCAACGGCAGCGCCGACGCTGTTCTGATCTTTCCGCACCCCATCGAGATAATCCGACCATTTCGTCACGGCACTCGCGTCGGGCAGAAAGAACGGGTTGTCAGGGATCACGTCCGGATCGAAATTGCCGCGGTTCAACCGCATTTCGCCCATCTGCACCATATAGCCAGTGATCCTCAGGTCCGGCAGCAGATGCGCCAGAACCGCCTGCGCGATCCCTCCGGCCGCGACCCGCGCCGCCGTTTCCCGCGCGCTGGAACGACCACCGCCGCGATAATCCCGCACCCCGTATTTCAGGTGATAGGTGATATCGGCGTGACCGGGGCGGAAACTGCTGGCGATCTCTCCATAATCCTTTGATCTTTGGTCAGTATTTTCGATCATCAGCTGGATCGGGGTCCCGGTCGTGCTCCCCTCGAACACGCCCGAGAGGATGCGGACCTGATCGGCCTCCTTGCGCTGCGTTGTGTGTTTCGAGGTGCCGGGCCGACGACGGTCCAGGAATTTCTGGATGAAACCCTCGTCCAGAGGCACACCCGGCGGCACGCCGTCAACAGTCGCGCCAAGCGCGGGACCGTGGCTTTCGCCCCAGGTGGTGAACCGGAATTCGCGGCCGAATGTGTTGTAGCTCATGGCAAATCTCCGGTCAGGGCCTTGAGTTCATAGATCAGATCCAGCGCATCGCGCGGTGACAAGCTGTCGGGATGTACATCCTTCAACCGCCCGTCCAGCGGCGATTCCCTGACCTTAACAGATACCGGGGCCGGAGGCGCGGCGCGAAATAGCGGCAAATCGTCGATCAGGGCGGCCGGACGCGCAGCGCCTTCGCGTTCGCCCGTTTCCAGCGCGTCCAGCACTTCGCGCGCGCGCTCCACGACACTGGCGGGCAACCCGGCCAAACGCGCCACCTGCACGCCATAGCTGCGATCGGCGGCGCCTTTGCGAACCTCGTGGAGAAAGATCACGTCGCCCTCCCACTCTCGAACCGCGACGGTGGCATTCTCGACCCCGTCGAGCTTGGCGGTCAGTGCAGTCATCTCGTGATAATGGGTGGCGAACAACGCGCGGCAGCGGTTGACCTCGTGCATATGCTCCATCACCGCCCATGCGATGGACAGCCCGTCCCATGTCGCCGTCCCGCGCCCGATCTCGTCAAGAATGACAAGCGCATGATCGTCGGCCTGATTGAGGATCGCCGCCGTTTCGACCATCTCGACCATGAAGGTCGAGCGCCCCCGCGCCAGATCGTCGGCGGCGCCCACCCGGCTGAACAACTGGCTGACCATGCCGATATGGGCCTGCCGGGCGGGCACGAAACCCCCGGCCTGCGCCAGCACCGCAATCAGCGCGTTCTGCCGCAGAAAGGTCGATTTCCCTGCCATGTTCGGTCCGGTCAGCAACCAGATCGCCGGGGTATCACCAGCCGTGAGCACACAGTCATTCGCGACAAAGCTTTCTGATTTTCGCTTCAGCGCCCTTTCGACGACCGGATGCCTTCCACCTTCGATGACAAAGGCGCGGCTGTCATCGACGCGGGGGCGGGTCCAACCCTCACCTGCCGCGATATCGGCGAAGGCGCCGGCAAGGTCGATTTCGGCCAATGCGCGGGCCGCCTGTCCGATCTGCGCCGCCCGATCCAGCACAGCGCTGCGCAGCTGTGTGAAAATCTCGCGTTCGATCTCCAGCGCACGATCACGGGCGTTGAGGATACGGGTTTCCAACTCGCTCAGCTCCACCGTGGTAAAGCGGATCTGGTTCGCGGTAGTCTGGCGGTGAATGAATGTCTCGGACAAGGGAGGCTTCATCATCTTCTCGGCATGGGTCGCCGTGGTTTCGATGAAGTAGCCCAGCACATTGTTATGTTTGATCTTCAGGCTTTGAACCCCGGCCTTCGCCGCATAATCGGCCTGCATCGAGGCGATTACGCCGCGCCCTTCGTCGCGCAGTTTGCGGGTTTGGTCCAGATCCTCGTCGTAACCGGGTGCAACAAAGCCTCCGTCGCGGGCCAGCAGAGGAGGTTCGGCCACCAGAGCGTTATCCAACAGGTCGATCAACTCGTCATGACCGATCAGGTCGCGGGCCGCATCGGACAGAACTTGCGCGGCATCCTCTGGCAAGCGTTCGGCAATCGCCGCCCCTTGCGTCAGCCCGGCCCGAATCGCCGCCAGATCGCGCGGCCCGCTACGTTCCAATGCCAGCCGGGAGAGCGCCCGGTCCATATCGGGGACCCGAGCCAACGCCTCGCGCAGATCAGCCGAGAGGCGAGCATCGTCCACAAGCTGCGCCACCGCGTCCTGCCGCGCATGGATCAGTGCCAGATCGCGGGACGGGGCACTGATACGACGCTCCAGCAGCCGCGCACCTGCGGCGGTCACGGTGCGATCGATGGCGGCCAGCAAAGAGCCCTCGCGCCCACCCGACAGCGCCTGCGTCAGTTCAAGATTGCGCCTCGTCGCAGCGTCGATCTGCATTGCCCCGCCCGCCCTTTCGCGGGTCGGATGGCGCAGTAGCGGCAATTTCCCCTTCTGCGTCATCTCCAGGTAGTCGACAATCGCACCCATCGCCGACAACTCGGCGCGGGAGAAACTGCCGAACCCGTCCAGCGTTTCCACCCCGTAGAGCGCACAGAGCCGCCGAGCACCCGCTGTGCTGTCGAATGCGCTGGCATGCAGATCGGTCAGCGCCGCCCCGGCCTCGGCGGCCAAGTCCTCGAGCCCGGCCTCGTCGGCCGCAAGCAATTCACGCGGAGCCAGTCGTGCCAATTCCGGGGACAGGCGCGGCAAGGGGCATTCCATCACCTGGAATGCGCCAGTCGAGATATCGACCCATGCCAATGCCCCCTCCTCCCGAACCTGCGCAAAGGCGGCAAGGAAATTGTGACGCCGCGCTTCCAGCAGGGATTCCTCGGTCAGCGTGCCCGGCGTGACGAGCCGTACGACATCCCGCGCAACGACCGATTTGCTACCGCGCTTCTTGGCCTCAGCCGGGTCCTCCATCTGTTCGGCGATGGCGACACGAAATCCCTTGCGGATCAGTGTCAGCAGATAGCTTTCAGCGGCATGAACTGGCACGCCACACATCGGGATCGGCTCTCCCTGATGGGTGCCGCGCTTGGTCAGGGCAATGTCGAGCGCCGCGGCGGCCTGCACGGCGTCCTCGAAGAACATCTCGTAGAAATCGCCCATGCGATAAAACAGCAGCGCGCCCGGATTCGCATCTCGGATCGCCAGATATTGTGCCATCATCGGGGTGGGCTGATCGCTCATGCCGGTCCTTCTCTTCCCTCGTGGCGATGTTTCTAGCCGTCCGCGCCAGCATTGGAAACCTCGCTTTCACCTTGCGAAGTGTCACAGCTGCACTATGCTGCGCGGATACCTCGGGGGGCCCGTTCGGGCTGAGACGCGTGATCGCGGACCCGTTGAACCTGATCCGGTTGACCCCGGCGGAGGGAAGGTTTCGCTGCCCTTTCTTTCGACACCGCAAAAGAGGAGGCTCGGCGATGAAAATCCGGATGATTGCCGCGGCACTGCTGGCTGCCACACCGGCATTTGCCCAGGACAAGCCCGTGCTGACCGTCTATGCCGGCGATTACATCGCCAGCGAATGGGGGCCGGGACCCAAGATCGAAAAGGGTTTCGAAGCTTTCTGCGACTGTGACCTGGAATTCGTCACCGGCGACATCCTGCCCCGTATCCTGATGGAAGGCGAAGGCACCGATGCCGATATCGTCTTTGGCCTGAACACCGATGTGACGGCCCGCGCCCGCACCTCGGGCCTGTTCGCGCCGCATGGTCAGGATATCTCGGACCTGTCACTGCCGGTGGAATGGAGCGATGAGATCTTCCTGCCCTATAACTGGGGCGAGACGGCCTTCGTCTATGACGAGACGCGGCTGGAGAACCCGCCCGCCAGCTTCGACGAATTGCTGAACGCGCCTGACGATCTGAAGATCGTCATCCAGGACCCGCGCGCCTCGATCTCCGGCCTCGCCCTGCTGTTGTGGGTCAAGTCGGTCTATGGCGACGACACCCCCGAGGCGTGGGCCAAACTGGCCCCAAAGGTCCTGACCGTGACAAAGGGCTGGTCGGAATCCTACGGCATGTTCACCGATGGAGAGGCAGACATGGTGCTGTCCTACACAACCTCGCCCGCCTATCATATCGAGGCAGAAGGCGACACGACCAAACATGCCGCGATCTTTCCCGAGGGGCATTACTTCATGGCCGAGCTTGCCGCGCAGGTAAAATCGACCGATCAACCCGAACTGGCGCAAGAATTCATGGATTGGATTCTGACGCCAGAATTCCAACGGACGATCCCGCTGGCCAACTGGTCGATGCCTGCCAAGTTGCCGCGGGAAGAATGGCCCGAGGTCATGCGCGACCTGCCCCGCCCCGAAAAAACCCTGTTCTACAATGAGGACGAGGCCGAAGCCCTTCGCAAACCGGCTCTGGATGAATGGCTGCGGGCATTCTCGCAATAAAGCGCGACCCCGGCGGTGTGCTGATTGCCACCGCCCTGGCAGCGCTGATCCTGGGCACGCTGGCGGCGGTGGCGTGGCAGGCGCGCGGATTGTCGGGACTGGGAATATGGGATTGGCGCGCCGTGCGGTTCACGGTCTGGCAGGCGGTGCTATCCGCCGCCTTGTCCGCCATACTGGCAATCCCGGTGGCACGCGCGCTGGCGAGGCGGCGCTTTCCCGGAAAGGCGGCGCTGGTCACGTTGCTGGGCGCGCCCTTCATCCTGCCGGTGATCGTGGCGATCATGGGGTTGATCTCGGTCTTTGGGCGTAACGGCGCGATCAATGACGGGTTGCGCCTTCTGGGCCTGCCAGAGATGAGCATTTATGGTTGGCAGGGCGTCATCCTTGCCCATGTCTTCTTCAACTTGCCGCTCTCGGTGCGGCTGATCCTGCAGGGGTGGCAGGCAATCCCGGCCGAGCGGTTCCGCCTGGCTGAAAGCCTTGCCTTTACGCCTGCGGATATCGCCCGGCATCTGGAACGCCCGATGCTCCGTTCGGTCCTGCCAGGAGTGTGGCTGGCAGTGTTCCTGGTCTGCCTGACCTCGTTCACCGTTGCCCTTGCGCTTGGTGGCGGGCCATCGGCCACCACGGTCGAACTGGCTATCTATCAGGCTTTTCGTTTCGATTTCGATCTGGGCCGGGCGGCGATGCTGGGGCTGGTGCAAATCGGGCTAAGCCTTGCTGCGATGACATTGGCCCGCTGGATCACGATCCCCGCCGCTTTCGGCGCGGGGCTGCACGAAACGCAGGGTCCACGGGGGCCGCAGGGCTGGCGTCGGGGGACGGACATGCTTGCGATCCTGCTGGCATCGTCATTCCTGCTATGGCCCATCCTGTCGGTTACCGCGTCGGGATTGCCGCGTATCCCTATGCTGCCCGCCGATGTCTGGGCTGCCGCCACACGTTCGGCCGTGATGGCAGTCAGTTCGGCGCTTCTTGCACTACTGCTATGCCTGACATTGGCGCTGGCCATCGCGCGCGGCAATGCACACTGGATCGAGATGGCGGGGATGCTGCCCATCGTCGCCTCGCCGCTCGTGCTGGGCACCGGGCTGTTCATCCTGCTGCGCGGGTGGTTGTCGACCGACGCGATGGCCCTGCCGGTTACGGTCGCGATCAACGCGATCATGGCCCTGCCCTTTGGCCTGCGCGCCCTGATCCCCGCCGCCCAAGCCTTGCGGGACGATTACGGGCGCCTTGCGGATTCGCTCGAGATGCGGGGGCTGGCCCGGCTGCGCCATCTGACGCTGCCGCGCCTCGCACGTCCGCTCGGCTTTGCCGGAGGTCTGGCAGCGGCATTGGCGATGGGCGATCTGGGTGTGATCACGCTTTTTGCCACCGATCAGCCAACCCTGCCACTAAAGCTTTACCAACTGATGAACTCCTATCGCATGGCCGATGCCTCTGCCTGCGCGGTGTTGTTGATGGTCATCAGCTTTGCGCTGTTCTGGCTGTTCGATCGGGGAGGCCGTCTTGCTTGAATTGAACGACATAACGGTCACTCTCGGCGAATTCACCTTGCAAGCAGATCTGTCAGTTCCACCTGCTTCGCGCATGGCAGTTATCGGGGCGTCCGGTTCAGGGAAATCCACGCTCCTGTCTCTGATCGGCGGATTCCTGGCACCGGATCGGGGAAAGCTCCTCTGGAACGGTCAAGACATTACCGCTCTGCCCCCCGGCCAGCGTCCGGTATCCTTTCTGTTCCAGGATCAAAACCTGTTTCCGCATCTGACCGTCGCTCAAAATATCGGCCTGGGGATGCGCTCTGATCTGCGATTGAACGCCGATCAGAAGGCGCGCATCAGCCGGGCACTGTCAGAGGTCGGATTGGCGGGTACGGAGAAACGCCGCCCTGCCGACCTGTCGGGGGGCCAGCAAGGCCGTGTGGCACTGGCCCGCGTTCTGCTGCGGGCTCGCCCCCTGTTACTGCTCGATGAACCGTTCGCGGCCCTTGGGCCTGCGCTCAAGGCCGATATGCTGGAACTGGTCGCACGTATTGCCAATGAAACAGCGGCAACCGTACTCATGGTCACGCATGATCCCCAGGATGCGCGCAGCTTTGCCCCGCAGACGATCCTGATCGAGGATGGCACCGCATGCGCGCCGACACCGACAAAACCGTTGCTTGACAATCCACCGCCTGGACTGCGCGCATATCTGGGTTAACCCGGTTTCATCGCTGTCGTAATCACGCCCGTCCACAAGAGGACAACTGCGCACGATAGGTCTGTGCCCGACTGCCCACCTTGTTCGCCACCCCCATCAACCAGGATTTCGACCGGTATGAACCGCGAGCATAACCGCCACGTCCCTCATGATATGCCAGATATTGCGAGGTCGCATCCCATTTCGAGATACCCAACCTCTTGTAGGAGCCATCCATGTACCAGCCCATGAAATCGGTGGCGTCATCGATATCGTTGCGCCGCGCCCGCCTGTTTCCGGTTTTCTGCTGATACTCCTCCCAGGTCCCGTCCAAGGCCTGCGAATAACCGTAAGCACTGCTTTGGCGACCAACGGGGATCACGCCCAGCAGATATTTGTGAGGTGTCCGTGCATCACCGATGAACTTGGATTCCTGATGTATCGTCGCCATCTGCACATGGACGGGCACCCCCCATCGCCGTTCGGTCTTTTTCATCGCGCGGAGGTAGGCCGGACGTTCTGCCACGATTGCGCATGCATTATCGAGGTTGCGTGGCGCCTTGTAGTTGCCGCCCCCGCATGAGGCGACAAGCGCGACGATCGCGAGTTTCAGAAACCTGTTCATCACTGCCCTCTTGTCGTTTTCCCGCAATAATACGTGAAAACACGCCGAGGTGAAATCACAAAGCCGGAAGTCAGACGGACATGACAGCCGCGACAGCACGCTGCCAAGCGGAATATCGCTGCTGGCGAAGGGATTCGTCCATTTTCGGCTCGAACCGTCGATCCAGGCGCCAAGCCTTGGCATATTCGTCCGGGCCGGGGCACAGACCGGCGCGGAAACCCGCCAGCCAGGCTGCTCCTTGCGCGGTGGTTTCAGTATTCTCGGGTCGATCCACCGGCGCGCCAAGAATATCTGCCAGGAACTGCATTGCCGGCTCGCTGGCGGTCATTCCGCCATCAACCCGCAGGACAGCATCGCCAGCCTCTGTCCAGTCGGCGCGCATCGCCTGCCACAGATCGCGAGTCTGAAAACCCACGCTTTCCAGCGCGGCCCGTGCGAATTCTGCCGGGCCGGTATTCCGCGTCAGTCCAAAGATCGCTCCGCGCGCCTGCGGGTTCCAATGCGGCGCGCCCAGCCCGGTGAAGGCGGGCACCATGATGATCTGCTGACTGTCATCGGCGCGTTCCGACAGAGCCTGCGTCTCGCTCGCTTCGCGGATCAGCATCAACCCGTCGCGCAGCCATTGCACCACCGCCCCGGCAATGAAGATGCTACCCTCCAGCGCATAGACCGGCTTACCGTCCAGTTGATAGGCGATGGTGGTCAACAGCCGGTTCTCGGAAGTCACCGCCTGATCGCCGGTGTTCAACAGCGCAAAGCAGCCTGTGCCATAGGTCGATTTCATCATGCCCGGAGCAAAACAGGCCTGCCCGACGGTTGCCGCCTGCTGATCGCCCGCCACGCCAAGGATCGGAATTTCGCGCCCGAACAGATCGGCGCGGGTGGTCCCGAATTCCGCCGCAGAATCGCGAACCTCCGGCAACATCGCGCGCGGCACGCCGAACAGCCGGCACATCTCGTCCGACCATTCGCCCTTGCGAATGTCATAAAGCAGGGTGCGCGAGGCATTCGTCGCGTCCGTGACATGCGATTGCCCACCGGTCAGCTTCCAGATCAGGAAACTGTCCACGGTGCCGAACGCCAGTTCTCCTGCTTCGGCTCGCGCCCGGGCTCCCTCTACCTCATCCAGTATCCAGGCGATCTTGGTCGCGCTGAAATAGGGGTCCAACAGCAACCCGGTCACTGTCCTGACCACCTCTTCGCAGCCTTCATCCTTCAACCGTTGACAGAGATCCGCAGTCCGCCGGTCCTGCCAGACGATGGCGCGATGGATAGGCTGCCCGGTCTTGCGGTCCCAGATCAGGACCGTTTCACGCTGATTGGTAATCCCGATCGCGTCGATGCGTGGATTGCCCGCCTTTTCGATCGCCCCGCGGGCCGTTGCCGCGCTCGTTGTCCAGATATCGTCGGGATCATGCTCGACCCAGCCTGAACGGGGGAAGTGCTGCTCGAACTCCTGCTGCGCACTCGCCTGCACCTGCAGATCATCGCTGAACACCAAGGCCCGCGACGAGGTTGTTCCCTGATCCATTGCCAGAATGGTCATCTCTCATTCCCTTGCCTTCTTCTTTGTGCAAATACCTCCGCCGGAGGCATCCGGGGCCGAGGTCGGCCCAAAGGTATTTGGACAAAGAAGAAGAGGGCAGCCAAGCGACCGCCCCCTTGCGCCTGATAACTTACTCCTGCCAGCTTTGTACCAGCTCGTCATAGCCGATGGTCTCGGGTTGCGGCTTTTCGTTTTCCAGTTTCAATTGCGGAGCGATAGTCCCGTTTTCCTTGGCGTAGTTGTTCCACCACTCCAGGTCGTGCTCCTCGGCCATTTTCGGACCGATATCACCCTGGACACCCGCACGCTCCAGCCGCTCCAGCACTTTTTCCTGTTCGGCACAAAGGCTGTCCATCGCCTCTTGCGCGGTCTTGGCGCCCGAAGCGGCATCGCCGATGGCCTGCCACCAAAGCTGCGCAAGCTTGGGATAGTCCGGCACATTGGTGCCAGTGGGCGACCAGTTCAGGCGGGCGGGCGAGCGATAGAACTCGACCAGGCCGCCCAGCTCCGGGGCACGCTCGGTAAAGCTCTCATGCTGGATCGAGGACTCGCGGATGAAGGTCAGCCCGACATGGCTTTTCTTGACGTCCACGGTTTTGGAGGTCACGAATTGCGCGTAAAGCCAAGCCGCCTTGGCGCGATCATCCGGAGTGGATTTCAAAAGCGTCCAGGATCCCGCGTCCTGATAACCAAGCTTCATCCCGTCCTGCCAATAGGCGCCATGCGGCGAGGGTGCCATGCGCCATTTCGGAGTACCGTCCTCGTTCACGACCGACAATCCCTCCTTGACCATGTCTGCGGTGAAGGCGGTGTACCAGAACATCTGCTGAGCGATCTCGCCCTGTGCGGGAACCGGGCCGGACTCGCTGAAAGTCATGCCCTGAGCCGCGGGGGGAGCGTATTTCTCCATCCAGTCCAGGTATTTCTGGATCGAGTAGACCGCAGCCGGGCCGTTCGTATCCCCGCCACGCGCCACGCAGGAGCCCACGGGACGGCTGTTCTCGTCCACCCGGATGCCCCATTCATCGACTGGAACGCCGTTCGGGATACCCTTGTCACCATTCCCGGCCATCGACAGCCATGCATCGGTAAAGCGCCAGCCGAGCGAGGGGTCTTTCTTGCCATAATCCATATGACCATAGACCTGTTTGCCATCGATTTCGCGGCCAGTGAAGAATTCGGCAATATCCTCATAGGCCGACCAGTTTACCGGCACACCCAGATCGTAGCCGTATTGTTCCTTGAACTCGGCCTGGATCTCGGGGTCGTTGAACCAGTCATAGCGGAACCAGTACAGGTTGGCGAATTGCTGATCGGGAAGCTGATAAAGATTCCCATCCGGCGCGGTGGTAAAGGACTTGCCGATGAAATCATCGATATCCAGACCCGGATTGGTGACGTCCTTGCCGTCATTTGCCATCCAGTCGGTCAGGTTGCGCGCCTGCTGATAGCGCCAATGTGTTCCGATCAGGTCGCTATCATTGACATAGGCGTCATAGATATTCTCGCCCGATTGCATCTGGGTCTGCAGCTTTTCGACAACGTCCCCCTCGCCGATCAGGTCATGGGTGATCTTGATGCCGGTAATCTCGCTGAAAGCCGGGGCCAGCACCTTGGCCTCGTATTCATGCGTGGTGATGGTCTCGGACACCACGTTGATCTCCATGCCCTTGAAAGATTCGGCGGCATCGATGAACCACTGCATCTCGGCCTCCTGCTCTTCGCGAGTCAGGACCGAGTTGTCGATTTCGGCATCGAGAAAGGCTTGCGCTTCCTCCATACCCGCCTGCGCGGCCGTCGCCATCAGCGCAAGCGCCATGGCGGTGGTCAAATGTAGTCTCATGGTTTCCCTCCCATATTATTGCCGGATCATGATTGCCCGGCAGTTGTTACACCCAACGGAACACCGTTGCGGCGTATATCAAGGCGACGGCTACCCCGCCCCAAAGCGGCATCCCCATCACGCCCAGCCAGATCAGGCAGATGAAAGCCGACCCCAGCATGCTGATAAACAGCCGGTCGCCGCGCGTAGTCATCAGTCCGAGCACACCTTTCCGTGGCGTCTCGGGAAAGCGGATCGCAAGCCATGTAAAGCCGATCAGAAGTCCCGCGATGACAGCAAAGAACAGTGCGGTCGGCAGGGTCCATGCCATCCAGCCGCCGGGATCGAGGCTACCGGTCCAATCCTTTGCATTGTCGCGCATCGGCACCTGCGTGATCAGCCAGACGATGACGGCGAGCCAGACCAGACCGGCGATACCGAAACCGAGATTGAGCGAACGGCGCATCATACCACCCCTTCGATTGCGTCCCGCGAAAGCCGGGGGCTGCTTGCCCCCGGACCCCCAGGGATATTTCCGTGAAGAAGAAGATGCGCGGTCATATCGCCAACCATGGTCTTACACCCTCCCCAAGGCAAAGCCCTTGGCGATGTAGTTCCGCACGAACCAGATCACCAATGCGCCCGGAATGATCGTTAGAATCCCCGCCGCAGCCAGCACGCCCCAATCCATTCCAGATGCCGATACCGTTCGCGTCATCGTCGCAGCAATGGGCTTGGCATCGACCGAGGTGAGGGTGCGCGACAGGAGCAGTTCCACCCATGAGAACATGAAGCAGAAGAATGCCGCAACTCCGATGCCGCTCGCGATCAGCGGCATGAATATCCGCACGAAGAAGCGCGGGAAGGAATAGCCATCGATATAGGCGGTCTCGTCGATCTCGCGCGGGACGCCCGACATGAAGCCTTCGAGGATCCACACGGCCAGCGGCACGTTGAACAGGCAATGTGCCAAGGCCACGGCGATATGCGTGTCGAACAGCCCGATCGAGGAATAAAGCTGAAAGAACGGCAGGGCGAATACCGCCGCCGGCGCCATGCGATTGGTCAGCAACCAGAAGAACAGGTGCTTGTCACCGATAAAGCGGTAACGGCTGAATGCATAGGCGGCAGGCAATGCCACCGTGATCGAGATCACCGTGTTCATCACCACATAGGTCAGGCTATTCACATAGCCCATATACCAGCTCGGATCGGTCAGGATGGTCCGGTAATTGGCCAGCGTCGGATTCTTCGGCCAAAGGCTGAAAGTGCCGAGGATCTCGGAATTCGTCTTCAGGCTCATGTTCAGCAGCCAATAGATCGGCAGCATCAGAAAGAGCAGGTAAAGCACCATCACCAAAGCAGCGCCCCGGCCTTTGGATTCAGCTACGGCTGCCATCAACCCCCCTCCTTTTCCCGGGTCATGACCGTGTAGAACACGAATGAAATTAACAGGATCACGAGGAAGTAGATCAGACTGAACGCTGCCGCCGGACCAAGGTCGAACTGCCCCACCGCCATCTTGACAAGATCGATGGACAGGAAGGTGGTGGCATTGCCCGGACCGCCCCCGGTAACAACGAAAGGCTCGGTATAGATCATGAAACTGTCCATGAAACGCAGCAGCACGGCGATCAGCAGTACGCCCTGCATCTTGGGCAACTCGATATATCGGAACACCTTCCAGCGGCTGGCCTGATCGATCTTGGCAGCCTGATAATAGGCGTCGGGGATGGATTGCAGTCCGGCATAGCATAACAGTGCAACCAGGCTGGTCCAGTGCCAGACATCCATGACGATGACCGTGATCCACGCATCGATGGCGTCGTTCACATAGTTATAGTCGATGCCCAGCTTGGTCAGTACATAGCCCAGCAGGCCGATATCGACCCGCCCGAAGACTTGCCAGATCGTACCGACCACGTTCCACGGAATCAGCAATGGCAACGCCATGACGACCAGGCAGAAGGAAGCCCAGATACCTTTCTTCGGCATATTCAGTGCTACGAAGATGCCAAGCGGAATCTCGATGGCCAGAATGATCGCCGAGAACAGGATCTGCCGCCCCAGGGCAGCGCGGATGCGGTCAGAATGGATAACCTCCTCGAACCAATCCAATCCCGCCCAGAAAAACTGGTTTTGCCCGAATGTGTCCTGCACCGAGTAGTTGACAACCGTCATCAGCGGCAGGATTGCCGAGAATGCGACCAGCAACAGCACCGGCAATACCAGAAACCATGCGCGATTATTGACAGGTTTCTCCATCACGCAGCCCTTTCCTGGTTCGAGGGGGCGATCCGCCAATCGTCGAGATAAACATGTGCATGGACGGGATCGGGGATCACCCGGTTCGCATCCGCAGGAATGGGTTGACCCTCGGGAGCGATCACGTTCACATCCGCCGGCCCCACGCGCCCGCGGATGATGCGGTGATGGCCGACATCCTCTATTCGTCGAATTGCATAGGGCAGTCCCTCCTGCCCAGTGCCAAGCCGCAGGAATTCCGGGCGGATGCCAAGCTGAGTTTTGCCTTGCGGCGCCCCGTAACCATGCTGCAGCGGCACTTGCACCCCTTCGATATGGGCGGCAGCGCCCTCGATCCGGGCATCCATCAGGTTCATGCCGGGCGAGCCGATGAAATATCCGACGAATGTGTGTTCCGGCGCGTCGAACAATGCCTGGGGCGTACCCGCCTGCACCACGCGCCCGTCATACATGACGACGACCTGATCGGCGAAGGTCAGCGCCTCGGTCTGGTCATGTGTCACATAGATCATCGTGTGCCCGAAACGGCGATGAAGATCCTTGAGCTGGGTGCGCAGTTCCCATTTCATATGCGGATCGATCACCGTCAGAGGCTCGTCGAACAGGATCGCGTTGACATCCTGCCGGACCATGCCCCTGCCAAGGCTGATCTTCTGCTTGGCATCCGCCGTGAGCCCGCGGGCGCGGCGGTCAAGCATATCATGCATCCCGATCATCTCTGCAATCTCGGCCACGCGTGCGGTTATCTGATCCTCGGGCAGGCCCCGATTCCTCAGCGGAAAGGCCAGATTTTCTCGAACGCTCATCGTGTCGTAAACGACCGGGAACTGGAATACCTGCGCGATATTCCGCTCCATCGTCGGCAGGCCGGTCATATCCCGGTCCCCGAAGAGTATCCGCCCCCGCGATGGCACCAGCAGCCCGGAAATGATATTAAGAAGCGTCGATTTCCCGCAACCCGATGACCCCAGCAACGCATATGCGCCGCCATCCTCCCATGTCAGCGTCATCGGCTTGAGCGCCCAGTCCTCGTCTTTCGACGGGTTGGGGAGATAGCTATGAGACAGGTTCTCCAGAGTTATTCGTGCCATGTCTTTCCTCCCTCCGGCGCCTATGCGGCGGCGGCATAAGGCGCGGTGCGGGCCAGATCACCCCCCGGCGTAAACAGATAGATATGCGCCGGGTCCAGCCAGACCGTCAGTTCCTGCCCCAATTCCCGGCGCTGCACGCCATCGACCAGCCCGACCCAGCTATTCCGACCGTGGCGCAGATGCAGAAAGGTCTGCGCACCGGTGATCTCGACCGATTCCAGAACGGCGGTCAACGGCATTGCGCCCGGTGTCTCATCCAAGGAAAGATGCGCCGCCCGGAACCCGGCCATGTATTCGCCATCGGCCAGATCCACCTGCCATTCCGACTGACCGATCAAGGCGCGCCCGTTCGACAGCCGAACCGTCGAGAAATTCATTGGTGGATCGCTGAACACCCGCGCCGTCACCGCGTCCCGGGGGGCTCGGTAAACCCGGGGCGTCGGGCCGAATTGCGTCACCCGCCCCTCCCATAATGCCGCGGTGTTGCCGCCCAGAAGCAGCGCCTCTTCCGGTTCGGTGGTTGCATAGACGAAAATTGCCCCGGATTCCTCGAAGATGCGCGGGATCTCGACCCGCAACTCCTCGCGCAGCTTGTAATCCAGATTGGCCAGCGGCTCGTCCAGCAGCACCAGCCCCGCCCCCTTGACCAACGCCCTCGCCAAGGCACAACGCTGCTGCTGCCCGCCCGATAGTTCCAGCGGGCGACGCTTCAGCATCGGGGTCAAACGCATCATATCGGCAGTCGCACGCACGCGCCGGTCAATCTCGTCCCGGGCCACGCCCATCAGCCGCAGGGGCGAAGCGATATTGTCGTAAACGCTCATCGACGGGTAGTTGATGAACTGCTGGTAAACCATCGCGACCTTGCGATCTTGCACCCGCTGCCCGGTGACATCTTCACCGTTCCATAAAACCTGCCCATCAGTGGGGCGTTCCAACCCGGCCATCAGCCGCATCAGCGTCGTCTTGCCCGCCAGGGTCGGCCCCAGAAGCACATTCATGCTGCCGGGCTGTAATACCAGGTCGGTTGGATGGATATGCATCCCACCGCCCATGGATTTAGTGACACCGCGAAGTTCCAGCGTCATGCGGCGGCCCTCACTTCCTGCATCCACTCCTCCACCGCGGCGATTTGCTTTACATCCATCCGCAATCCCAACTTGCTGCGACGCCAGACGACATCCTCGGCATGCCGGGCGAATTCGTGTTCCATCAGCCAACGCAATTCGGCTTCGGTCAGCGTAGCACCAAAATCGCGTCCAAGCGCAGCCGCATCCTTCGCATCGCCCAGTATCATCCGCGCATCGCTGCCATAGGCGCGCACCAGACGCGCCGCCCAACGTTCAGTCAAGAAAGGATAATCCGCCTGCAAATCGGCAATCAACCGGGACACGGCATCAACCGGGAAGTCCCCGCCCGGCAAGGGTGCACCTGCAGTCCATGCCGCCCCGGTCTGCGCGAAATGCGATGCCAGCTTTTCCATCGCATGCTCGGCCAACCGCCGGTAAGTGGTGATCTTGCCGCCAAAGACGTTCAGACAAGGCGCTCCCGCTTCGTCCATCGACAACACGTAATCCCGTGTCGCCGCCGTCGCCGATTTTGCACCATCGTCATAAAGCGGGCGCACACCGGAATAGGTCCATACAACCTGATCCGGGGTCACCGGCGCCTTGAAATATTCCGATGCGAAATCGCACAAATACTGCTGCTCTTCCGGAGTGCATTCCGCATCCAGAGGAGCCCCCTGATGGTCACGGTCCGTGGTTCCGATCAGGGTGAAATCGTCCTGGTATGGAATGGCAAAGATGATCCGGCCGTCAACTCCCTGGAAGAAATAGGCCTTGTCGTGGTCATACAGCCGCGGCACCACTATATGGCTGCCCCGGACCAACCGCACGGATTCGGTCGAGGGCAGATGAGCCACATCCCGGATCACCTGCCCGACCCACGGCCCTCCGGCATTCACCAATGCGTGCGCGTGGAACACCTGCCCGTCTTCCAGCATGACACGCCAAAGATCACCTTCGCGTACCGCCTCGACAACTTTCGCGCCAACCAGGATTTCGGCTCCGCGCTGTGCCGCGTCACGCGCGTTCAGCGCCACCAGCCGGGCATCGTCCACCCAGCAATCACTGTATTCATATGCCTTGGACAACCGAGCCTGCAGCGGCGCACCCTCTGGCGACTCCGTCAAGTCCAGGCTGCGTGTGCCGGGCAGAATCCTGCGTCCGCCCAGATTATCATAAAGGAATAGGCCCGCCCGGATCAGGAAGTTCGGACGATGCCCCCTGTCCCACGGCATCAACCAGCCCAGCAACTTCGAGACCGGTGTCTGCGACTCGAATGTCATCTGCGGATCCAGAGGCAGGACAAAACGCATCGGCCAACTGATATGCGGCATGGCACGCAACAGGACCTCGCGCTCTTTCAATGCCTCACGGACCAGCCGGATTTCCAAGTATTCCAGATAGCGCAACCCGCCGTGAAACAGCTTCGTCGATTTCGAACTGGTCGCCTGCGCGAGATCGCCCATCTCGGCCAACCGGACCGACAGCCCGCGACCGGAGGCATCCCTGGCGATGCCGCAGCCGTTGATTCCGCCACCGATAATGAACAGGTCGGTTATATCCGGCATCGCGATCTCCTAAACTCGCGATATCCGATCACGCGCTCGTGCGTTTTGTCAACGATATTTTTCGCAAATTTGCGTTTTCATTCGGATTGACAAAAAGCGCGCATGAAGGTTCCGTGGGGTCAGCAAGGGAGGGCCAAAATGGCGCTGAACATCCGCCAGATGGAAATTCTGGATCTGGCCCGCGTGACAGGCCGCGTCGGCGTCGAGGAACTTGCCGAACGCTTCGAGGTCACATTGCAGACCATCCGCCGCGATCTGGGCGAACTGGCAGATCAGGGAGTGCTGGATCGCGTTCATGGCGGCGCGGTGATGCGCAGCGGCGTCAGCAATATCGGCTACGAGGAACGCCGCCGCATGAACGAGGACGCCAAGGCCACGATCGCCCGCGCCTGTGCGGCCGAGATTCCCGACAACTGCTCTATCATCATCAATCTGGGTACCACGACCGAAGCCGTCGCGCGCGAGCTTTTGCATCACCGCAACCTGACGGTGATCACCAACAACATGAATGTCGCCAATATCCTAGTCGCCAATGAAAGCTGCGACATCATGGTCGCCGGTGGCGCGCTCCGCCGTTCGGATGGCGGCCTAGTAGGCGATCTGACGACCGAGTTCATGACGCAGTTCAAGCCGGATTACGCGATCATCGGCTCTTCCGCGCTGGATGCCGATGGCGATCTGCTGGATTTCGACATGGCCGAGGTCCGCGTCAGCCGCGCCATCACGGAACTGGCCCGCAAGAGCTTTCTGGTCACCGATGTGAGCAAGCTGGAACGCTCCGCCCCCGTCCGCATCATCTCCATGGCCGAACTGGACACGGTTTTCGTGGATCGCCCCCTGCCCGGCCCGTTGACGCAGAAATGCCGCGAATGGGAAACTAGGGTCATCGTGGCAGAGTGATCGGCCTGCGGCTTGCGCCGTGATCCCGTGTCAGTCCAGCACAATGCAGGCCGGGTCGATTCGCCGTCCCTCTGCATGCGCACGGATATTTCCTGCCCAATGCGATACCATGCGATCGAAATTGTCCAATGTCCTGGCCGCTACATGCGGCAGGGTCACGGTGCTGTCCATTCCAAGCAGGGGGTTGTCCGGGTTCGCCGGCTCGGTGTCGAATACATCCAGCCCCGCTGCGCCCAACCTGCCTTCGCGTAGCGCCGCGATCAGCGCCGCCTCGTCCACCACCCCGCCCCGCGAGGTGTTGATCAGGATTGCCTCCGGCTTCATCTTTGCGATGGCGGTCGCATCGATCAGGTGCCGGGACGTTTCGGTCAGTGGCAGATGCAGGCTGACGATATCCGCTTCGGCCAACAATTGGGGCAAATCGGCAAAGCGCAGATCGATCTCGGAGGATGGGCCCGAGGCGCGCGTATAGATCACCTCGCACCCGAACCCCCGCAATCGCTTGACGACCTCTTGAGCGATGGCGCCCATGCCGACAAGCCCCACCGTGCAGCTCCCCAGATCCCGCGACTGTTTCCACAGATCGGGCATGTCCCATTGGCCGCTACGAAAATCGGCATGAACCTGCGGCAGGCGACGTAGCGTCGCAAGCATCAGCGCAATTGTTCCCTCGGCCACGGTCGGGGCATTGATACCTGGACTGCGAGCGACCGCGATGCCCCGGTCGCGGGCTTTCTCCAACGGGATGCCATCGATGCCGGTACCCCACTGATGGATCAACTCCAGCGCATTCGCCCGTTCGAGAACCTCCGGCGGAAACCGCAACCCGCGCGTAACCACATATTTCGCATCCCCGATAATCTCGGCGAAATTCTTGGGAGCACCACTCTTGGGAAATCGCAGATCGAAGCCCTCGCAGATCGCCATGATCCGAGCCTGAGCCTCGCCTGTGATCGGTTCGAGAACAGCAACCGGTCCAATAGCCATTACTTCCGCCCTCCGATCAGTTCCTGCAGCATTTCGCGCTCTTCCCCGGTCAGGCTGGTCAGGGGCGCGCGGACATGGCCGGACTGGAACCCGCGCAACGTCACGCCGGCCTTGATCGCCGAGACCGCATAGCCGGGCTGCCGGTCACGTATCTGGGCGAAAGGATAATAGAAATCGCGCAGCATCTGCTCGCAGGCCGCATCGTCGCCGTTGGACAAGGCCTTGTGAAATGCCAAGGCGGTCTCTGGAACGAAGTTGAACACGGCAGAGGAATAGGTCGGCATGCCTGCGCCCTTATATGCCTGGGCGAACAGCTCATGCGTCGGCATGCCGCCGATATAGGACAACCGGTCCCCCAGCATCGCAGTCACCCGGCGCACCGTATCGATGTCTCCAGTGCCGTCCTTGAAGCCGATCAGGTTCGGGCATTCCCCGGCCAGTTGCTCAAGCGTCGCCGCCGAAACCCGCGATTGGCCGCGATTGTAGAAGATGACTCCCATATTGGTGGATTTGCAGACCGCCCGGACGCGATCGGCCACACCTTCCTGCGGACCTTCGGTCAGGTAATGGGGCAGCAAAAGGATACCGTCACCACCGGCCGCCTCGATCTCCTGCGCAAGGTCACAGGCCATGCGCACGCCATATCCGCAACCGGCCAGCACCGGCCGATCGCCTGCGACTTCGCGCGCGGCCTTGACCACCTCGACGATTTCCGACGGGCTGAGAGAGAACATCTCGCCCGTACCACCCGCAACGATCAACCCGGCCACCTCGTATTGCCCCAACCATTCCAGATGCGCCTTGAACACCGAAGGCGCAAAGCGGTCTTCAGCATCGAAAGGAGTGACGGGGAACGAAAGAAGCCCGTTGCGGATGATTTCCTGAAGGTCTTTGGGGCTGATCATGGGTATTGCTCCTTTGAATTGGATACCTGCACAGGTCCGGCAGAGATCAGACGAGATCTTCAGGCAGGAGGGCGTGGGGAAGGTTCTGATAACAGACAGGGCGCAGGAAACGCCGGATAGACAAGGTGCCAACACTGGTAGCCCCGAAATTTGTCGAGGCTGGATAAGGCCCACCGTGAACCATGGAATCGGCGACCTCGACACCGGTTGGGAAACCGTTGACCAGCAGGCGTCCAGCCTTGCGCTCCAGGATCGGCAACAGGCGGCGCCCCGCATCCGTATCGCCGTCATCCATGTGAATAGTCGCGGTCAACTGTCCTTCGAATCCCTTGGCTAGGCGCAGCATCTCATCGATATCATTGACCCGGACGACGAGGCCAAGCGGGCCAAAGACCTCTTGGCCAAGCGAGTCGTCTTGCAGATACACCTCCGCATCTGTTTCATACAGATTTGGGCTGGCCGAACGACCGCCGCTTTCCGTGGTCAGGACGGGGTGAACCGCATTCCGGGCGTCGAAGCGCGCCTTGCCGTCACGATAGGCAGCGGCAATCCCGCCGGTCAGCATGGTCTGGGGCGATATATCGGAAAGCGCAGCTTTCGCGGCTTCGACAAGGGCGTCACCCTCGGGTCCGCGCTGCAGGACGACGATACCGGGATTGGTGCAAAACTGCCCCGCCCCCATGGCCAGCGATCCGGCCCATCCCGCACCGATCTCTGCTCCGCGCGATTTCACGGCATTGGGCAAGATGAACATGGGATTGACCGAGCCGAGCTCGCCAAAGAACGGGATCGGTTCGGGACGGGCGGCACAGAGATCGAACAGGGCACGTCCACCGCCAAGCGAGCCAGTAAACCCCACCGCCTTGATTAGCGGATGCTGCACCAAGGCCTGACCGACATCACGCTTGCCGCCCTGAATCAGGCTGAACACGCCCTTGGGCATACCGGCCTTCTCGATGGCGGCATGGATCGCCTCTGCCACGATCTCGCCGGTACCGGGATGAGCCGAGTGCCCCTTGACCACCACAGGACAACCCGCCGCCAAAGCGGCCGCCGTGTCGCCCCCCGCCGTCGAGAAGGCAAGCGGGAAGTTCGACGCGCCGAAGACTGCAACCGGGCCAATGGGCCGCTGGATCATCCGCAGATCGGGACGCGGCAACGGCTGACGATCGGGCATCGCCTGGTCATGGCGCCGGTCCAGGTAATCGCCCTTGCGGATATGGCTGGCGAAGAGCCGAAGCTGACCGGTCGTGCGCCCCCGCTCCCCCTGCAGCCGCGCCTCTGGCAAGCCTGTTTCCGCGCTGCCGATCCAGGTGATCTGATCCGCGCGCGCCTCTATCTCGTCTGCGATGGCGTCAAGAAAATCGGCTCGCTCCGACCGGTTGACATAGCCATAGGTCCAGAACGCCTCTTCAGCAGCCTCGCAGGCACGATCCACTAGCTGGGGCGTACCCACCGAATATTCGAACGCATCACCCGAGGCTGGCTCGGAGTGGAAACTTCCCTCCGAACCGAGCCATTCGCCCGCGATCAGATGTTTGCCATGTGGCCTAAATTTGCCAATATCCGCATTCATGATTGCTGACCTTTCATTCCGAACCTGCACAGCCTCAGCCCGGCCATTCCGTTTCTCGATCACAGCAGTGCCAGAAGAAGCGACCGCCCTGATGCCGACGCCGGGCAGATCACCCGTGCGAATGATGAAGATTTCATATGCACTAATATTTTAGTTTATCGCCCGGGTCAACTGGCATAAGGTTGAAACAATGTCGCGAAGAAAAAGGAATGGGAAAGCAAGCATGAATACGTCGGTGAAGGCCGCCCTGGATCTGGTTCGTCTCAGCTTGCCGCGCGATTGGTCGTTGGCCTCCGCCCGGATCTACGGCGATCTCCGCCAGCGCATCCTGTCACTGGACCTGCCGCCCGGTACCGGGTTGCTGCGCACGGAGCTTGCAGCAAAATACGAGGTCAGCCAGACACCGCTGCGCGATGCCCTGCAACGACTGGAACAGGACGATCTTGTCCGGATCATTCCGCAATCCCGGACAACGGTGACCCTGATCGACATTCCCAAGATCCATGAAGCGTCAATGCTACGGGTGGCGCTTGAGACCGAGGTGGTTCGCCAATTGGCACGGCAGGGCGCCGCGGATGTGACGGAGCAAGGACGCTCGGTCATCGAGTTGCAGCGCGGGGTGGCCGAGGATCAGAGCCAGCTCAGGCTGTTTCAGGAACTTGACGAGCATTTCCACGGCATCCTCTTCACGGGCCTGGGGCATGACAACCTGCGAAGCCTGATCCGCTCTCGCTCCGGGCATCTCGACCGGGTCAGACGCCTGCAGATTCACTCGAAAGAGAAGTTGCAAAGCATCATCAGCGGTCATGAGGCGATTCTTCGCGGGATCGAGACACGGGACGAGTTGGCGGCGATGGGCGCCATGCGCGATCACCTGTACAAGCCGTCGGACTGGGTGGAAGAGTTCCGCGCATCCCATCCCGAATATTTCGCCCCCGCGGCGCCTTCATAGGGCCTCACCGCACAAAAGCCTCCGTCAGCCTTCAAAGAACGGTGCCGGGACAAGGATCTTGTTTTCCTGCTTGATGAGATATCCAGCCTCAGCACTCTTGGCGAGATAGGCCTGCCAATCCGGATCCGCCTGCAAGGCGGCACGTTTCGCGGCGCGATCCGCCGCGCTTTCGAAGACCCATATATGAACGTAGGAATTCACATCGCCGGTTTCGACAGCACCATACAGCAAGGGCTTGCCCAGATGACGGCTCTGGACGCTCCAGCCATGCTCTTCATACAGCTTCATGTGCTTCTTGATCGTGCCCGGCCGGCAAATATAGGTCCTATGGTCGTATATCACTGAATTCCCTCCGAATCTGATGCCATGCCTGAAATCGACCCGGCAATCCGCCGGTTCAACTCTATAGACATGCGTCATATAGTAATGTATTAGTTGGCCATTGCGCAACAGGGAGAATGTCTTTTCACGCCCCTGAAGCCCGCGTTTCAGCCGGACATATCCCGGCATAAACGCCTGATCGCAGGGAAAACTCCCTTCGCGAGTCCAGTTCAAAAGACGGCGGGCAGCCGTCACAGGAGGAGACCCACGACATGCATAGAAAAGCCTTGCTCGGCGCGGCGGCCATTCTGATCGGCTCCCTCACCCCCATCGCGGCAACCGCCGATTTTCCCGAGCGCGACATCCGCGTTGTCGTGCCTTGGGGTGCAGGAGGAGGCACCGATGGCATTGTCCGCAAGATCACCAGCCTGGCGGAGCAGCAATTCGACGATGCATCTCTTTATGTCGAGAATATCGAGGGCGGCGTAAGCGCAACCGGGATCGGCGAGGTGATGGCCGCGATCCCCGACGGCTACACGATCGGCACGCTTACATATGACAGTATCGTCACCATTCCCTGGCAGGACATGCTGCCCAGCTACAAGATGGACAAGCTGAAATTGTTCGCGCGCATCACCAGCGAGCCGGATGCGCTGATCGTCGATGCCGATAGCGACTACGAATCGCTACAGGATGTCATCGACGCCGCCAAGGCGGACCCCGGCCAGGTTCGGGTCGCGGTCCAGAACCTGGGGGGCCGCGTTCACCTGACGCTTCTGCAACTGCAGGACCTGACCGGGGCCGAGTTCAAGATCGTCTCCTATCCCGGCGGCGCAGCACCGCAGAAAGAGGCGATCCTGTCAGACGAGGTTGATATCGCGCTCACCAGTCTGGGCGATTTCGCCAATCTGATCGCGGATGACACGGTTCGCGGCGTCGTCGAATTCTCGAACACCCGCAATCCGACCTATGATGTGCCCACTGCCGAGGAAGAGGGCGTTGATCTGCAAAATGGCAGCTTTATCGTGCTGGCCGCCCCTGCCGGAACGCCTGATGAAGCGATCGCAGCACTTGAAGCCGCCTACAAGACCGCATTCGATAGCGACGAGTTCCAGAACTGGGTTGCAGAGGTCGGCGTGACGCCCGACTGGCTTGGCCAGGATGAAGTGACGCAATGGGCGGATGAAGCCGCGCAAGAACTCTTCACAAAAATGGACGCGCTGGCCGAGGCCGGGGTCATGTCCAAATAGAATCGGGAACGAGTTGAACGGGCATTGGAAATCCTGATGCCCGTTCAGAACCCAACTGACATCCGGCAGTTCAGGAGCAGGGCAATGAACGGATCGCAGCGATTCTTCCGGTTGGGGATGTTGTTTCCCCTCTTCCTTCTCGTATTGACTGCCATCTACACGGCAGCGGCCTTCGACATCCGAACCCAGTTCACCGGTGATGGCGAAATCGGACCACGGACCATTCCTCTGCTGGTCGCAATTTGCATGTATATGACATTGCTGGTCGTGATCTTTCAGGAATTGCGCCGGCCCACAGAAGAAGATGCCGGAACCGGCCTCTCGCGGCCGCTATTAGTTGTCGGCGCGACCGCCGCTTATATCCTCCTCTTCCGGCCGATCGGCTATTCACTGTCGACACTACTATTTGTCCTGGCGTTGTTCCGGATATTCGAGTTCAAACCCCGGCAGCCTGTGCAGTTCATCCTTTACGCCATCGCCGTCACGGCGGTCTTCTATGGCCTTTTTGCCGGGATTTTCGGCGTGCGCCTGCCAGCCCTCATCGGAGGCGTGATCTGATGGAGATGTTTCTGACATTATCCGGCGGCTTCGCCGCATTGGCCGATTGGAAGGTTCTGGCCTTCATGATCTCAGGCTTCCTGATCGGCACGTTTTTCGGCGCCATGCCCGGATTGACCTCGGTCCTCGCCATCGCGCTTTTGCTGCCGATCACCTATACGATCGATGTGATCCCGGCATTGGTCATGTGCGCGTCGATCTTCATGGCGGGAATGTATTCCGGCTCGATCACCGCAACCACCATCAATATCCCCGGCGCACCGTCCTCGATGATGACGGCGATCGAGGGCAACAGGCTGATGAAAAAGGGGCTCGGCGCGAACGCCCTTGGCCATGCGGCGCTTGGTTCGATGATCGGGGGGAGCGTGGGCGCGCTCCTGCTGATGGCCTTCATGCCGCTGGCGGCAGAGCTGTCGCTCTTGATCCGCACTCCGGGGAAATTCTCGCTCGTGCTGTTCGCGCTGGTGGTGATCATCATCGTCGACAAGCAGAATATCCCGAAAGGCATGGCCGCCACCTGCCTTGGTATCATGCTGGCCACTGTCGGTATCGATGTTCTGCAACCCATCCCACGCTTCAGCTTTGGTACCGAAACGCTGATCGAGGGCATCGATATCATGCCATTGGTGATCGGCGCTTTCGCCGTCAGCGAAGTCCTGATCCAGGCACAGAATTGGAGCAGCTCGCTCGGCCAGAACCTGTCGCAGGCGAAAGGCCTGAAAATTCGCCGCCGTGACTTTCTGCCACCGCTGTCCGAAATCCGCGAAATTGGCCTGTTCACCTATCTGCGCAGCGCCCTCATCGGCTACGGCATCGGCATCCTGCCCGGAGCCGGAGGGTCGATGGCGGGTTTCGTATCCTATGCGGTCGCCCGCAGCGGATCGAAGAAGCCCGAAGAATATGGCAAAGGCTCGCGCGAGGGGATCGCGGCGGCAGAATCGGCCAACAACTCGATGTGTGGTGGTGCCTTCGTACCCATGCTGATGTTCGGCATCCCTGGCGATCCAACCACAGCCATTGTCTTGGGCGTCCTGGTCATCAACGGTCTGCAACCGGGCCCTCGGCTTCTGGAAAACCAGGCGGATTTGCTGGCGCCGATGCTGGCATCGCTGTTCATCAGCGCTCTCGTGCTGATCCCGCTGACACTCTATCTGTTCGGCCCCTATTTCGTACGGATCGTCTCGATCCCCAAGGGATTATTATACAGCTCCATCGCAGTTGTGGCGCTGGTCGGCAGCTATGTCGCCACCTACTCGATCTTCCAGATGTTCCTGGCTCTGATTTTCGGGGTGCTGGCCTTCGTGATGCGCAAGCAGGGCTATTCGACGGTCTCTCTGCTGCTCGGGTTCATCCTGGGGCCCGATCTGGAGCAGTATCTGCGCCGTGCCCTGTCATTGAACGACGGCAATCCAATGATCTTCCTGACCAGCCCGGATAGCCTGTTCTTCCTTGGGCTGACCCTGTTCGCGGTCTACATGATCCTGTTCCGGAAGCCGAAGGCAGGACCTGATCCCATATAGAGGACACAATCGGGATCACCGAGAAGCCGTCTATCCGATCAGTCAATCAAGCCGAATCTCGTCGCACCAGCCTGAAGCCCAGATCGAAGACAGGTCTGCCGATCCGTCCCCCCTCGATCCGGCAGAGCAGTGCCTCGGCGGCCTGCCTGCCCAAGGCCTCCCGATCGACGTTCAACGTTGTCAGTGCAGGTTGGACATGTGCGGCGAATTCCTGATCGCCGAAACCCAAAACACCGATCTCCTGCGGAATGCGGAGCCCGCGCGCCTGCGCCTCGATCACGACACCATGCGCCAGAAGATCCGAGCTGCAAAAGATCAGGCCACGCTCGAAACCAGCCTCTTCGATCAACCGGTTCAATGCCAATCGCCCCTGCCCGAGGCTGGCCGGAGCATTCAGGTCGATCTCGGCGGGATTGCCGCCGATCCGCTCACGGAACCGTTCCGCAAAGGCGTCCTTGCGGCGCAGCGCCCGTTCGTCCCCGGCATGAACAAGGGCAGCTTGGCGATAACCCGCATCAACCGCGAAATCCGCAGCCGCCCGGCCCGCCGCGCCATGCGAAAAGCCCACGCAAAGATCGATGGGGGACTCGGTGACATCCCACAGCTCGACGACGGGAATTCCCGCCCCCAGCAAGATTTTTCGCGCCTTGGAGCTATGATGAATGCCGGTCAGCATCATCGCGTCGGGTCGACGCGAAAGATGCAGCATGATGGCGCTTTCCTCATCCTCCAAAGCATGGCCAGTTTCCGACAGGAGGATCTGATAACCTTTCGCGCGCATCCGCTCTCCGAATGCCTGCACCATCGCGGAATAGACGATGCTGGTAATCGAGGGCACGAGCGCACCGATCAGCTTGCTCTTGCGGGACACCAGAGCGCCGGCCAGCGCGTTCGGGACGAAACCCGTCTGCTCGATTGCCTGGTGAATGCGCCGCAAGGTGTCGGCGGAAACCTTCGAGGGTTCGCTCAACGCGCGGGATACCGTGACCTGGGAAACACCGGCCAGCCGCCCGATCGCGGCCATCGTCACTCGCCCGCCCTTGTCGTTCCCTGACACCAGCGCCGCCCCACTTCATCAACTCATGCCGCTTTCATCCAAGCATGAAAGCGCATTCACCCCGATCATGAGTTGGGCAGCATATCGGCATGACGAATATTAGCAATAAAATTTAAGAGGCATATCATTTGTCCCACTTGCACCGGACGAAGTCATGAATGCGCATGCAGAACTAGAAGGGGATCCCGCCGATCTGCGGGATCAAAGCACCTTGCCCGGATTCATCAGCCCCTCGGGATCGAGTACCGTCTTGATCTGCTCCATCACTCTCAACGCCACCGGATCCTTGTAGCGGCGCAGTTCCTGCCGTTTGACCAATCCAATTCCATGCTCGGCGGAGATGGAACCACCCAGTTCGGCAACTATATCATGCACGATACGGTTGAAAGCCGGATATTCCTCCAGGAAATCGGCATCCGACATGTCCAGCGGGCGGGACAAATTGAAATGGATATTGCCATCCCCGAAATGACCGAAAGGGCAGATCCGGACAGCTGGGACATGGGCACGGCAGGCCGACGATGCAGTCATCAGAAACTCGGCAACCCTCGATACCGGCACCGCCACATCATGCTTGATCGACGCCCCTGCGAATTTCTGCGCTTCCGACAGGTTCTCGCGCAGGGCCCATAATGCGTCGCGCTGACTTTCGGAGGCCCCGATGACGGCATCAAGAATTTCCTCAACCTCGAAAGCCGCCGCCAAAGCCGCCTCCAGACGGGTATCCAGATCGGCTTCGGGATCGGACGATGTCAATTCGACAAGCACATAGGCCGGATGCTCCTGCGCCATCGGATCGGCGCAACCGGGTGTGTGATCCAGCACCATCTGCAACGCGATCCGTTCAATATATTCGAAGGTGGACAGGCTGTCCGCGTTTCGCGACCGAAGCCGGTCATACAATGCCAGCGCGGCTTGCGGCCCTTCGCAGGCCACCAGCGCGGTCGCCCGCAGAACGGGCTTCGAGTACAGCTTGAGCACTGCGGCGGTGATGATCCCCAAGGTTCCTTCGGCACCGATAAAGAGGTTGCGCAAATCGTAACCGGTGTTGTTCTTACGCAACCCGTTCAGGTCATTCAGGATTTCACCATCGGGCAAAACGACTTCCAGACCCAGCACCAGCTCGCGCATATTCCCATAACGCAGCACCGCCGTTCCTCCCGCATTCGTCGAAAGGTTGCCGCCGATCTGGCAAGATCCCTCAGAGGCCAGGGACAGCGGAAACAGCCGATCGATATCATTCGCGGCCTGCTGGATATTGGACAGGATACACCCGGCCTCGACCGTCATGGTCGAGTTCAGCGGATCGACCGCGCGGATCCGGTTCAGCCGGTCCGTCACCAGGACCACCGCATCCTGCGGCACACCGCCGCCGACCAGGCCCGTATTGCCGCCCTGCGGCACGATCGGCACCGCGGCGGCGCGGCAAACCCGCACCACCTTTGCGACCTCTTCGGTCGTGCCGGGCCGCACCAGCGCCAGTGCCGATCCCCGATAAAGGCCGCGATCCTCGATCAGACGCGGTTCCATCGCCTTTGGATCGACAACGACATGAGCCGCACCGACTGCGGCCTCCAATGCCTGGTAAAACTCGTCGGATATCCCGCGTTGGACCAGATCAGATTGGGGAAAGCTCATCTTCTCTCAACTCGTCTGCTTTGCCTTGGCCGCACGGCGCAGTGCCGAGATCGTGGTGCGCGTCGAGATTTGTTCGGGGTCTGTCACCAGCTCCAGAACAGCGGGGCGACCGCTTTCGCGCGCGCGGGTCAGGGCATCGGCAAAATCCTCGGTTCTGGTCACGCGTTCGGCATGGCAACCCAACCCTTCGGCCATGCGGCAGAAATCCTGGTTCTGCAATGTCGTACCCGACACCCGCTCGGGATGCTCGCGCTCCTGATGCATGCGGATCGTGCCATAGATGCCGTTGTTGAACAGCAGCACCACCGGCTTGCCGCCATATTGCGCAGCGGTGGCCAGTTCGTTGCCGCTCATCAGGAAGCCGCCATCACCCACGAAGGACAACACCAGCCGTTCGGGATTCGAGATCGATGCCGCGACGGCGGCAGGCACCGAATAGCCCATGGCGCCGCAGGTCGAGCCCAGCACGCGCCCCGGCCGTGCGAAGCGCAGGAAACGCTGTGCCCAGCCATTGTGATTACCCGCATCCATCGTCACCACGACATCATCGGGCAACTCGTCGCGAACCTGCGCCAGCGCCACGCCCATATCCAGCGACCACTCGCCGCCGTTGGGCGCCTCGGTATCGGCGAGGTAGTCGCCATGCAGGGCGGCGCACCAATCGGCCCAGGTATCGGCCTTGCCCAGATCGCTGCCGTACAGCGAGGCGGCGATCACGGCGGGCGTGCAGGCCAGCCCCAAATCCGGGGAATAGACGCGCCCAATCTCATCCGCATCAGGATGGATATGCACCAGCCGGATGCCGGGATTGGGAGCATCAAGCGATGTATAGGTGCGCGTCGTCATCTCGCCCAGCCTCGCACCGATGACGACCAGCAGATCGGCCTCTTCCAGGTGCTTGTACAGTGTCGGGCCGGTCGATGTCCCGAAATCGCCCGCATAGACCGGTGAGAGGTTGTCAACGATGTCCTGACGGCGGAACGAACAGGTGACCGGGATATTGTTCGCCTCGGCAAAGCGGGTGATTGCGCCGGCAGCGGCATCGTCCCAACCCGAGCCGCCCACCAGCAGCAAGGGACGCTCCGCTGTCATCAGCTCGGCCTTCACGGCTTCGAGGTTCTCGGGCGTGATACCCGCGCCGGTGGCGGCATATGGACGCGCATCGGCAACGGCCACGCATTCGGTCAGCATGTCCTCGGGCAGCGCGACAACCACCGGACCGGGGCGGCCCGAGGTCGCGACACGAAAGGCCCGCGCCATGTATTCCGGAATCCGCCGCGGATCGTCGATCTGCGTGGCCCATTTCGCGATCGGGCCGAACATGGCCCGGTAATCGACCTCTTGAAACGCTTCGCGATCAGTGGTGCCCCGCGCGATCTGCCCGACGAGCAGGATCATCGGCGTGCTGTCCTGCTGCGCGATATGCACCCCGATAGCCGCATGGCAGGCACCGGGACCGCGAGTTACCATGCAGATGCCCGGCGTTCCGGTCAGCTTGCCATGAGCCTCGGCCATATTGGCCGCCCCGGCCTCATGTCGTGCGTTGATCAGGGTGAAACGATCTTCCACATCATGCAACGCATCCAGCACTTCCAGATAGCTTTCCCCCGGCACGCAATAGGCGGTGTCGGCACCATGGATCAAAAGCTGATCGACAAGGATCTGACCGCCGCTGCGGGTTGGAAGATTGGTTGATTGCAGCATGCTTGTCTCCGTTTCTCGCATGGATCATTTGCCCGGCTACGTGGCGGATCGTGGTTGACGCAGGCTTTGACGGAACCAGACCAGTCCGGCACAGGCGAGCCCGCACAATGTCACACGCCAATCGGGATAGATAAAGCACAATGCCCCGACGAATAGCACCCCCACTTGCCACCTCTCCAGCTTGCCGAAGAAGTAGCGCTGCAAAGACGCTGCCAGCAGCACCACCCCGAGCGTGGCCTGGGCAATCACGATCACGATGCGGAACCATTCGCCCTGCATCAGGATTGTCGGCTCGTAGACGAACATGAAGGGCACGATGAAGCCGGTCGCCCCCAGCTTGATCGCCGCGATACTCGCCTCGATGATCTTCGCCTGGCTCAACGAGTTGGCCGCATAGACCGCCATGGCAACCGGCGGTGTGATGGCAGAGAGGATGGCGAAATAGAACACGAACAGATGTGCCGCCTCGGCCTGCACACCCAGCTTGACCAGCGCGGGCACCAGCAGCGCGACCTGAACGATATAGGCGGGCGTGGTAGGCATTCCCATGCCCAGGATGATCCCCGCCACCATCGACAGCAGCAGCGCGAAAAGCAACTTGTCCTGTGCCGCCGAGATCACGAAATTCGAGAAAGACAGCCCCAGCCCCGTGATGTCGATCACACCCACGACGATACCCGCACAGGCGCAGGCCGCCGCGATGGACAACACGTTGCGGGCACCGTTCTCAAGCGCAACCAGAACGTTGTCCAGGGTCACATAATGTCGGGTGGTCTTGCGCATTGCCGCCACGGGCACGACGGACAGCACCCCGCAGAGCGCCGCATAGGGCGCTGAATAGCCATTCAACAGCACACCGATGATAATGGCCAGCGGCAGGAACAGATGACCACGCTCGCGCAGCACCTGCCCCATCGGCACCTGATCCTCTTTCGGAACCGAGCCGATGCCATTGCGCTTGGCCTCGAAATGCACTGCCGCAAATAGCGCGACATAGAACAGGACCGCAGGTGCGATGGCGTATTTTGCCACCTGAAGATAACTGACCCCCAGATACTCGGCCATGACGAAGGCAGCTGCCCCCATGACCGGCGGCATGATCTGCCCCCCCGTCGAGGCGACAGCTTCGACCGCGCCCGAGAAGGCGGGCTTGAAACCCATGCGCTTCATCAGCGGGATCGAGAAGGTGCCGGTGGTCATCACATTGGCCACCGCAGAGCCCGAAACCGAACCGAACATGCCCGAGGTGACGCAGGCCACCTTGGCCGGCCCCCCGGCCTGCTTACCGGTCAGCGCCACGGCGAAATCCATGAAAAGTTGACCTACACCCATCCGTTCGACCAGCGAACCGAACAGGATGAACAGGACCATATAGGTCGCCGAGACCGAGGTCGGGATACCGAAGATCCCTTCGGGTGTCATGAAAAGCTGCTCGAGTATCACGCTCGGCAAGGTCGATGTGAACAAAAGCCCATAGGCCATGAAACAGATGGCGGTGATGGGCAGCATCGGCCCGAGCATTCTTCTCGTGGCTTCAAGGAGCAGAACCACCAAGGTGATCCCGACAACGGTATCGCGTGGTGTCAGCGGATCGACATACAGGAAGCGCTGGAAGATATAGTCGAGATTCAGTGACGGATATAGCGCGGCCAGACAGGCGACAACGCCGAACCCGATATCGTACCATCTGGGTCGCTCTACGAGCCGCCCCCGGAAATCAACCGTAAGAAAGATCAGCAACAGCGCCAGCGCAACGTGAACGCCCCGCATGATATAAGGATTCGGCGGCCCGACAAACGCTACGTATAAATGCCAAAGCGCCATCCCGATCAGGATGAGGCGTGCGATGCGCCCCAATAGCGGTATGCTCCGGTCCAAAATCGTCAAGTTCATGGGCTCCCCCTATGGCGCTACCGAACTCGGCACCTCTCGGCGCGATCTCGATTTCCTTCCGTCAAGACGGATCGGATGCAGAATGGGGCGGAGTTCCCATAACTCCGCCCCGATCAGGTTTCCTGCAGGATTATTCCAAACCTTCCACGCCGCGCTCGGTGTAGAAATCCTTGGCTGCGGGATGGAACGGCACCCCGATATCGGTCGCCATTTCCTCGACCGTCAGATCCGCCATCGACTTGGTAACCGAGGCAAAGCTGTCGACATTGTCAGCGATGGCCCCCAACACCGCCTTGACCAGCTCGCCATCGGAGTCGCAAGGCGCGACCATATGGGTATCATAGCTGATGGCATGCACCGTCTCATCGAAGCCCGGATAAGAGCCCGCCGGAACCTCACGCCTTTGGAACGCGGCGTTCTGATCCTTGAAATGCTGGAAGGTTTCTTCATCGACATCAATCAGCCTGATATCTCGCGCGGAGGCAAGATCCATCACCGAACCGGTGGGCAGCGAAGAGCCCAACGTGAAGATATCCGCATGCCCGTCCTTCATCTGGGAAGCGCTGTCGGAATAGGACGTGTGCGCAACCGAATCGAGATCGTCAAAGGTCAGATCGGCGGTCGACAGCAATTCGCGGGTCAGAAACTCCCCGGTATTGCCAAGCTGCTGCGTGGTCAGGCGCTTGCCCTCGATATCGGCAACGGCCTCGATCCCCGAATCGGCGAGCGCCACGACCTGAAAATATTGCGGATAAAGTATGCCGATATTGCAGACATTGGTCGTGGCTTCCCGGAACGGCTCTTTCCCCGAAAGGCTGTCCACCGTCGAGATCGAATTGGCAAAGGCGATCTGGAAGCGACCGGCTTCCACGCCAACGACATTGGACACCCCGGCGCCCGGCGTCACGGTCATGCTGACGTCCGGAAGCTCGCGCTCGACGATCGCCTTGATGGCACCACCAACCGGATACCACGATCCGCCCTGCTGCCCGGTTGCCATGGTAATGGTCTGCGCATGCGCACCGATAGTGGCACCCGCCAGAACAGTCACCGCCGTTGCGGTACGGCACATAGCCTTGAATATCTGAGACATGAAAACCTCCCCGTTATAGGGCCGAGCACGCCCCGCCGCCCCATAACGGCCGATAAGCGTCGATCCACCCGTATTTCCTCCTGGTGCGGCACGACCGTGCCGTCGCGGCAACCCTGTCCAATTGCCACCTACTTGTCAAATAAAAATACATCAATAAATATGCGTTTTTGTGCTTCTACATAAAATTATATACAAATTCAATATATTAAAGATTCTCAATCGAAACGACAGACTTCATTGCTGTAATGTCATCTTATTGACAGCTTGCCATATAGGTGTAGGCTTGCCAACGAGGAAAGGAGGGAAGGGTCATGAGCGATTTATTTGAAAATGCCGCGCCCCTGGCCCGTGGCCAGACCCTCAGCGATCAGGCGACGGAAGCGCTGCGACGCTATGTCGTTAACGGTGACTGGCCAGTAGGCAGCATGCTACCCTCCGAAGCCGCATTGTCGCAAAAGCTGGACGTCAGCCGTTCGGTGATCCGCGAAGCGGTATCGCGCCTCAAGGCCGAAGGTCTATTGGCCAGCCATCAGGGCCGGGGCGCATTCGTCTCCAGCAACCGGTCCCGCATGGGCTTTTCCATCGACGAGCAGGACGTGGACAATCGCCGCAAGCTTGCCCAAATCCTCGAACTGCGCCTCGGGGTCGAAATCGAGGCCGCCGCGATTGCCGCTATCCGTCGCGACAATGCGGATCTGGAACAGATCCATGCCGCGGTTTCGGCCTTTGCCGCCGTGCAGAAATTCGGCCCCGAACAGGTGCGCGCCGGGGTCGATGCCGATCTGCAGTTTCACCGCGCAATCTGCGTAGCGACGCAGAATGATTATTATCTTGGCCTGTTCAACTATCTCAGCGCCAGCTTGCGGGAAACGATCGAAGCCGGACGCAATCGCTCTGTCGAGCGTGGCGGCGACAGCCGGGAAGCGGCCGAGGAACATCGCGCCGTCGCCGAGGCGATCGAGGCACAGGACAGCCTTGCCGCCCGAAAGCTGATGCGCAAGCATCTGGAACTGTCCAGTGCCAGACTGTTGGGACATCTGTGGAACAGCGAGGACCGGGAATGAGTTTGCCATCTGACCTCACTGAGTTACTGCGCCAACCCGACGCACTCGCCATCGCGGTCAGTGGCGGCGTGGACAGCCTCTGCCTCTCCGCGGCAGCAGTGGCAGCGCGGAACGGCAGGAACCTGACACTTTGCCATGCTGTCTCACCCGCGGTTCCGGATGCGGCGACAAAGCGGGTGAAAGCCTTCGCAACCAAGCGAGGGCTGACATTGGAAATTGTCGATGCCGGTGAGTTTTCCGACAAGCGCTATCGCGCCAATCCGGTCAATCGCTGCTATTTCTGCAAATCCAATCTATATGGAACACTGACACGCCTGTGGGGCGACAGGACCGTTGCCGCCGGAACCAATCTCGACGATCTGGGCGATTATCGACCCGGCCTCCAGGCCGCGGAGGAGCACGGTATCCTGCACCCATTCGTTCAGGCCCGGATGACCAAGGCGGATGTCCGCACCCTGGCCCGATCTCTGGGCTTGGGCGATATCGCAGAGTTGCCAGCGTCTCCCTGTCTTGCCAGCCGGATCGAGACTGGCTTGCGGGTCGAACCGGCCGAGCTTGCCATGATAGACGCGGTGGAAACGGCGCTTCGCACGGAGCTGGGTGAAGTCACCCTACGCTGCCGCCGCCTGCATACGGGGCTGGCCATCGAGATGGATCGGGTACTGATGGACAGTCTCAACTCGAATAGGCTCGCCGAATTGACCGCGCGGGCACGAGAGGCCAGCCGTCAACATGGCGGCGAAGAATTGACCGTCACCCTTCGCCCCTATCAGCGAGGAAGCGCGTTTCTGCATGCCTGACAAGCGATTGGACAGCCACCCCAACGTCACTTTCGACCGCGCTCGGGAGGCGCGGATCGGATTGGAGGAGGCCGTGCTGGCCGAGCCCAAGACGCCCGAACAGATTGCCGCCATCATCGACGATGCGATGCTGGAAGACCGTCGCCTCCTCTTGACGCGGATGTCCGTGTCACAGTTCCGGGCCCTGCCGGACCGGCAGCGTTCCGCACTTGATTATTGCGCCTTGTCGCGGAGCGCGATCCTGGGCGATCTGCCCCCGCAAGCGGCGACACCTCACGTGGCATTGGTCAGTGCCGGCACTTCGGATGCCGCTGCTGTAGCAGAGGCGCGGCGGGTGCTGGCCTATTCGGGCCTTGCCGCAACCGAGGTACCGGATGTCGGAGTTGCGGGGTTGTGGCGTCTGCTCGAGCGCGCACCGCTTTTACGTGACATGCAGGTGGTGATCGTTTTCGCCGGAATGGATGCCGCTTTACCCTCTGTCGTGGCCGGGCTGGTGCCGGGACTGGTGATCGCTGTACCCACCTCGGTTGGCTATGGCGTGGCGACCGGGGGGCGGGTGGCGCTGGACGCGGCGCTGGCAAGCTGTGCGCCCGGCGTTGTGGTCACCAATATTGACAATGGCTATGGCGCGGCCTGTGCCGCCCTGCGCTTCGCCCATGCGGCAGCGCCCCAGGATGGTTAGCTTTACATGACGAATTCGCCACGGCTAGATATCTTGGGAAAGGTGCCGCAGCAGGGAACTGCCCGGCTTGAAGGTCTGGATATGGACAATGGCAAGCTGACAATCCGCAAGCGCAAGACGCTGTCAGATCAGCTCTACGGTCAGATCCTCGAACAGATCGTCTCGGGAGCACTCAAGCAAGGCGAAAAGCTCCCATCGGAAAACCAGATCTGCTCGGCTTTCGGAGTGTCCCGCCCCGTGGTCCGGGAAGCCTTGCGCAAGCTACAGGATGACGGGTTGGTCGAGGCGCGGCGCGGCGTTGGCTCCTTCGTTCGCAAGCGCCCGCCGCAACGGCTGATCGAGTTTACCACTGCCGACAGCGTATCGGGCCTCATGCGGGCCATGGAAGCGCGAATGGTAGTGGAGAAAGCGACTGCAAAGCTGGCCGCGCAGCGCGCCGGATCGCGAGAGATTGCCAAGATCGAAGCCGCGCTGAAAACGCTTGAAAACCTGATGCGGCGCCGTGAAGTGGCGCTGGACGCGGATTTCGATTTTCACCTTGCGATCGCCGAGGCCAGTGGAAACGACGCCTTCGTCATCATGCTGAATGCGATCCGCGACGTGATGGAACGCACCATAGACGTCGCCCAAAGCCTCACACGCGAAGGCAGCCAGGCACGGATCGATCGGGTCACGCAGGAACACCGGCAGATATACGAAGCCATCCTTGCCCGCGATATCGACGCGGCAGGGCTGACGATGGCTTACCACCTGCTTCAGGCTCGTCAACGCGTAACCGACTATGCCCGCGAGGTCTGAGCGGGAGTATTCGCGCATCACACCGAGGAGCGCCATCTGAGTGCCTGAACGCGGCAAATTGTCCTTCGGAAAGGAGAAACCATGACAGTCACGACGCTCGAACAGGACAGAACCAGCGCCCCGGTGCTGCGCCTCAGCACGGGAGACAATATCGTTGTCGCCATTCGCGAAATCCCCGGGGGTACGGAACTTTCCGAGGAAGGCGTGACCACCCGCGAGAAGGTGCCGCAGGGTCACAAGGTCGCCACCCGTCCAATCCAGGCCGGCGCGCCGATCCTGAAATTCGAGACCGTGATCGGCTATGCCGCCCATGACATCATGCCGGGCGATTGGCTGCACAGCCACAATATCCGCTTCGACGCGGTCGAGAAGGATTACGCCTTCGCCCGCGATTATCGACCAACTGACATACTGCCAGAAGGGGAGCGGGCCCAGTTTCAAGGTATCCGCCGCGCGAATGGCAAGGTCGGGACGCGCAACTACATCGGCCTCTTTGTCACCGTGAACTGCTCGGCCACCGTCGCGCGCAAGATCGCGAATTACTTTGACGAGGAGCGGATCGAGGAATGGCCGAATGTCGATGGCGTCATTCCCTTCATCCACGAATCCGGCTGCGGGATGGAACTGACAGGCGAGCCGATGGACCTGCTGCGCCGCACGCTCGCCGGCTATATCCGCCATCCCAACATGGCTGGCGCCGTAGTCTGCTCGCTCGGATGCGAGCGCAACAACCTGATGCAGTTCTTCGAGGAACAAAGTCTGGCCGAGGGCAAGATGCTTCGCGGCATCACCATGCAGCATGTCGGAGGCACCGCGCGGGCCATCGCCGACGGAAAGGCCGCCGTACGCGAGATGCTGGAAGAGGCAAACAAGGTCCGGCGCGAGCCCTGCTCGGCCGAACATATTACCATCGGTATGCAATGCGGCGGATCGGACGGGCTGTCGGGGCTGACGGCGAATCCCGCCCTTGGGCACGCAGCGGATATCCTGATCCGCAACGGCGGTACCGCGATCCTGTCGGAAACGCCCGAGATCTTCGGGGTCGAGCATCTGCTGACCCGGCGCGCCCGTAGCGAAACGATTGGCCGCAAGCTGGTCGAGCGGATGGATTGGTGGCTGGATCATACCAAGGGCAAGGACACCCAGATCAACGGCGTGGTCAGCCCGGGAAATCAGGCCGGGGGGCTTGCCAATGTGCTGGAGAAATCCCTGGGCGGCGCCAAGAAAGGCGGCACGACCGGGCTGATGGAGGTTTACCGCTATGCCGAACCGGTGACCGAAAAGGGTCTCGTCTTCATGGATACGCCGGGCTTCGATCCGGTCTCGGCCACCGGGCAAATCGCCGGGGGTGCCAACCTGATCTGCTTCACCACCGGGCGGGGCTCCTGTTTTGGTTCCTACCCCTCGCCGACGATCAAGCTCGCCTCGAATACGCCCATGTTCACCCGGATGGAGGAGGATATGGACATAAATTGTGGCCAGATCGTCGATGGCGAGATGAGCCTCGAAGAGATGGGCGAGGCGATCTTTCGCAAGATCCTTGCCATCGCTTCGGGAGAGAAAAGCAAATCCGAAGCGCTTGGCGTCGGGGAAGAGGAATTCGCACCGTGGCCCATCGGGGTCACCGGATAGGAAGGAAAGATCATGTCGGACAGGACAAGACCTAACTACGTGAAACTGGTCGAGGATACGCCGCTGCCGCGCATCGCACTGTGCCGGCAAAGCTTTCCTTCCGACCATATCGAGGATCCGGCGGCAGCTGTGCATGACGAGATGGCAGGAGCGGATTGTGCCGCAAAGATCCGGCCGGGGATGTCCCTCGCGATAACGGCGGGCAGCCGGGGTATTGCCGCATTCCCCGAACTGGTGACAGCAATCGTGAAAGAGGTAAGGGCGCGCGGCGCAGAACCCTTTGTCGTACCCTCGATGGGTAGCCATGGCGGCGCGACCGCCGAGGGGCAGACGGCGGCGCTGGAAAAGCTGGGAGTGACCGAGGCCGTGATCGGCTGCCCCATCCGCTCCTCGATGGAGACGGTCGAGATCGGTCGGCTGGATAACGGCATGTCGGTGCGCATCGACAGGCTGGCTCATGAGGCCGACGGGATCGTGCTGTTCAATCGCATCAAGCCGCATACGTCATTTCGCGCGGCGAATGAAAGCGGGCTCGCCAAAATGCTGGCCATCGGCCTTGGCAAGCAATCTGGCGCCGAGGCATGCCATTCACGCGGGATCGACGAGGTGCCGGTCTATGTCGATCTGATGGCGCGGATGAAACTGGAACGCTGCAAGATCCTGTTTGGCATCGGCACGATCGAGAACGCCTATGACCGGCTGGCCCGTGTCGTTGTTCTGGACAGCGAAGGGATGCTGGAGGCGGAGCAGCCTTTCCTGCAAGAGGCGATGGCCAACATGCCCAGGTTGCCGCTTGGGCCAGTCGACGCGCCAACCGCTGCAGGAGATCTGGATGTGCTGGTCGTGGACCAAATCGGCAAGGAATTTTCCGGCACCGGTATGGATCCGAACATCACGCACCGCTTCTCGTCGCCCAAGATGCAGGCCCATGCGACACTCCGGATCGCGCGGCTGGCGGCGTTGGAATTGTCGCCGCGCAGTAACGGAAACGGTAACGGCGCAGCGCGGGCCGATGTGGTGACGGCACGTCTCGAAGCGGCGTTCGACCGTGAGGCGGTCTATGCGAATGCGCTGACCTCGACCGTGCTGACACAGGCCCATATGCCGATGGTCATGCCGGATGATCGCAGCGCCATCCAGGCGGCGGTCAAGACCTGCGGGGCCGAGGATATCTCGAATGCGCGCCTGCTGCGGGTCCCCAACACGCTGCATCTGGAATATATATACGCGTCCGAAGCCATGCTGCCCGAATTGCAGGCCCGACCCGGTATCGAGATCGTGGGAGCTTTGGAAGAGATGCGCTTCGAGGATGGCCGTCTGATCAATTCCTGGCCCGAGGCGCAATGACCATGGATTTACCGGAAGGCACGCGCCTGCATATTCACATCGATCCCGTCGGAGGCGCGGCGGGCGACATGTTCATCGCCGCGATGCTGGACAGTTTTCCGGCGCTGGAAGACCGAATCATGCGCGACATCGCCGCCATCCTGCCCGAACATGTCGGCCATGCCGCTTTGACCCGCGGGCTTAGCGGCGGCATGTCGGTGCAGCGCTTTGCGTTGGTAACGCCGGAGGACGGCCACCATCACGACCATACCCATTCGCACGACCATGACCATCACGGGCATGGAAACCATCGCCATGGCGAAGAAACAACCTACCGCGCCATGCGTGCCATGATCGAGGCGGCACCGCTCTCTGAAGGCACGGCCGAGCACGCCTGCGCCATTCTGCACCTGATTGCCGAGGCCGAGGCGGCAGCACATGACATTCCGATCGAGCGCGTCCATTTCCACGAACTTGCCGATTGGGACGCGCTGATGGACGTGACTGCTGCCGGCAGTATCGCCGCTGCGCTAAAGGGGGCAAGCTGGTCGCTGGCGTCTCTGCCCTTGGGCGATGGCATGATACAGACAGCCCATGGCATGCTGCCCGTCCCGGCCCCTGCAACGGCCCGGATTCTGCAGGGCTACACCTGGCATGACGATGGCGTGGCTGGCGAGCGCGTCACGCCGACAGGCGCGGCGATCATCGCTCATCTGACCCAAGGCAGACCGGGCCTCCGTCGATCTGGCCGCCTTGTGTCCATCGGCATGGGCGCAGGCATCCGAGACTTGCCCGACCGGCCGAACATTCTGCGAGTGACTGCTTTCGACATGGCCAATGCGCCCAGCCAGACCGACCAGGTGCTGCAACTGGCCTGCGATATCGACGACATGACGGGCGAGGAAATCGGGGCGGCGGTCGAGAGATTACGCGCCCTGTCCGGCGTGATCGACCTTGTCCTGCTATCTGCGCAGGGGAAAAAGGCCCGTCCGGTGACCCGCATGGAACTGTTGCTGAAGCCAGAGGCCGAGGCACGGATCGTCGAAGCCCTGTTCAACCAAACCAGCACCTTGGGCCTGCGCCGGACCGAGGTCACGCGGCTCATCCTGCCGCGCAGTGCCGATATCGCACCGGACGGCAAGACCAGGCGCAAAAGCACCATCCGGCCTTCAGGCGTCACCTTCAAGGCAGAAAGCGACGACCTCGACGGGGCCCCGACGCTGGCTGCGCGCCGTGCGCGGGCGCGTCTGGCCGAGAATGACTGAGCCGACTGGATGCTCGCCCCAAACGAATTAGGAGATTTGAATGAACGCCCGGATAAGCCGCACCTGCATGAACCACTTGCCAGACACCAAAGCCGTCAGCGGCGACCTGCTCCCCAAAGATCATGAGTGGCATGAAAACCGGTTGAAGCGGTACTCGCGCGCAGCCTTGACTGCAGGGGGGCTGGGGCTGGTCATAGTCTCTCCCGCGCTGGCCCATACGGGCCATGCCACCGGAAGCAGTTTCATGTCTGGGTTCCAGCACCCGCTTCTCGGTGCGGATCACGTGGCCGCAATGGTGGCGGTCGGGCTTTGGAGCGCCCTGTTCAGCAGACCCGCAAGCTGGGCCCTGCCGGTTGCCTTTCTGCTGGCGATGATCCTAGGAGGAGTTCTCGGAACAATGGGAATGCCGCTGCCGGGCGTTGAAACCGGCATCGCCGCTTCGGCGCTGATCATCGGGTTTGCTATCGTGCTGCGTAGCCCCTCTGTGGTCATGGCCACCTCCGTCGTGGCATTCTTCGCCATATTCCATGGACACGCACATGGAGCCGAGATGCCCGGCACCGCCAATCCCCTGATTTACGCGGCGGGATTCGTTCTTGGCACAGGACTTCTGCATCTGAGCGGTGTCGGCATTGGCAGTCTCATCCGTTCCAATCTGCTGGCCACGCGGACAGCGGGCACAGCAGTCGCCCTGACGGGCGCGGGTTTCCTGGCAGGAGTTCTGTAAGACTTATACGCAGGTCCTAATAACCCGCCGCCATCCCATCCTTGCGGCTATCAGAGGCACCGATCAGTGCACCGGTTTCGCCGTCGATCCTGATAGCCTGAGCACCACCGATCGGCCCGGGCGCCGTCGCAAGTCGATGGCCGCGCTTTTCCAAATCTCGGCAAACCACGTCCAGCAAGCCGGGCTCGACCTGCAATTCGCCGTCGAAGGCGAAAGTCCTCGGTTCTTCCATTGCGGTCTGGATATCCAGGCCCCGATCCAGCACGGCCGACAGGAAATTCGCGTGGCCCGCCGCCTGGTAATGCCCGCCCATCACCCCGAACGGCATCGTCACGCGGCCGTTCTCCCGCAGCATGCCGGGAATGATCGTGTGCATCGGGCGCTTACCCGGCCCGATGGCGTTAGGATGAGACGGATCGAGCCGGAAGGACGATCCGCGACTATGGAACAGCACCCCGGTTTCGGGATCGAGCCGCGTTGACCCGAAGGCGTGAAAGATCGAGTTGATGAAGGAAATCGCGTTGCCTTCCGCATCGACCACGCAAAGATAGATCGTATCCTTGTGCTCGGCCTCGGTCCAAAGGACCGGCTCTGCCGCACGCGCAGGGTCAATGCGCGCCCTCAGTGCCTCGATGACCTGATCCGATAGAAGTTGCTGTGCCACCCCTTCGCAATGGGCCGGATCGGCGATCAACGCATCGCGATGATGGTAGGCAAGCTTGGTTGCTTCGGCGAGCAGATGAACGCGATCCGCCTGCGAAACCTCGGGCCCCATATCGAAGCCTTCGAGAATACGCAGGATAAGCAGAGCTGCCAGCCCCTGCCCGTTCGGACCGCATTCCAGAACTTCGTGGCCATGGTACGAAGCCGAGATGGGCTCTTCCCAACGGGCAATCGACATCGAGTCATGGAAATCCTGCTCACGATGCAAACCGCCAAGGCCTTGCAGGTAGCGGGTCATCTTCGCTGCGGTCTCGCCCGTATAGAATGCCGCCGCTCCCGTTACTGCGATTTCGCGCAGGCGCGCGGCAAGCAGTGGCTGACGCATGATCGTGCCGGCACGCGGAGCACGGCCATCTGGCAGGAACAATCGCGCAGCGTGGTCGCCCGGCTGCAGGGTGTCACCGGACATGGCCCAGTCACGCGCCACCCGGGCAGTGATCGGGAACCCTTCCTCTGCATAGCGGATCGCGGGCGCGAACAGCCGATCAAGCGGCAAAGTCCCGTATTCGTCATGCAGCAGGCACCAAGCCGAGATTGCTCCGGGGATCGTCACGGAATGCGGGCTGGCTTGAGCCAACTCGGTGACTCCTTTTGCACGCAGCGCTTCCGGAGAGGCGGCGGCAGGAGCAGCCCCCGACCCGTTCAACGCCCTCACCTTGCCGCCCGCTGGCGCATATAGCGCGAAACAATCGCCACCAATGCCGGTCATATGCGTATCGGTAACGCATTGAACCGCGCAGGCGCAGATCGCCGCATCGGCAGCGTTGCCGCCTTCAGCAAGCACAGCAAGGCCGGCAGAGGTCGACAAGGGATGAGAGGTGGCAATCATTGCACGGCTGGCATAGCTGGGCGGCCGCCGTCCCGAAAGAAAGTCGAAATGCGTCACAGGATGTCCTCGATCAGAAATGATCCAGTTGCGTGGATCGCATCTGCCGGAGCGTGATGCAACTCTGCAGTGTAGTCAACTATCTGATCCGCGAGGACTTTTGAAACTGCCTCACCCGCAAATTCTACGCTGTGCCGCAAACTCGACGCCGGATTGTCATCCGGCGTCAGCACGTTTTACGCGGCAACCCCGTCAGGAACCTGGGCGCCGGTCATATAGGCCACAGCATCCGACATCGAATGTTCCTTGGGATCGATGATGGCAAGCCTGCGGCCCAACCGATGGATATGAATCCGATCCGCGACCTCGAACACATGCGGCATATTATGGCTGATCAGGATGATCGGCACCCCCCGCGAGCGCACGTCCTGGATGAGTTCCAGAACCTTGCGACTCTCCTTGACGCCAAGCGCGGCGGTCGGTTCGTCAAGGATGATCACCTTGGACCCGAAGGCCGCGGCACGGGCCACGGCCACGCCCTGACGCTGACCACCCGACAGGGACTCCACCGCCTGATTGATGTTCTGGATCGTCATCAGCCCCAGTTCTGACAGCTTTTCCCGGGCGAATTTCTCCATCGCCGGTCGGTCGAGCTGATGTAGCCATTTTCCCATGAAGCCAGGCTTGCGCAACTCACGCCCCATGAACATATTATCGGCGATCGAGAGCGCAGGGGACATGGCCAGGGTCTGATAAACCGTCTCGATCCCTGCATCACGGGCTTCGATGGGAGATGAGAATCTGACCTTCTTGCCCTCCAGCCAGACTTCGCCTTCATCCGGGATGACTGCACCACATAATGCCTTGACGATACTTGATTTCCCTGCGCCATTATCGCCGATCACCGCAAGGATTTCGCCCGGCATCAGGTCGAAATCGCTGTGATTGATCGCGGTCACCTTGCCATAACGCTTGACCAGCCCACGAGCCTTGAGAATGGGTTCCATTATGCAGACACCTTTCTGATCCATTGATCCACGGTCACCGCACCGATAATCAGCGCACCGATCAGCAGATAGGTCCATTGCGCATCCGCTCCGGCCATGCGCAGGCCCAGTTCGAACACACCCACGATCAGCGCACCAAAGAAGGCGCCAAGGATCGAGCCGCGACCGCCGAATAGCGAGATTCCCCCGATCACGACGGCGGTGATCGCCTGGATATTGCCGAAGGTTCCGGTGGTGGCCGAAGGCGAAACCGAACCGAAACGTCCGATCATGACCCAGCCCGCCAGCGCACAGATGAAGCCGACCAGCATGTAGACCGACATCAGCGTCTTGTTGACATTGACGCCTGCGAGCTTGGCGGCTTCGGGATCGTCGCCGACGGCATAGACATGTCGACCCCATGCGGTGGATCGCAGGCAATAGGCCAATACCCCGACCAGGATCAGCATCAGCACCACACCCAGGTTCAACTTGGCGCCACCCAACTCGAAGGTGCGACCGAGGAAGTGCAGGAAAGGCGCATCGGTCGATATATCCTGCGAACGGATCGTCTCGTTGGCGGAATACAGGTAATTGGCGGCAAGGACGATCTGCCACATGCCCAATGTCACGATGAAGGGCGGCAGCTTGACACGGCTGACCAGCCAGCCACTGATCGCGCCGATCCCCGTGCCAATGGCCAACCCGCAGATCACCGCGACCGGAGCCGGGATACCGTAGCGGAAGGTGAATTGCCCCATGACGACCGAGATGAATACCGCGATGGCGCCGACCGACAGATCGATACCGGCGGTCAGGATCACCAGCGTTTGAGCAGCCGCCAATACCCCGACGATCTGCACCTGCTGCAGGATCAGTGTCAGCGCATAGGCCGAGAAGAAATTGCTGCCCACGACGATGCCGAAGATGACGATCGAGGAAAGCAGCACGATCAACGGCACCAGCGACGGTGTGACGTGCAGCGCATGATGGAAATGGCCTAACAGGCCCTTCCCATGCTCTTCGAAGCTGGCGACCTCTGCCGACGCCGATTTGACGGCAGCCTCGTAATTCTCGTTATCTGACATGCGTTCCTCCCTTGTGCCCGCGGCCAGCGCCACGGCGGAACGGTTAAGTAGAAGGGGCAAGCGGAGGCCTGCCCCCAGTACCCACGGCGTTAGGATAGATCACGGTCGTGGCATCAGCCCCAGCACAGTTCCTTGCCCTCGGCGACAGAGATCGACTCTATCCCCTCGGCGGGCGCATCGGTAACCAGTTCAACTCCCGTATCGAAGAAGTTCTTCCCCTCTGTCGCCGTCGGCTTGGTACCGTCATCGACGAAAGCGGCAATTGCCTCGATCCCCTTGGAGGCCATCAACAGCGGGTATTGCTGCGAGGTCGCGCCGATCACCCCGGCCTCGACATTCTCCACCCCGGGACAGCCTCCGTCCACAGACACGATGGTCACGTCACTTTCGCGCCCGACGGCCTTGAGAGCTTCATAGGCCCCTGCCGCAGCGGGTTCGTTGACAGTATAGACCATGTCGATGAAAGGCTCCTGCACAAGCAGGTTCTCCATCGCCTTGCGGCCACCCTCTTCGTTGCCCTGTGTCACGTCATTGCCGACGATACGGGGATCTTCCTCGTCACCCCATTTGTTCGGATCACCGACATCGATACCGAACCCCGTCAGGAATCCCTGGTTGCGCAGCACGCCGACGCTTGGCTGGGCAATATCGATATTGAGCAGGGCAATCTTGGCATCGGCCGCCGCATCTCCCATCGTTGCCTTTGCCCATTGCCCGATCAATTCGCCGGCGAGGAAATTGTCGGTCGCGAAGGTCATGTCCGCCGCGTCGATCGGATCGAGCGGCGTATCGAGAGCAATGACCAGAATGCCGGCGTCGCGCGCCTGCTGGACAGAGTCGACAATGGCCGAACTGTTGGACGGCGTGATCAGGATACCCTTGGCTCCGCTGGCGATACAGGTCTCTATCGCGGCAACCTGCGTTTCATTGTCGCCATCGAGCTTGCCGGCAAAGGTGTTGAGTTCGATACCGAGCTCGTCGGCCTTCGCACTCGCGCCCTCCCGCATCTTGACGAAGAACGGATTGGTATCCGTCTTGGTAATAAGACAGGCCTTCGCCGGCTCTTGTGCCTGCGCCAAACCAGCGCTTGCCGCAAGCACGGATGCCGCCAGGGAAAGGCGAATAATAGTTGATTTACGCATGACGTGATCTCCTCCATCACAAGCGGGCTGGCTGCCCGATCTATCGGAAATAAGCATTGCAAGGCACCACTTGTCAATAACTCAATCATGTTTATTAATAAGGAAAAGGGAGACTTCAACATGCCGAATGATCGCGAACATCCCGACGGGCTCAGCCGGAACGAACGTTCGATCCTCGCACTCATACGACGACACGGCCCCATGCCTCGCGCAGCATTGGCGCAAGCGACGGGCGTCTCGGCACAAGCCATGACAAACCTTACTAGAAAACTGATAAAAAATGGATTATTGACAGAGCAGGAGGTCGTAAGGGGGAAGGTTGGCCAACCTTCCACGCCGCTTTCCCTCGCACCTGATGGCGCCCTGTTCCTTGGCCTGAAACTGGGCAGAAAACTCGTCGAGCTTGCCTTGGTGGACTTTACCGGACAGATAAAACTCCACCGGCAGGAGGTATTGCCGAATCTGACCCCAGATCGGGTCCTTAATTTTGCGCATCACGGGATTGCCACATTCCATTCCTCATTGTCACCGAACATGCGAGAACGAATCACGGGGCTGGGAATCGCTACACCTTTCCGGCTCTGGGATTGGGGCGAAGAGATGGTCGATTGGCGCGGATTCGATCTTCGCGGTGAGCTGGGGCGTGAACTGCCCTTCCCGATCTTCCTGGAGAACGACGCAACTACGGCTTGCGGGGCCGAACTGATCTTCGGACGAAATAGTCTTCCCGCGGATTTTCTGCATATCTACATCGCGCATTTTCCTGGCGGCGGGATTGTCCTGGACGGAAACTTGCGGTTTGGACCGCGGCGAAACGCGGCGGCTCTTGGCTCAACTCTTTTACCCGGCGGCGAACAACTTCTGGATCGAGCTTCTGTCGCCGTGCTGGAACGTCGCCTCGGCAGACCTCTTCCGCCAGATGACTCGGGATGGGACCCTGACGAAACTGTCGAATACGCATGGGCAGAAGAGGCTGGAGAAGCATTGGCATTCACCGCCCTGGCCGCGGTCTCGATTGTAGATTTTCCCCTGGTGGTCATCGATGGCGCCGTCCCCCCCGCGACACGAACCCGCCTTGTCGAAGCGACTCGCAAAGCATTGGCCGCATTGCCCGCCGAGGGAATCGACCGCCCACATGTTATGGAAGGCAGTATGGGGCGAACAGCCCGTGTTCTTGGCGCGGCGGCACTCCCGTTGTCACATTTCTTCCAACCGGACGGGGCGCTGTGCAAAAGCTGATACTTGTTGCACCGTGATCGCTATCCGCAGTGTTGGTACTTCCGATCATGGCGAGCCTTCATCCATCATCGACATTCATCACATGGTCGGGATTGTCTGGCATTCCGAAAGCTGCGGATCCAGGAAATTACGCACCGTCGGTGGCAACTGACGAGAGTCGACTGGCAAGATGCCGCAGTTTCGCAACAAGATACGGTAGTCGACATCACGCCCCAGATATCGCCAGATCATGCGCGAGCTGTAGGGAAGATTTTCCTTGCGCCATGAAACTCCAATCGTGATGCCTTTCAAATAGACATGTTGATACTCACCAAACGGTGTCAGAATGGTTTCGGCGATCATTGATTGCGGGCCGATCATCCTGCCCGCCCCGGAAAATCCGGATCCACTGCCCGATTACATACAGCATCTGCCGGGTGAGACACGGCGAACGGTCGAGCGCGATATGAGCAAGGGGTGACGAGCTATCGGATTCATGAGGATACCGGGCTGGAGGAACATCCTGGCAACCATCTCGCGACACGAGAAATCCGTGACGAGCTGTGCTCCATCAGGCAGGATGATCCGCTTTCCATGACCGGCACGGCGTCATGGGCCTGCTATCTTCAACGGCCCGGCTGGTCCGTGCGTACTGAAATAGAGACACGGCTGTCCTGCCCGGCGAGATCGCCGGGCATTCGGACATTCACGACAGGCCCGCGCAGCGTTGCTCGTTGATGAGTCTCCAGAAATCGTCAACGATTGCCCGGGTGGTTTCACGGTGACGATAAATGCGGATCTCGATAGGCAGGGTCCATTCGCGTTGATTACTGGCCCGGATCAGCCGTCCGACCTCGAGATCACGACGGATCAACGCCTCTGGCAGCCAACAGACCCCCCAACCGGCCAAGGCGCATTGCCTTAAACCGTCGCTGATGGTGCTTTGGTGAACGACTTGCCGCTCCATACCGGGCGAACGACCGAAGATCCTTTGCAGGGCAACGCCGAAAAAGGAACTGCTTCCATAATCCAGATAGGGAAGCGGGACCCCGAGGCGGATCGCCTGTTCGATGAGCCCCTCGTCATGATTGTGCGGAGCTGCCGCCAGATTGAGTTCCGGTGCCGCCACCGGAACCAAGGTTTCCGTGCCCAATCTCCGCCATTCGAATGCAGTCGGGTCCAGCAGCATCGGCACGAAGGGATGGGCATAGGTCAGGAACAGATCGACCTCGCCACTTACCAGTGTATCAAGGTTTGCCTCTATGCCCCCCCGATCAGGGATGATCGCACTCAGCAAATCAGGCAACTTCCTGCGTGCCTGTTCAAGCAGCTCCGGCAAGAACGTCACTGTCAGCGTATGTAACGCCGCAAAGGTGATCCGCTTTTCCCGCGCCTCCTGTTCGGGATGCAGGGTGTCACGCAGATTGTGTAAAGCCCGGATGGTTTCCTGTGCGACGGGCAAGAATGTCCGCCCTTCCTCGGTCAGCTCGGCCGGAAGGCTGGCACGGCTGACCAATGGCGCTCCGACCCATGCCTCAAGCTGCTTGATTCGACGGCTGAACGCGGATTGGGTGACATTCCGCGCTTCGGCCGCGCGCGAAAAGCTGGCAGTGTTCGCGAGCATGACGAAGTCTTCCAGCCATTTCAGTTCCACATTGCGTCTCCAGATGTGCATTTTTTCCGGTGTTAACCGTTGATTAATAAAAACTATGCAGAAATGGAATGTTCTTTGCCGGAACTGGCATTGGCCAATACGGACTCAAGACTTGATTATCGCGCGACTTTGAAGACGAGGGATAGGAATGACGCGGCAAATCTATGTGAACGGGGGCTATCTGGCCGAAAGCGAAGCCGTGATTCCCGTCATGGATCGCGGCTTTCTGTTCGGGGACGCGATCTACGAAGTGACCGCGATGATCGGCGGACAACTCATAGATAACGACCTGCATCTGGCACGGCTGGAACGCTCGTTGGCCGCAATCGACATCCCGATGCCGTTACCCCTGGACGGAATCCGCCAGGTGCAGGCGGAATTGATCCGCCGCAACGGCATGAGCGATGGCACCATCTATCTGCAGGTCTCGCGTGGGACGGCCGAACGGGATTTCCTGCCCGCTGCAGAGATTGTTCCGAATTTCGTGGCCTTCACCCAACCCAGGAACCTGCGGGACACACCCGCCCAACGCAACGGGATCTCGGTCGCTCTGATGCCTGACCCGCGTTGGGACCGCCGGGACATCAAGACAAGCATGCTTCTGGGGCAGGTGTTGGCAAAGCAGGCTGCCCATGCACAGGGTTTCGACGATGTCTGGCTGCATGAGGATGGGCAGATTACGGAGGGCGCATCATCCACCGCCTTCATCCTGACCACCGAAGGTACGATCGTGACACGCCCCAATTCCCATTCCACGCTTCCCGGCTGCACGCGACAAGCGGTGTTAAAGCTGATCGAGGCGCGCGGGCTGCGTTTCGAAGAACGGGCGTTTACCATTGCCGAGGCGCAAGAGGCAGAAGAAGCCTTCCTGACAAGCGCCTCCAGCCTGGTTCAGCCAGTGGTGCGGATCGGCGAGCGCATGATCGGTGACGGACGTCCCGGTCCCGCGACCCGGCATCTTCAGGAGCTTTATCTGCAGACCGCAGGAATTCGGGTTGAACCGGTCGAATGAATCACGGAACGGACCGGCAATCGGATCACCTGACAGGGGGAGGCAAGATGGCGCGATATCGGGATTTCGCTGAGGGTCCGGGGCTTTTGCCTCCGGGCACGCGCAATTCGATCACCGATGTTCCGGGAGTCGCGGTTGGGCATCGGACGATCCGGCGCGGTTCAGTGAATACCGGAGTGACCGCGATCTTGCCGCAACCAGGCAATCTGTTCCGGCAGAAACTTACAGCAGCGGCCGAGGTCGTAAACGGTTTCGGCAAAAGCGCAGGGCTCGTGCAGTTGGCCGAGCTGGGCCTGCTGGAAACGCCGGTCCTGCTGACCAACACCTTCGGAGTCGGACGCTGCGTCGATGCGCTGATCGGGCGGATGGTGGCCGAGAACCCCGATATCGGACGCCAGACATCGACGGTGAATGCGGTGGTCGGCGAATGTAACGATGGAAGCTTGTCGGATATTCAGGCCATGGCTGTGACCGAGGCCGATGCCATCGCCGCCATGGACGCCGCAGGAGCGGATTTCGCCGAGGGATCGATCGGCGCTGGCACCGGGATGACCTGTTTCGGCTTCAAGGGCGGGATCGGCAGTTCCTCGCGCCAGCTGAACATATCCGGCACAACACGGCATCTTGGCGCACTGGTGCTGGCGAATTTCGGGCGGGCCGGAGATCTGGTCCTTCCCGATGGTCAACGTCCCGACCCACGCCAGCCTTCGCGCCCCGAGAGTGGGTCGATCATCGTGGTTCTGGCGACCGATATGCCGGTCGATCAGCGCCAGTTGCAGCGGATTTGCCGACGAGCCGGGGCGGGGATTGCTCGGCTCGGGGCTTTTTGGGGCCATGGCAGCGGGGACATCGTTCTGGGCTTCACCACGGCAAACCGTATTCCCCATGACATCGAGCAGGACGTTCTTTCGATGCAGCGTCTGCATGACAGCCATATCGATGACATGTTCCGGGCCGCCTGCGAAGCCACCGAAGAGGCGGTGTTGAATGCTCTTTGCGCGGCAACCGCTGTCGAAGGGCAGGAAGGAGCCACTCGCCCGCTTCTGTCGGATTGGTTCAATGCCAATGCATGACGGTCCAGACGCCCCGCTCAAGAATGAAAATACCGGGCCGCGACAGGCCCTATTCGAAGGAAGCCAGATGCCAGTGAGCTCTCGGGAATCTGCCCGCACACCGATCATCAGCGTCGAGAATGTCTGCGTCAATTTCGATGGGGACGAAGGTAGCTTTCGCGCGGTCAACGACCTGTCCTTCAGCATCGCTCCGGGTGAAACGCTTGCCGTCGTGGGGGAATCCGGCTCCGGCAAATCCGTCACTTCACTGGCGATCATGCGACTGGTCGAATATGGCGGCGGACGCATAGCTGAAGGTGCCGTTCGTTTCACCGACCGTGATGGCCAGACGAACGATCTGACCAGGTATTCGCTGAAAGAGATGGAGGACATCCGCGGCAGGGATATCGCCATGATCTTCCAGGAGCCGATGACCTCGTTGAACCCGGTCTTCACCGTGGGCGAACAGATCGCCGAGGCCGTGCGTCTGCACGAGAAATGCTCGATGAAAGCGGCGCGGGCCGAGGCATTGCGGATGCTGGAAAAGGTCCGCATTCCCGATGCGAAAAGCATCATGGATCGCCACCCGCACCAATTGTCCGGCGGGATGCGCCAGCGGGTGATGATCGCCATGGCGCTGTCCTGCAAGCCGCGCCTGCTGATCGCGGACGAGCCGACAACGGCGCTGGACGTGACCATACAGGCGCAGATCCTGCGGCTGATCCGCTTGCTGCAGGAAGAAATGGACATGTCGGTCCTGTTCATCACGCATGACATGGGCGTTGTGGCCGAAGTCGCAGATCGAGTGCTGGTGATGCGCCACGGCGAAAAGGTCGAGGAAGGTTCCGTCGAGAAGATATTCGACGCTCCGCAACATCCCTATACCAAGGCACTGCTTGCCGCTGTGCCGCGCCTCGGTGCGCTGAAGGAGCAGGACCTGCCGCGCCGCTTCCCGCTGCTCAAGGCGGATGGCGATTACCGGCAGGCTTCTGGCTTCGAGGAATACCCGCCACAAGACACGATCACCTCGGACAGCCCGGTGCTGGAGGTGCGCGATCTGGTGACACGCTTCGATATCCGCAAGGGCCTCTTTTCCCGCGTTTCCGGTCGCGTTCACGCCGTCGAACATGTGAATTTCGATCTGCGACCGGGCGAGACACTGGCTCTGGTGGGCGAATCCGGTTGCGGTAAATCGACGACCGGGCGCAGCATCATGATGCTGGAAGAGGCCAATAGCGGCGAAGTGCTTTATCAGGGCCGGGATATCCTCGCGCTCCCCGATGCCGAAAAGAAGGCCATCCGGCGCAAGATACAATATGTGTTCCAGGACCCGTTTGCTTCGCTGGACCCGCGCCTGACCGTCGGCTTCTCTATTGCGGAACCGTTAATCACCCACGGGCTTGCGGCCAAATCCGAGTTGCAGGACCGGGTTGCGCAGCTATTGCGCGACGTGGGACTGCAGCCCGAACACGCCCGCCGCTATCCGCACCAGTTCTCGGGCGGGCAGCGGCAGCGGATTTGCATCGCGCGCGCGCTGGCCGGTGATCCGGACATCCTGATCACCGACGAGGCGGTGGCGGCTCTGGATGTCTCGATCCAGGCGCAGGTGGTGAACCTGCTGATGGAATTACAGGAAAAACGCGGCCTGTCCTATATCTTCATCAGCCACGACATGGCCGTGATCGAGCGGGTCTCGCATCGCGTCGCCGTGATGTATCTGGGCCAGATCGTGGAGCTGGGCGACCGTCAGCAAGTATTCGAGAATCCCCAACATCCTTACACCCGGCGACTTCTATCCGCCGTGCCAATCGCCTCACCCGCACGGCGCGACCGGAACCGGCCGCTGATCGAAGGCGAGATCCCCAGCCCGGTCCGGGCGCCCGGCGATATGCCGGTCGTCGAACCGCTGGTGCAGGTCGAACCCGGACATTTCGTCGCTCGTCATCCGATCGGCGACTTCAACTGACCATCAGGAAGGAGAACATGATGAAACTTAAATCGCTCATGGCCATAACCGCGCTGACTGCGGCAACAATTCTGCCAATCGCGGGCTGGGCCAAGCCCCTGACCGTTGCCATCAAGGACAACCTGACCGGACTGGACCCGACCAATGTCAACGATACGCTTTCGCAGACTTCGCTGCGCTTGGTTTATCAAGGCCTTTTCGGTTTCGACGAGGACATGAAACTGATCCCGCTGCTGGCCGAAAGCTATGACAGCAACGAGGATGCCACCGAGTTCACTATCAAGCTGCGTCAGGGGATCAAGTTCCATGACGGCACCGATTTCAACGCCGATGCGGTCAAGGTGAATATCGAACGCCTTGCCAATCCCGACAACGGGCTGTCGCGGCGCAGCCTTGTCTCGATGGTGAAAGAGGTGCAGATCGTCGATGACCTCACCGTCAAGCTGGTCCTCGACGAACCCTTCGGTGCGATGATCGCCTCGCTCGCCCATCCTGGTGCGATGATGATCTCGCCCGCGGCATTGGAAAAATACGGCAAGGATATCGACCGCAATCCGATCGGTACCGGCCCCTTCGTCTTCAAGAACTGGGCTGCCGATACGCTGGAAGTCGTCAGGAACGAGGATTACTGGAAGGACGGTCTGCCAAAGGTCGAGGGGATTACCATCCGCTCGGTTCCCGAATCCGGAGCGCGCTTCGCCATGCTGCAAACCGGTGAGGCGCAATTCGTCCCCGGCTTCCCGCCCGAATTGCTGGAGGCGGCCAAGAAGAACCCGGCCCTGACAGTCGAGGCTACGGATTCCATCGTCGAGTACTATGTCGCGCTGAACAACACCAAGGAACCCTTTGACGATGTCCGGGTCCGGCAGGCGCTGAACTACGCGGTGGACAAGGAAGCCTATTGCAAGATTGCCTTTAGCGGGTTGTGCAAACCGGCGGATTCGATCATCCCCGAAATGCTGGCCTTCCATGTGCCGGCTGGGGATTACGCCTATGACCCCGACAAGGCGAAAGAATTGCTGAAAGAGGCAGGGCTTGAAGACGGCTTCCAGGCTGAGTTGTGGGCCGTTTCGAATACCGAAAACCTGCGCGCTGCACAGTTCATCCAGCAACAGCTTGCCCCGATCGGCGTAGAAGTAGAAGTCGTTCCGCTGGAGGCCGGCGTCGCTACGCAGCGTATCTGGTCGGTGGACACGCCCGAGGATGCCGAGGTGCAGATGTATTATGGCGGCTGGTCGTCCTCGACCGGGGATGCGGATTGGGGCATTCGCCCGCTGCTTTATGGCGAAAGCTTCCCGCCTGCGATGTTCAACGTCGCCTATTACAATGACCCCGAGGTCGACAGCGCCATCGAAGGTGCGCTCGGCACTTCGGATCCAGAGAAGCGCGGCGAGTTCTATGCCGATGCCCAGAAACTGGCATGGGAGGGTGCTCCCTGGATCTTCCTGGGAACTGCGCAGAACATCTCGGCCCAAAGCAATACGGTGACGGGCGTTCACATGCTCCCAGATCGCGGCTTCCTGTTGGAAGAGGCGGAATTCACTGAATAATTCTCTGTAAAACACGGAACCGGTTCTCTGGACCGGTTCCGATCAACTGACTGAAAAGAGTTTTCATGCTTGGCTATCTCGTAAAGCGGCTGGTAGGAACGATCCCGGTGATCCTGATGGTTACCGTCTGCGTCTTCGCCTTTGTGCATATGCTTCCGGGCGATCCCGCACGACTGGTCGCCGGACCCGAGGCCTCGCCCGAGGATGTCCTTGCTGTGCGCAAGTCACTGGGGCTGGACAGGCCGTTATCCGAACAGTTCATCCGCTATGTGACTCGTGTCGTTCAGGGGGATTTCGGTATTTCGCTGAAAACCCGGCGTACCGTCATCGAGGAAATAGGCCAGCGCCTGATGCCCACCGTCTGGCTGACGGTATTTGCCATGGCATGGTCGACGGTGATCGGCTTGCTGATCGGCGTGATGTCGGCGGTCAAGCGCGGCAAATGGCCGGACTACCTGGGCATGATCGTCGCGGTGTCGGGCATATCCTTCCCTCCGTTCTGGCTGGGCCTGCTTCTGATCAGCCTCTTTTCGGTACGATTGGGATGGTTCCCCACTGGCGGCTACGGGACCTGGCAGCATTTCGTCATGCCCTCCTTTACCCTCGGCGTCGCCGTCGCGGCGGTCATGGCGCGCTTCACCCGCTCTGCCTTCATCGAGATCGCCCGCGAGGATTACGTCCGAACCGCTCGCGCCAAGGGCGTCCCCGAACGACGGGTTATCTGGCGTCATTCACTGCGGAACGCACTGATCCCGATCATCACCATGGTCGGGCTGCAGTTCGGCTTTCTGCTGGGCGGATCGATCGTGGTCGAAAGCGTATTCTCGTGGCCGGGACTCGGACGGCTACTGGTCGATTCAGTATCCTATCGCGATTATCCCGTGATCCAAGCCCTGATCCTTCTTTTCTCGCTGCAATTCATCCTCATCAACCTGCTGGTCGATGTGCTGTATGTCTTTGCCAATCCGGAGATCCGCTACAAATGACCGAGCTGACAGCCGCGGAGGCACCCGCTGAAAAAATGCGCAAGCCGTTGGCAGAGTTCTGGCGACGCTTCAAGAAACAGAAAGTGGCACTGACAGCGCTGGTCTTTATCCTCGCGCTTGTCCTGGTGGCGGCATTGGCGCCCGTCATCGCGCCCTATAGTCCCAGTGAGCCGGACTATAACGCCGTGCTGCAAGGGCCAAGCGCCGCGCATTGGGCAGGCACAGACGCCTATGGCCGCGACATATTCAGCCGTATCATCTGGGGTGCGCGCATCTCGCTGGCAGTGGGTTTCCTGTCAGTCACCCTGGGCGCGCTTGGGGGTGTCGCCTTGGGGATCATCGCCGGATACTACGGCCGGTGGGTCGATTCCGTGATCATGCGGCTGGCCGATCTTCTGCTGGCCTTTCCCGGCATCCTTCTGGCGATCGCAGTCATCGCCATCCTGGGGCCGGGGATCGTCAACGTGATCTATGCCGTGGCGATCTTTTCGATTCCTGTATTCGCCCGGTTGGCCCGTGGCACGACTTTGCAATTGAAACAAACGGTCTATGTCGATGCTTCCCGCGCGATCGGGGTCAGCCACCGGACCATCATGCTACGCCATATCATGCCGGGCACCTTGCCAAACGTCATCGTCTATTTCTCGATGCGGATCGGCACGTCCATCCTGACGGCTGCCGCGCTCTCCTTCATCGGGTTGGGGGCACAGCCTCCCAGTCCGGAATGGGGGGCGATGCTGGCCGACGGGCGGACCTATATGGGAGTCGCGGATCACCTGACGCTCTTCCCCGGCCTTGCCATCTTCGTGACGGTCCTGGGCTTCAACCTGTTCGGCGACGGGCTTCGCGACGCGCTGGATCCGAAACTGCGCAACATGTGAGGCGGAATAGCGATGCGTATCTATATCTCGGCAGATATCGAGGGCGTAGCGGGTGTGGTCTCCCCCGCGCAAGGACAGGCCGGTCATCCCGAATATGAGAAAGCCCGGGAGTTAATGACCCAAGAGGTCAATGCGGTGATCGAAGGGCTGGTCGAGGCGGGCGCGACGGAAATCCTCGTCAACGACTCCCATGGACCGATGACCAACATTCTGCCGCAACATCTGCATCCTGCCGCAGACCTGATCCTTGGAAAGCCAAAGCCGATGAACATGGCCTGCGGCCTGACGGGCGATTTCGACCTGATGTTCATGACCGGGCATCATTCCATGGCGGGAAAGGGCGGTGTGCTCGCCCATACCACCAATGGTTTTGCCTTTCGCGAAATACGTATCAACGGAACGCCTTGTGGCGAGCCCGCGATCTATGGCGCCTATGCCGGAGAGCTGGGGGTGCCTGTCGGGCTGATCTCGGGCGACGATTGCACCCGGGACGAGAACGCACTGTTCTTCCGGCAAGCCGAATTCGTGACCGTCAAACATTCTTATGGCCATCGCGCAGCGCGCCAGGTATCGGTTGCCCGCGCGCATGCCATGCTGAAAGAAGGTGCGATCCGTGCCGTGAACGAGGCCGGAAACATGAAACCGACGCGCTGGCAGGGGCCGTATCACGCCGAGTTCGTGATGGGGAATGCCGCGCTGGCCGACCAGATGTCGGTGCTGCCGCCCTCGCAGCGGATCGATGCAATGACGATCGGTTTCGATTGTGCCAGCATGGCCGAGGTGATCGGCTGGATGACCGCCCTGTCCGCCATGAGTTTCGCCCTGCGTTGAAAGGAAACCCTGTCATGACCGATATCACCCCTGTCATCGCGCTGCATGGCGGCGCCGGAACCATCCTGAAATCCCGCATGACGCCAGAGCGTGAGACCGCCTATCACGATGGGTTGCGCGCTTGCCTGGCGGCGGGGCTGGAGGTGCTGCAAAAGGGCGGCTCCGCGCTGAATGCGGTAACAGCCTCGGTGATGGCGCTCGAGGAAAACCCGCTGTTCAATGCCGGACGTGGCGCGGTTTTCACCTCGGACGCCACGCACGAGATGGATGCCGCGGTCATGGACGGCGCGACGCGGGAATGCGGCGCGATCTCGGGAATTTGTGGACCGCGCCACCCGGTTCTGGCCGCCCGCGCGGTGATGGAGCAGACCGATCACGTGCTTCTGTCCGGCGATGGCGCCCGCCGCTTTTGCGACGCTTCGGGATTAGAAATGATGGAACCGGACTGGTTCGGAACCGAACCGCGCCGCGCCGCACTGCAGGCCGAACTGGAACGCCGTCGCCTCGGCCAGCCCGACGATGGCGATCCGGCGCGCAAGCATGGCACGGTGGGTGCGGTGGCGCTGGATCGTTCCGGCCATATTGCAGCTGCAACATCGACTGGCGGCATGACCGCGAAGATGCCCGGTCGGGTCGGTGACAGCCCGGTCATCGGCGCCGGCACCTGGGCCGATGACGAGACCGCCGCGATCTCGGCCACGGGTCACGGAGAATATTTCATCCGTTGGGCGGTCGGGCACGAGATCGACGCCCGGATGCGTTGGGGCGGCCAGAACCTTGCGCAAGCAGCCGGGGATGTCGTCGCGGAACTGGGCAGGCTCGGCGGATCTGGGGGTTTGATCGCCGTGGATCGGCAAGGCAATATATGCTTGCCTTTCAACAGTCCGGGCATGTATCGGGCCTGGTCAGACCCGGATGGCACAATACACACGGGAATATATGGTGAGTCCTGAGCCTTCCGATAACTGAGTTGGTTTGCGGGGCCATCCCCGTCAGACTTTAGCCAGATTGATTCCACGGCCTTGCAACTCGGCTCGACAGCATGGATGATACCCATTGCTCAGGCCAGAGGAGGCAACGCATCGACATCATGCCCGATTTTCCGCTGCTGCCCGCCCCGCATGACCCTCGCCTGACCCGGCGCATCACCGGCACCGACCAGACAGGCGCGGAAACCACGCTTTCGGTGGTCGAGGAGCGGCCGCTGACGATCTATCTCAATCGGCAGGAGATCGTCACCGCGATGACGATCGGCGATTATCCCGAGTATCTCGCCCTCGGTTTCCTGCGCAATCAGGGCATGCTGCGCGCCGATGACCGGGTGACCGGGATCGATTACGACGACGAGATCGAAACCGTTGTCGTCCGGACCGAACGCGAGACGTCGTACGAGGAGAAGCTCCAAAAGAAAACCCGCACCAGCGGTTGCGCCGTGGGCACGGTTTTCGGAGATATGATGGAAGGACTAGAAGATCTGACCCTTCCGAAATCCGAAATCCGCACAAGCTGGCTCTATGCGCTGGCGAAAGAGATCAACACCACACCCTCTCTGTATCTGGAGGCCGGGGCGATCCACGGAACGGTGCTATGTCAGCGCGACAGACCGCTGGTCTACATGGAGGATGTCGGCCGCCACAATGCCGTGGACAAGATTGCCGGGTACATGTTCCGCCATGATATCGGTGCGGCTGACAAGATCCTTTACACGACCGGGCGGCTGACCTCGGAAATGGTCATCAAGACGGCGCTGATGGGCATTCCCGCCCTGGCCTCGCGCTCTGGTTTCACCGCATGGGGCGTCGAGATCGCACGTCGTGTCGGGCTTACCCTGATCGGACGGATGCGCGGGCAACGCTTCGTCTGTCTCAGCGGCGAAGAACGCCTGATCCGCGACGCCGATCCGAAAAGCATCCCCGAAGAAGACCGCAAACAGCACCGCAAGGCCGCAACATGAACCGCCCGCTTGGTGTCATCCTAGCCGGCGGGCTTGCGACCCGGATGGGCGGCGGTGACAAGGGGTTGCTGCGGGTCGGGGGACAATCGCTGCTGGCACATGTGATTGCGCGGCTGGAACCGCAGGTGGCCGGTCTGGCCTTGAACGCCAATGGCGATCCTACCCGCTTCGCCGATTTCGGCCTGCCGGTTCTGCCCGACAGCATCGGCGGCTTTCCGGGTCCGTTGGCCGGTGTGCTGGCTGGACTGGACTGGGCTGCCGGAAAAGGCGCGGATGCGATCGTGACAGTTGCCGCCGATACGCCCTTCTTCCCCACCGATCTGGTGACAAGGCTCTTTCTGGCCGCCGAGGGCAAAGACCATCCTCTTGCCATGGCCACGACCCCGCGCGCGGATGGCGAAGCGCTGAAATCCGGAGGAAAGCGCATCAACCGCCACCCGACATTCGGTCTTTGGCCCGTTGCCTTGCGCGACGATCTGCGGGCCGCTCTTCATGATGGATTGCGCAAGGTCGTGCTATGGACCGATCGTCACGATGCGGGTGAAGCATTGTTCCCCGCTGTCCCCTTCGACCCGTTCTTCAACGTCAACACAGCCGAGGATCTGGCGCGCGCCGAAGTCTTGGCGAACGGGGCCACCCCATGAAGCTCTACGGCGTCACCGGCTGGAAAAATACGGGCAAGACCGGCTTGATGGAGCGTCTGGTCACCGAAGTCTCGTCACGAGGCCTGACGGTATCTACCATCAAGCATGCCCATCACGATACCGATATCGACCAGCCCGGCCGCGACAGCCACCGCCATCGCGAGGCGGGGGCACGGGAGGTGTTGCTGTCCACGCCGCGCCGTTGGGCCTTGATGCACGAGTTGCGCGGCGCTGGGGAACCGCCACTGGCTGATTTGCTGCCTCGTCTCTCCCCGGTCGATCTGGTTCTGATCGAGGGCTACAAGAATGAACCGCACCCGAAGATCGAAGCTTATCGTCAGATCATCGACCGCCCGCTGCTTGCCTCGAAGATCGAAACCATCCATGCCGTTGCCACCGATGGGCCGGTTGACACCGCGCTGCCGGTTTTCGACCTTGATGACACAGCCGCCATTGCCGATTTCATCCTGAGCGAGGTTGCACGATGAAAACTGACAATTTCGCCATGCCACAAGGGGTGGATTGGATCCCGGTCGATACCGCACTGAACCGGTTGCGCAACATCTTGCAGCCGGTGACCCGCACCGAAACCCTGGCGACAGCGCAAGCGGCGGGTCGCGTTCTGGCCGAGGCGTGCATCGCCCGCCGCTCGAATCCACCGCAGCCCAATTCCGCCGTCGATGGCTATGGCTTTGCTCATACCGTCACCGGCGACGGGCCGCAGCGCCTGCCTCTGGTCGAGGGGCGGGCCGCTGCGGGGCAGCCATGGACGCAGCCGGTTCCCGAGGGCAAGGCGATCCGCATCCTGACCGGGGCGACCTTGCCCGAGGGCGTAGATACCGTCGTATTAGAGGAAGACACCACCACTGATGACTCGTCGGTCATGTTCGAGGGCCCTGTCAAACGAGGCAGCAACACCCGCAAGGCAGGCGAGGACGTCACCGAAGGCACCGCTGCCCTGCCTGCTGGCCGCAAATTGCGCGCTCCCGATCTGGCGCTGCTTTCTGCTGTCGGTATTGCGCACGTGACGGTGCATCGCCCGTTGCGGGTCGGGGTGCTCTCGACCGGGGACGAAATAATCGCCGCGCCCGACTTGCCCGCCCTCCCGCATCAGATATGGGACGCCAATCGCCCCATGCTGCTGTCACTGGCCGCAGGCTGGGGATATGAGCCGGTGGATCTCGGCCATGCGCCGGATAGCGACGAGGCCGTGAGAGAACGCCTGGACGATGGCGCTCGCCGCACCGATGTCATCCTGACTTCTGGCGGAGCCTCGGCGGGGGACGAGGATCACGTCTCTGCCCTGCTGAAATCGCATGGCACCCTGTCGAGCTGGCGTATCGCGCTCAAGCCCGGACGCCCGCTGGCCCTGGCAAAATGGGATGGCGTGCCGGTTTTCGGATTGCCGGGCAATCCGGTCGCCGCTCTCGTCTGTTCCTTGATATTCGCGCGCCCCGCCCTTTCGCTATTGGCCGGGGCAGGTTGGACGGTCCCGCAGGGCTTTGCCGTGCCCGCCGCCTTCTCCAAGCGCAAGAAACCCGGACGCCGCGAATATCTGCGCGCCCGCCTGAACGCCGAAGGCCGGGCCGAGGTCTTTGCGTCGGAAGGATCTGGCCGGATCAGTGGGCTAAGTTGGGCCGATGGATTGGTGGAACTGCCTGATGAGGCCGCCGAGATCGAACCGGGCGTCCCGGTCAGGTATCTGCCCTATTCCTCCTTTGGACTGGCCTGAGTCCTACCGCTTGCGAATCAGATAGGCCTGCGCCTCGCCTTCATCCTGCTGTTCAAGCAGCTCATGTCCGGATTCCGCGCAGAAATGCGGCACGTCGATCACCGCAGCCGGATCCGTCGCCACCACACGCAACACCTCGCCCGCCGCCATGCCCTGAAGGCGTTTGCGTGCCTTCAGGACCGGCAATGGACATAGAAGGCCCCGCGCATCAAGTTCCTGATCCCATGTCATATGGACGTGATAGGCTTGCTTATTCGCGCTGTCCATAACCGTCTTATTGATAGATATCTTCTATCGTATGACGGTATGTCGATATTGACCAGCCGTGGTATAATGGCCCACAAACTCCACAAAGCCCCACCACAATGGCAGGAAATTATGGCACTTGATCAGCAAAAAGGCATCTGGAGCTCAGGCCGTGGAAACGGCAAGGGACGTGGCACCCCCAAGGGCCGCCAACTGGATGACACCGCATGGGATCAGGTCAGGGCGCTTTTAGGAGACAAACCGCGCCGCCGCGACCTGCTGATAGAATTTCTGCATTTGATTCAGGACGAATACGGCCACTTGTCGGCCGCGCATCTGCGTGCCCTTGCCGAAGAAATGCGGTTGTCGATGGCCGAGGTCTGGGAAGTCGCCACGTTCTATGCCCATTTCGATCCGGTGACCGAGGACGAAACCCCGCCACCTGACCTGACCATCCGCGTCTGTGATTCGCTGTCCTGCGAGCTTGCCGGGTCAGAAGCTCTGCTGGACGCGCTCCAATCAGGCCACGACCCGTCACGAATCCGTGTTCTGCGCGCACCCTGCATGGGTCGTTGCGACACCGCCCCCGTGGCAGAGATCGGCCATCGCCATGTCGATTTCGCAACGCCGGAGATAATCGAAAAGACCATCGCCGGCGGCGACCTGCACCCGATCATCCCCGAATATCAGGACTTCATCGCCTATCAGGCGGGCGGCGGCTATACCAAGCTTGCGGAACTGCGCAAAAGCGGCGACTGGCAAGAGATCCAGCAGGAATTGCTGGACGGCGGTCTGCGCGGCATGGGCGGGGCAGGTTTTCCATCAGGAAAGAAATGGGGCTTCGTGCGTGCCAATCCGGGACCGCGTTACCTTGCCGTGAACGGCGACGAGGGCGAACCGGGCACGTTCAAGGATCGCTATTATCTTGAACGCGAGCCACATCTGATGCTGGAGGGCATGCTGATCGCGGCTTGGGCGGTCGAGGCAGAGAAGTGCTTCCTCTATATGCGCGATGAATACCCCGCCGTTCTGAAGATCCTGAAAAAGGAAATCGCTGCTCTCGAACAGGCAGGCATCGTGGAGCCGGGCTATATAGACCTGCGGCGCGGCGCAGGGGCCTATATCTGCGGCGAAGAGTCCGCGATGATCGAATCGATCGAAGGTAAGCGCGGTCTGCCCCGGCTACGGCCTCCTTATGTCGCGCAGGACGGTGTCTTCGGCCAGCCGACGCTGGTTCATAATGTAGAAACATTGCACCTGGTCGCTCGTATCTGCCGCGAGGGCCATCAGTTCAACTCCGGTGTCGAGCATAACGGCCGCACGGGGATGCGCAGTTATTCGCTGTCGGGCCGGGTCGCTAATCCGGGGGTCTATTTCCTGCCCGCTGGCACCACGATCCGCGAATTGATCGAGGCCGCCGGAGGCATGACCGAAGGTCACGAGTTCAAGGCCTATCAGCCGGGCGGTCCTTCATCGGGCCTGCTGCCCGCATCGCTGGACGATGTGCCGCTGGATTTCGACACGTTGCAGCCACATGGCACTTTCATCGGCTCGGCGGCAGTGGTGGTCCTGTCCGACAAGGACAGCGCCAAGGCGGTCGCGCTCAACATGCTGCGGTTCTTCGAATCGGAAAGCTGCGGACAATGCACCCCCTGCCGGGTGGGCTGCGAGAAAGCGGTCAAGCTGATGCAGGCGGATCAATGGGACAAGCCTCTGCTGGACGACCTGTGCGACGTGATGATCGACGCCTCGATTTGCGGGCTTGGCCAGGCCGCGCCCAACCCGATCCGGTTGGTGATGGAACATTTTGCGGATGAAGTCGGCGGCGGCCGGAAAGACGGGGACAAGGCATGAAGGATCATATTGACATCAAACAGGTGACTTTCACGCTCGACGGCGAAGAGGTCACTGTCCCCGAAGGCACTACCATCTGGGAGGCCGCGCATGGCCGTGGCATCACCATCCCGCATCTATGCCACAAACCCGCGCCGGGCTATCAACCCGATGGCAACTGCCGTGCCTGCATGGTCGAGATCGAGGGCGAACGGGTTCTGGCCGCATCCTGCTGCCGCGCCGCGTCCGAAGGCATGGAGGTCAAATCTGCCAGCGAACGGGCCGAGAAATCACGACGCATGGTGATGGAGCTTTTGCTGGCCGATCAGCCCGAACGGGCCGAGGCCCATGACTCGGGTAGCCATTTCTGGGACATGGCCGAACTGAACGGTGTCGAGGAAAGCCGCTTCCCGCAGGTTGAGAAAAGCCGCATCCCGCTTTTGGACGACAGCCATGTCGCCATGCGGGTCAATATGGACGCCTGTATCCAGTGCAACCTCTGCGTCCGCGCCTGCCGCGATGTTCAGGTCAATGACGTGATCGGCATGGCCGGTCGTGGGCATGACAGTTTCCCGACCTTCGATATGGACGACCCGATGGGCGACAGCACCTGCGTCGCTTGCGGCGAATGCGTGCAGGCCTGCCCGACCGGCGCATTGATGCCCGCAACAGTCCTGGATGACAAGCAGCATGGCGACAGCAAGGACTTCGATGAAGAGGTGCAGTCGATCTGCCCATTCTGCGGCGTCGGCTGCCAAGTGTCGCTCAAGCTCAAGGATGGTAATGTCAAATATGTCGAAGGCATCAACGGTCCCGCCAATGAGGGCCGGCTCTGCGTCAAGGGCCGCTTCGGCTATGACTATATCCACCACCCACACCGCCTGACCAAGCCGTTGATCCGGCGTGAGGGTGTCGAAAAAGGTCTGAACGTCGATCCGGCCAATCCCTTCACCCATTTCCGCGAGGCAAGCTGGGATGAGGCACTCGATTTCGCGGCAGGCGGCATGGCACGGCTCCGCGATACCGAGGGCGGCGAAGCGGTCGCCGGTTTTGGCAGCGCCAAATGCACCAATGAAGAAGCCTACCTGTTCCAGAAGCTGATCCGTCAGGGCTTCCGTCACAACAATGTCGATCACTGCACGCGTCTCTGTCATGCCTCATCGGTAGCGGCACTGATGGAGAATGTCGGCAGCGGCGCTGTGACCGCGACCTTCAACGAGATCGAGAATGCCGATGTCGCCATCGTCATCGGCGCGAACCCGATCGAGAACCATCCAGTCGCCGCGACCTTCTTCAAGCAATTCACCAAGCGTGGCGGAAAGCTGATCGTGATGGATCCCCGTGCGCAATCGCTGAAACGGTTTGCCTCCCATCTGCTGCAATTCCGCCCCGGAGCGGATGTGCCGCTCTTGAACGCAATGATGTGCGTGATCGTCGAGGAAGGGCTTTACGACCAGGAATATATCGATGGCTTCACTGAGAATTGGGAAGTCGAGAAACAGCATCTTGCCGGATTCGCTCCTGAGACGATGGAAGAATTAACCGGCGTCGATGCTGAAACGATTCGTCAGGCAGCACGCGAATTCGCCACAGCGAAGGCCGGGATGATCTTCTGGGGAATGGGCGTATCGCAGCATGTTCACGGCACCGACAATTCGCGTTGCCTGATCAATCTTGCCCTGATGACCGGCAATGTCGGCAGGCCGGGCACCGGATTGCATCCCCTGCGCGGTCAGAACAATGTTCAGGGGGCTTCCGATGCTGGTCTGATCCCGATGTTCCTGCCGGATTACCAGGACGTTACAGATGATGGTGTCCGCTCGGCGTTCAACGAGATCTGGCAATCGGACGATTTCAGCGCCCAGAAGGGTCTGACCGTGACCGAGATCATGGATGCGATCCATGCGGACGAGATCAAGAGCATGTATATCCTGGGCGAAAACCCGGCCATGTCCGATCCGGACGTGACCCATGCCCGCGATGCCCTGGCCAAGCTGGAGCATCTGGTTGTGCAGGACATCTTCCTGACCGAGACCGCCAATTACGCCGATGTCATCCTGCCCGCAGCCGCTTTCTACGAGAAGGACGGCACCGTGACCAACACCAACCGGCAGGTGCAGATGGGCCGCGCTGCCGCGACCCCACCGGGGGAGGCGCGCGAGGATTGGCAAATCACCGTGGATCTGGCCCGGCGGTTGGGACTGGACTGGAACTACACCCATCCCTCGGAAGTGTTTGCCGAGATGAAGCGTGGCATGCCCTCGCTGGACAATATCACCTGGGATCGTCTCGCGACGGAAAATGCCGTGACCTATCCGAGCCTGTCCCCCGAGGACCCAGGGCAGAGTATCGTCTTTGGCGATGGCTTCCCGCGTGAAAGCGGGCGCGCCCGGTTCACCCCGGCAAGCGTCATCCCCCCGGACGAGCAACCCGACGCCGAATATCCGATGATCCTGACCACTGGGCGGCAGTTGGAGCATTGGCATACCGGCTCGATGACACGCCGTTCGCGGGTGCTGGACGCGGTCGAGCCGCAGGCCAATTGTTCACTGCATCCTTCGACCCTGCGCAAGCTGGGCGTCGAGGCGGGCGGTTCGGTCAAGCTGGCAACCCGGCGGGGAGAGATCACCCTGATGGCCCGCTCTGACCGTGCGGTCTCGCCGGACATGGTGTTCCTGCCTTTCGCCTTTGTCGAGGCGGCGGCGAATATCCTGACCAACCCGGCGCTGGACCCATACGGCAAGATACCGGAGTTCAAATTCGCTGCCGTGAAGGTGACGGCGGCGTAACCTGCGTCCCGCGATGGCCGGGGAGTTCCGCGCCCCCCGGATCCTCGCGGGATATTTTCATGAAGAAGAAGCAGGGCTTTCATTCGCGAGGGCCAACCCTCAATCCAGCCGGACATTCGGGCTGGAATAGACCTCTTGCGACGAGAACCCCGTTTCGCCAAGCACCAGCCAGGCGCCGAGACTGACGGCAATCATCACGATGAGCCCGGTCAGCACTGCCTTCATTGCAATCTACTCCGCAGGGGTGGCGGCGCCCGCCGTTCTGGTTTTTTCTTCCTCGAGCCAGATCGAATGGTGCTGATGCGCCCAGGCTTCGTCAACCTCGCCGTCCTTCATCGCATCGAACGCACCCTCCATGCCGAGCGTGCCGATATAGATATGCCCGATGATTACCGCCATCAGCCCGAATGCCACGATGGCGTGCCAAAGCTGGGCATATTGCATTTCCTCTTGCGGGGACATGCGGGCAGACAGGGGCTCCATACCGAACCAGCCCGGCAGGCCGATATCGTTCAGGATACCGAAGGTCTTGGCGAATAGCGGCAGCTCATAAGGGAACAGGAGCGACAGCCCTGACAAGGAAATCGACCCGCCCAGCAGGATCACCGACCAGAAAACGATTTTCTGACCGGCATTGAACTTCTTGGCCGGGGGATGAGTCTTGCCGACGATACCCCCGGCATAGCGGAACCATGTCAGGTCAAGACGGTTCGGAATATTGTGCCAGACCCACATGACGAACACCATCACAAGGCCAAGCATGAACGCCCATGCGACATTGTTGTGGATGAATTTCGACGCCTGTAGCAAGCTCGCGTTGACTTCGCGGCCCAGGTAAGGGGCGATGAACATCCGGCCCATCAGGCTGAGCAGGCCGGTCAGCCCCAAAAGTATAAATGAACCGGCCAGCAGCCAATGCGCCATGCGCTCGATGAACTTGAACCGGGTGATGGTGTGCCCGGACATGCCGCCTTCTACCCTTACTCGACCGCGCAGCAGGTAGAAGACCACCAGTAAGACGATAGTTCCCAAAAGCAGCCAGCTTCCATATTTCACCAGTGGCCCTTCCCGGAATTCCAGCCACCACATACCCCCGTCCTGCACAAGGACCTTGCCGGTCTCGTTTCGGGTCGACACGGTGATATCGGCCTTGTCGTAACGTATCGCCCGCCACAGATCCGAATCCGATGCACCGCCCAATGGGCCAAGCTCGGGAACAGTCGCAGCCTCGCCGCCGATATTATCGCTTCGGAAACTGTCATCGAGGCGCTGCTGGTTCTGCCTGCGCAGAATGTCATCCAGCGTCTGCGCCCCGCCGGTGGCGGAACGGTCGATTTCGGCTTCCTGCGCAGGCACGGCGGCGGGCAGGGTCAGGATGATGATCGTCAGAACGGCCAACAGATGGCGCAGCATGGTCAACTCTCCCGATGAAGCATCAGGGCGCCTTGCGCTCATAGGCGGTGCCCCAGCCCCAGGCACCCGACCCGAAGCCGCGGGCAACCACTCGTTCACGGTAGATGTCGGAAACGGTATCTCCATCCCCGGCCAGCAATGCCTTGGTCGAGCACATCTCGGCGCAGATCGGCAACTTGCCCTCGGCGATCCGGTTGCGGCCATATTTGGCAAATTCGGCAGCGGAGTTGTTCTCTTCCGGTCCGCCGGCGCAGAAGGTGCATTTGTCCATCTTGCCGCGCGATCCGAAATTGCCGGCCTGCGGATATTGCGGCGCACCGAAGGGGCAGGCGTAGAAACAGTAACCACAGCCGATGCACAGGTCCTTGGAGTGCAGGACCACGCCATCTTCGGTCTGATAGAAACAATCCACCGGGCAGACCGCCATGCAGGGCGCGTCAGAACAATGCATGCAGGCAACCGAAATCGAACGCTCTCCCGGTTTGCCGTCCTCGATCGTTACCACGCGGCGCCGGTTGATCCCCCAGGGCACCTCATGTTCGTTCTTGCAGGCCGTCACGCAAGCATTGCATTCGATGCAGCGTTCGGCATCACACAGGAATTTAGCTCTTGCCATGTCCCAATCTCCTTACGCCGGCATGATCTTGCAGAGAGTCGCCTTGGTCTCCTGCATCTGGGTGACTGAATCGTAACCATAGGTCTGGGCCGTATTGGACGATTCACCCAACACGATGGGATCGGCTCCCTCGGGATATTTCGAGCGCAGATCCTTGCCCTCGAAATGTCCGCCGAAATGGAAGGGCATGAAGGCCACGCCCTCGCCGACCCGTTCGGTCACCATCGCCATGACCTTGACCTTGCCCCCCTCGGGACCTTCGAGCCAAACCTGCTTGCCGTCTCGGACGCCAAGATTATTGGCATCGCGAGGATTGATCTCGACAAACATGTCCTGCTGCAATTCGGCCAGCCAGGGGTTGGAGCGCGTCTCGTCACCCCCACCCTCGTACTCGACCAGTCGGCCCGAGGTCAGGATGATCGGATAATCCTTGGAGAAGTCGTTTTTCTGGATCGAGGCATACATGGTCGGCACCCGCCAGAAGGTCTTGTCCTCATAGGTCGGATAGTCCTCCACCAGATCGCGACGATTGGTATAAAGAGGCTCGCGATGCAGGGGCACCGGGTCGGGGAATGTCCAGACAACCGTCCGCGCCTTGGCATTTCCGAACGGGGCGCAACCATGCTTGATCGCAACCCGCTGAATGCCCCCTGAAAGATCTGTTTTCCAGTTTACGCCTCCGATCTTGTCGGCCCAATCGGAAGGGTATTCACCCGTTTGCGATTGTTCGCCCACTTCGGCATCAGCCGCAGGGAGCTCATCGATGAACCCGGCGACGTATTCGATCATTCGCCGTTCATAGGGCGTCAGATCGCTATCCCAACCCAGATCCCGAAGCATCTGCATGGTGAATTCGGGATAGCCATCCTCGATCTCGGAACCGGCCGAATAGACCCCCTCTGCCAGCAGGTTGTCGCCGTCGCGTTCCACCCCGAAGCGGGCACGGAAGGTCAGCCCTCCCTCGGCCACGGGAATCGACATATCGTAGAGCAGCGCAGTGCCCGGATGATTCATCTCTGGCGTTCCCCAGCAAGGCCAGGGCATGCCGTAGAAATCCCCATCCGCCGGACCACCCACGGCACGCAGGGTCGTGCGGTCGAACGTATACTGGTTCTCCATGTGCAGCTTCAGCCGTTCCGGCGATTGGCCGGTATAGCCGACAGTCCACATGCCCCGATTGAACTCTCGCGTGATGTCCTCGACATTCGGTTCTTCGCCATCCATGGCGATGTTGCGGAACATCCGGTCTGCAAAGCCGAACTTCTTCGCGAATTTCGCCATAATGACATGGTCGGGCAGGCTCTCGAACAGCGGGGCGACAACCTGTTCGCGCCATTGCAGGGAACGGTTGGACGCGGTGACGGAACCCCGTGTCTCGAACTGAGTCGAGGCGGGCAGCAGGTAAACCCCGTCCTCGCGGTCATGCAGAACCGCAGAAACGGTCGGATATGGATCGACCACGACCAGCAGGTCGAGCTTCTCCATCGCCGTTTTCATTTCCTTCAGGCGCGTTTGCGAATTCGGTGCGTGACCCCAGAACACCATGGCCCGCGTATTGTCGGGCTGTTCGATGTTCTCCTTGGCCTCGAGCACGCCATCGATCCAGCGGCTGACCGGAATTCCCGATTGTTCCATCATGGGAACTTCCGCGCCATCCGCCCCTTCCATGGTGACAAAGCGGCCCTTGAGCCAATCGAGATCTTCTTGCCAGACCCGTGCCCAATGCGCCCATGAACCCGGGGTAAGCCCGTAATAGCCTGGCAAGGTATCGGCCAGCACGCCCAGATCGGTCGCGCCCTGCACATTGTCATGGCCGCGGAAGATATTGGTGCCGCCACCCGCGACACCCATATTCCCAAGCGCAAGTTGAAGTATGCAATAAGCGCGCGTGTTGTTGTTGCCATTGCTGTGCTGGGTGCCACCCATGCACCAGATCACCGTGCCGGGGCGATTGTTGGCAAGAGTCCTTGCCACCCGCTCCATCTGGCTGCCCGGAACACCGGTGACACGCTCGGTTTCCTCTGGCGTCCACCGGGCGACCTCTTCGCGAATCTGATCCATTCCCCAGACACGGGTGCGGATGAACTCCTTGTCCTCCCAGCCATTCTCGAAAATATGCCATAACAGTCCCCAGATCATCGCCACATCGGCGCCGGGGCGGAAGCGGACATATTCATCGGCATGAGCCGCCGTCCGGGTAAAGCGGGGATCGCAGACGATCAGGGGTGCGTTGTTCTCCTCCTTGGCCTTCAACAGATGCAGCAACGAGACCGGATGCGCCTCGGCCGGATTGCCGCCGATGAGGAAGATCGCCTTCGAATTGTGGATATCGTTGTAGGAATTGGTCATGGCGCCGTAGCCCCATGTATTCGCAACCCCCGCAACCGTGGTCGAATGGCAAATCCGCGCCTGGTGGTCGACATTGTTCGTGCCCCAGTAGGCCGCGAATTTGCGGAACAGGTAAGATTGCTCGTTGCTATGCTTGGCGCTTCCCAGCCAATAGACACTGTCCGGCCCGCTTTCGTCGCGGATCGCCATCATCTGGTCGCCGATTTCATCGATCGCCTGATCCCAGCTGATCTTCTTCCACTCTCCGCCTTCCTTCTTCATCGGATATTTCAGGCGGCGCTCGCCATGGGCATGTTCACGAACCGAAGCCCCCTTGGCGCAATGCGCACCAAGGTTGAACGGGCTGTCCCAACCCGGTTCCTGCCCGATCCAGACGCCGTCAGAGACTTCGGCCATGACCGTGCAACCGACAGAGCAATGCGTGCAAACGGATTTCTTGATCTCGACCGCGGTTTCGGCAGCGGTCTGCGCGTTTGCCCTGGTAACCGAGCCGCCCGAGGCCGCGATTGCCGTCAACCCGCCGATCGCCAGACCCGAGCCACGCAAGAAAGCGCGGCGATCAACCGAGGAATGACCTACCTCGGAAAGGATACTTGCCCGAAGGGGGCGTCGTGCAGCCCCGTTGGTCTTTTTCCTCAACATGTTTCATCTCCCTTGCTGGCTCCACCGCGGAGGTGTGGCTTGCTGGTCGGTTCATCCTCCCCTGTCCCGATCAGAACCGGGCAGAGTGGTAATAGGCGCGTGTATGCGCGGTATCCTGAATCCTGTCCGAGGACAGGTCGGCTTCCTTGGCCTCTGTCTCCGTTCCACTCGCCAGAGTGACCACCGCCGCGATCGGCGCTGTCGTCCCGGCCAGTTTCAAGAAGTTGCGGCGGCTGGTCGTCTCGTCGCTTTTCCTTGTCATTGAAGGTCTCCTCTATGGTTCTGGCGGCTGCCCGCCAGCGATGCGGATGGCGATGCACTCATGCGGAACGCCTCGGCTTCGATCTCCATGAATGCCCGGCCGAGCTTGCCCACCGGGGCATAGAAAACCGCGTTTTTGGCGGCTTCCAGATCCGTGAAGAAATGCGCCGCCCATGGCGCGATATGCCGGTTGAAGAAATTCTTTTGCGTTGTCAGATCCGCCGGTGCGGCGAATTGACCGTCAATCAGCGTCCCCATCATCTCCATCAGGCTGCCGATATTATCTTCGGGTTCAAAAACATTCTCGGCACGCGCAAGGCCCTGTGCTGCCATGTCCCGCCGCAATTGCGCCAGCGGCTTTTCATTCAGAAACCCGGTCAGATAATAGCTGGCATAAGGCAACAATTCGCCCCGCCCCAATCCGATGAAAAGCCGATTATACTCTGACTCGACCGATGTCGGGCTGGTCCGTCGGGCGAGTTTCGCAAGCGCAACGGTGGCCTTGCCGATCTCGCTGTCATCGCCGGTCAGCCCGGCGATCTGCGACAGTAACCTCGCATCAGGCGAGTGCGCCAATATCAAGCCAAGGAAATTGTACAATTCGGCCCTCAGGCGATCTTCCTCGGCTACCTGGATTTCATGCGCGGCACTCATTCGTTGATCACCCATGCGCGGTTTCCTCAAAGCTGAAGCGCATCCGGCGCGGGGACGTCACCCCTTCGGAAGGCCCCGCGGCCTCCTTCTCTGGCGGTCGATAGGCACTGTCTTCCGGCAAGGCTTCCTGTGCAGTTATTGCTGTCTTTTCCGTCGGTGCAGAGGCATGCGCTACCGAGGTTTTCTCGGTAGCGTCACGGCTGGCCGCCATCGCCTCGACATGGGCCATCAGCCCCTTACCCACCTGATAGCTGGTCCGGAAGTTTTCACTCGCAGAAGCGCTGGCGGTAAAATCATCCGCATAATCGACCAACCCGTCCAGATTGGCCAGCACCGGGTTCAAGGTCCACAGCCGCCGCAACGCCTGTTGCTTGAGCCGTTGCGGCAAGGCCGCGCGCAGATAGCGGCGAACCGTATCAGCATTGTCGATGGCCTCCGGCGCGGGCAACCCCAAATCCTGCAACAATTCCTCGTCGCTACGCTCGGCAAGCTGCGCCTCTTGCGCGGCCTGTTCGGCAGCGCGGGTTACAGCATCTTCTGCCCGCGCTTCGGCCGCGACCGCAGCTTTTCGGCGTGCCCAGAAATCGCTCATGACAAACGGCTCCGCATCAGGCTGGGCGAGGCGTAAATATCGGCCGCCTTGCCGATACGTGGATCGCCTATCCCATCCTGGTGAAGATCGTCCCGTCTCTTGTCTCGTTGGCGCTTCACAAAGGGCTCGTCCTCATGGAACGAGTCGACGAATTCTCCGATCCAGGCAACAAGGCCCGGTGTCATCGGAACCTTCTCGACGACATCCTCACCGCTGTCAGAATAATCCTGCGCCTCGAAGGGTGAGGCTGTTACCAGCAGGATCTCGAAAGGATATTCGCCGGACACAGGCCTCATCACCACATAGATACTGGGGACACGGGCGGTCAGCCCATGCACATAAGCTTCGGTCTCGGCGGCATAGAGTTCCAGGATCCGGGTCGCGGCATGATACTCGACAACATCACCATCGCGGCGCAATTCCCGCCAGTCAGCCGACCCTGCCCCAGGCAGAATCGCCACAGCTTTCCAAGACCATTTCGCCCAACGGGTCGCCCCCGGCGTCCTGCGGAGCACTATACCAAGCGGCATCGCGCGTTTGCTTTTCGGACTTACCGACACGGCAGTTATTCCTCCCCCTACCAATACTATGCTTTGCACTACCGAATGAGCAAAGGAAAATTTTTGTAATCGCCACCTGATACAGGAATTTTTGTCTCGCTATTTAGCGGCAGGAATGATCATGCAATAATATATCCAATCCGAGTCTTTTTGTGCGAATTGACAATTCGCGAATCGGACCGGGCCAAGTTAGTGATCCGACGGAAACCGGTTGTACGGTGCGGCAATTTGCGTCTAGCCTTGGGTCGACCGAATGCTCATCCGGCCGTGAAACGGTCCGTTCGGCGAGGAATACGACATGGTCAAGACACTGGTAACATGCGATTGTTCAGGCAGCCAGACCATCGACGCAAAGGCGCTCTCGCAAGCGACCGGCCTCGATATTCGTTCGCCCTGTTCCGCGCTTTGCACCACACAGTTGCAACACGCCTCGGACGCCTTGACCGATGGCGACGTGATTTTCTGCTGCGCTCAGGAGTCGCGTAGCTTTGAAACACTTGCGGAAGAACTGGGCGTTGATCCCGCGCCCATGCTGGATCTGCGAGACCGCGCCGGGTGGTCAGACGATCCGGCAAGCAAGTTACCGAAGATGACGGCCCTGATAGCAGAGGCGATGCTGCCTGCGGCACCGGAAAAGGCCATGGATGTCCTGTCGGAAGGGCTATGCCTGATACTCGGCCCGTCGCAAATTGCGCTTGAGGCGGCTGCGCAGCTTTCAGACTATCTGGGGGTGACCGTCCTGCTGGAAGATACAGAGGATATCCCTGACACCCGCAGTTTCGACGTGATTGCCGGCAATCTGCGTCAGGCCAGCGGCGCCTTGGGCGGGTTCCGTGTGGTGATCGACGCCTTGCGGCAGCTCGAACCCGGTGGACGGGGAGAATTCACGCTGACGGCCCCGCAGGATGGCGGCATGTCGGAATGCGATATCATTCTCGATTTGCGGGGTGGCACACCGCTCTTTCCCGCGCATGAAAAGCGCGAAGGCTATCTGCGCCCCGATCCCGATCATCCCGCTGCGGTCTCGGCGGCAGTTCTGGCGGCGTCTCATCTTATGGGCACATTCGAGAAGCCGCTTCATGTCCGGACCGAGCCGCTGTTATGCGCCCATTCACGCGCCGGTCAAACCGGCTGCACCCGTTGTCTCGATCTCTGCCCGACAGGGGCGATCACGCCCGATGGCGATCATGTCACGGTCGATCCGATGATCTGCGCAGGCTGTGGCGCTTGCTCGGCCGCCTGCCCATCGGGAGCGATAGAATATGACGCGCCACCGGTCGATTTGGTCTTTCGGCGGGTTCAGACCTTGGCGAAAGCCTATCTGGATGCCGGAGGCATCGCGCCGCGCCTGCTGGTCCATGATAGCCACGGTGCAGAGATGATCCGCCTTTCGGCCCGCCATGGGCGCGGATTGCCCGCCGATGTCATCCCTCTTGAAATCGCGGCCATTGGGGCGTTCGGACATGCCGAAACAGTCGCGGCACTGGCGGCAGGATTTGCTTCGGTAAGCCTCCTCCCTGGACCAGGTGCGGATCGCGATGCATTGGCCGCGCAAATCACGCTGGCCCGGGCCATTGGCGGTGAGGGCAGGATCCACCTGCTGGATGTCTCCGATCCCGATGCCATGTCCGATACGCTCTACAACGAAGATGCACCCGCATCGGCGGCAAGTCCGGTGCGTCCCATGGGCACGAGGCGGCAGATCACCCGGCAGGCGGCACGCGCCTTGCATCCGGACAAGCAACAACTTGCCCTGCCCGATGACGCCCCCTATGGCGCGGTGTTGGTGGATACGGAGGCCTGCACGCTTTGCCTGTCCTGCGTTTCGCTTTGTCCTTCAGGAGCGCTCGGCGACAATCCCGACCTCCCGCAGCTTCGTTTCCAGGAGGATGCCTGCCTGCAATGCGGTCTTTGCGCCAATATCTGCCCCGAGGATGCGATCAGCTATGAACCCCGGCTCGATCTCACGGATGCCGCGCTGAGCCAACGCATCTTGCACCAGGAAGAACCCTTCGCCTGCATCGAATGCGGTGCGCTTTTCGGTGTCAAATCGACCGTCGAACGAATTACCGAAAAGCTGCGGGGACATTCGATGTTCGCCGGCGATGACAAGCTGAGGATGATCCAAATGTGTGACAATTGCCGCGTGAACGCGCAGTATCATTCCCAGAACAACCCGCTTGCTCAGGGCGAGCGCCCGCGCGTCACCGACGACTACCTGAGCAAGCGACGCGATCACTGAAAGGAAGATCAAATGACTGACGATGCGAATATGTCGATGCGCAAGTTCCTGAAACAGGTCGGCGTCACCTCGCAACAGGCCATCGAAGAGGCAATGCGCGATGCAGATACGGCAGGCAAGAGTTTTGCCGTCAAGGCCGTCATCACCATTGACGAGCTGGGCATGCGCCACGAGATATCCGGCGAGATCAAGGGACAGGACTAAGCCGTGCCGATCAGCCGAGAGGCGGTGCTCGCTGTCCTGAAATCCGTTGCCGACCCGATCGCAGGCGGCGATATCGTCGCCAGTGGCGTGATGCGTGCGCTCAATGTCGACGAGGCGGGCCAGATTCGTTTTGTCCTCGAGGTGCCTCCGCGCCATACCGAGGCTTATCAGGCCGTAAAGACCAATGCCGAGGCCGCGTTGCGGGCTCAAGACGGTGTCTCGGGGGTGTCCATCGTCATGACGGGGCATACCGAGAAGGCTCCGCCGGAACTTCGCGCCCGCAAATCCGAGCCGGCAGGACCGGAGCCCATCCCCGGCATCGCCCGGATCATCGCCATCGCCAGCGGCAAGGGCGGCGTGGGCAAATCCACCGTCGCGGCCAATCTCGCCTGCGCCCTGGCGCAGCAAGGACGGCGTGTCGGGTTACTGGACGCGGATGTCTACGGCCCGTCACAGCCGCGAATGCTGGGCGTCTCGGGTCGCCCGGCCAGCCCGGACGGCAAGACCATCCTTCCGATGCGTAATCACGGCGTCACCATGATGTCGATCGGGTTGATGACCAACGAGGATCAGGCCGTGGTCTGGCGTGGCCCAATGCTCATGGGCGCGTTGCAGCAGATGTTGACGCAGGTGCAATGGGGCGCACTCGATATCCTGCTGGTCGATCTGCCGCCGGGGACCGGCGATGTCCAGATGACGCTGTGTCAGAAAGCGCAGGTTGACGGCGCAATCATCGTCTCGACCCCGCAAGATGTTGCACTGCTGGATGCCCGCAAGGGGATCGACATGTTCAACCAGATGAAGGTGCCCATTCTGGGCATGGTCGAGAACATGAGTACGCATATCTGTTCGCAATGCGGCCATGAAGAGCATGTCTTCGGTCATGGTGGCGTGGCATCCGAGGCCGCAAAGCTGAATGTCCCCCTGCTCGCCGAGGTGCCGTTGGATCTTCAGATCCGGCTGGCCTCGGATGGTGGCGCACCGATCACCGTCAGCCAGCCCGACAGCGCGCAAGCAAGGGCGTTTCATGACATCGCCTCAGCCTTGGTTGCCAAGGAGGTGGCGTGACCGCGATCGAGGAGCTCTCCTTTCCTCCGCTGATGCGGGGTGAGCCGACAACGGGCGATGCCATCCGGCACGCCTGCTTGCGTGCCGCCGAAGGGTGCGATGCCGGGCTCGTCTGTTACCGGCTGGCGGCAGATGAATTACAAGGCGCATTGGTCTTTGCCCCCGAAGTACCTTTGGCGCAGGCCATGGCGATGCTGCCGCTATGCGGGGTCGGGTTTCAGAATGCCCTCGGCGCCCTCGCCCCGCCGGAAATCGCGGTGCACCTGGACTGGAACGGCGGCATTCGGATCAATGGCGCAAGCTGTGGCCGGTTCCGCGCGGTTGCCTCGCACCCAGAACCGCAGGCCGTTCCCGACTGGCTGGTGATCGGCTTTAGCCTGCCGCTGATCCCCTCCACCGACCGTCCCGGCGATACTCCCGACCAGACATGGCTCTATGTCGAAGGTTGCGCCGATGTCTCGTCTCCTATCTTGGTGGAAGCTTGGGCACGCCACTGCCTGAACTGGATCGATCGTTGGGAAGATCGGGGCAACCGTCCCCTGCATGACGATTGGCAAGCATTGGCGCATGGGCTGGGAGAACAGACAGAACAATCCGGACGTCGTGGCGTCTTCGTCGGAATCGACACGGATTTCGGCATGTTGCTGCGCGATGGAGACAGCACCCATCTGATCCCGCTTACCGATCTGCTGGAGACCGCCCCATGAATCTTGCCCGAGCGATCCATTTCGACGAAAGCGATCAGCGTGTCTATGCCAACCCGGCCCGAACCGGCGAGTGGTGCATCTCTGGCGGCTTCGAGTTTTCCGACTGGACCGATGCCGATCTGACCGGCAAGGCGCGGCAGGCCTTTGCCAATGGCTGGCTGGGCCTGGAAACCGGCGGGCGGGTAACCTTTGTCGCGGTCACCACGGTCGCGCCGGGCGAATTGACCGCCCTCACCGATTTGCTGGCCGAACATTTCGTCACCTATCACGGCGCTCCCTCGGTAGATCAGGCCCGCCCGGTCGCCGCAGAGGAAATCGCCCAGATGACCGATCTATGCGAGGATCATCCGCCTAATACCCTGTTGACCGTCGCCCGTGAACTGACCCAGTCCGGGGTGAGGGAGGCCTATCGCGTCATCGAAACCAAGGACGCCGGGCTGGAACAATTCGCCATTCACGGCTCAACGGACGAGTCGGGCTCCGATTGAATTGATCTGGCCGCCTTTCCGGGCATGGCGTCGTCGCGTCTGGCCCGCCTCACCGCGCTTCCCCCCACCTATCGCGGAAAATCAGGTCATCCAGAGGAAGCCGGGACGCCCAACCTCGTGCCTGCAATTCGGGTTCCTCGTAAAGCTCCACGACATGGCCAAGGCAAAGATAGGCGACGGGAACCACATGTTCGGGAAGATGCAGGATTGACCGCAGATCGGCATCATCAAAGATGCTGACCCAACCGAGACCTATCCCCTCCGCCCGCGCCGCAAGCCAGAGATTTTGCACAGCGCAGACGGTAGAATAGAGATCGGTATCGCGATTATGGGTCCGTCCCAGGACAAGGTCACCACCGCGCGACCGGTCGCAGGTGACGCACAGGTTCACGGGCGCCTCGGAAATACCTTGCAGCTTGAGCTTCGAGTAAAGTGCACGACGCTCTGCCGGGAACAGATTGGCCGCTGTTTCATTGGCGTGATCGAAGGCGTCGCGAATACGCGATTTCACCGATGAGTCTTCGATCACGATGAAATTCCACGGCTGCATCAACCCAACCGAGGGTGCGTGATGGGCCGCAAGCAGAAGCCGCCGAAGCAGTTCTTCGGGAATCGGATCGGGAAGGAACTGGCCGCGGACATCGCGGCGAGTGTGGATCGCGCGATATACCGCCTCACGCTCATCATCAGAAAACCTGCCCGCGGGTGCGGGAACGGAGGGTTGCGGCATGACATTCTCCCCTGTCTCGGCAACATTGACGACCCTCCCGTCGTCCGCACGGGAAAGATCCATCCTGCCTGGCCGGTCTTCTGACTCGGCTTCACGCGGCGCAGCGCCTTCCCAACCGAAGGGTCAGTGGCCTTTGCTGCGCCATCCGCCTCACAGCGTTGGGCACGTCGCGGAATTGCACCGCGTTCCCGATTCTCCAGGCCCCGGAAAGGCCATGGCACCAGACGGGTGGACTGTAGAAGCCCTGCCGCATCGAGACAAGCCGATCCCGTCATCGGCTTGTCATCTCAAAGCTTGGATCAAGGGCAGGTTATTTCTGGATACCGACCTGATCCAGAAGATTGTCGAGAAAATGCAGACAGCGGTTCAACTGGTCGATCTCGACGAACTCGTCCGCCTTATGTGCCTGTTCAATCGAACCAGGGCCGACAATGATCGAGGGAATGCCGCCTTCCACCTCGAAAACGCCACCTTCCGACCCATATGACACCTTGCCGGAATATTCCGGCATCACCGGCCGAAGTTCAGCAAAAGCATCTGTTCCACGCGCGTCACCCATGGCCGGATAGGCAAAAATGCGTTCGAACCGGATTCCGGCATCGGGATGCCCGGCTTTCATCTCGGGCTCCAGCGTTTCGCGAATCTCGGTCAGCAGTTCATCAAGATCAGCCTGCGCTGCCAATTCGTCGATACTCCGCAACTCAAACGTGAAGCTGCAGCGGTCCGGGGTGACATTCGTGGCAACCCCACCGTCGATCATCGTGACCAGGCATGTGGCATGCGGCACGGTAAAGGCCGGATCGAAAGGTCCCTCCGTCTCATAGCGGCGCGCCCGTGCATCGATCATCGAGACCGCGCGGGCCGCATAGGCCACGGCGTTGACATGCGCCGGAGCAAACGAAGAATGCCCGCTGGTGCCGTGGAAAGTGGCGCGCATGGCGATCTTGCCTTTCTGACCGGCGACCAGCTTCATATCGCTCGGCTCTCCGATCACGGCAAAACTTGGCGGCACATCCAGCTCTTTCAGATAGCGCGCGATCTGCGGTGCGCCAAGGCAACCCACCTCCTCGTCATAGGAAAAGCAGAGGTAGAGCGGGCGGGACAGTTCGATCTGATCGATATCGCGCATTGCCGCCATGACACAGGCCGCGAACGCCTTCATGTCGCAACTGCCGCGACCGAAGATCCGGCCATCACGTTCATCGGCATCGAAGGGTGGGGTGGTCCAGTTGGTTCCACCCGCGGGGACAACGTCCGTATGGCCGGAAAGGACGATTCCGGAGATTTCAGGTGGACCGAAACGGGCAATCAGGTTGGCTTTTTGCCCTGTCTCATCCTGCAACCGTGTAATCTTGCCTCCCAGAACCTCGAGAAATTCGGCCATGTGGTCGATCAATGGCAGGTTCGAATTGCGGCTGGTCGTATCGAACCCGATCAGGGTCTTCAGGTGATCCTTTGCATCGCCAAGCCGCGGATGCTGGCTGATTGCGCCCGACAGGTCCTTCATTGGAAACGTGCCTTTCTTTCATTGGCTTTCTTAATTTCGCGCCGGATCGTGAGGCCCACCACGAACAGGACAAGGGCCGCGAAGATCCATGTGATCGGCGATGACAAAAGCACCGTGGGATCGCCACGCGAGATGGCAAGAGCGCGCCGCAGGTTCTCTTCGATCATCGGGCCGAGGATAAAGGCGATCAGGAAAGGCGCTGCAGGAATGTTCAAGAGATACATCACGAACCCGCCCACACCCATCGCAAGAAGGACGATCACATCGAACATGCTGTTGCCGATGGAGTAGATACCGTAAAGGCAAAGCACCAGAACCAGCGGGCTCAGCAGGGTCGCGGGAATCTTGGCGATATAGGTGAACATGCGCATCGTCAGCTTGCCCGCGCCGAAAAGGAGAACCGATGACAGCAGCATGCCGATGAACAGCATGTAAATCTCGTGGATATTGGTCTGAAACAGCAGCGGCCCCGGCGTCAGGCCCTGGATCATGAAGGCACCCAGCATGACCCCGGTGATGACGTCGCCCGGTACGCCCAGAGCGAGCAGCGGGATCATCGTCGCTCCGCAGGCACCGTTATTGGCCGATTCCGATGCGGCGATGCCTTCCAGCTCACCCTTGCCGAAATTATCGGCCCTTGGCGACGACCGCTGCGCGGCGCCGTAGGAAAAGAAGGCGGCGGCCGAAGGGCCAATACCCGGAATCGCCCCAAGGATCACGCCGATGAAACTGCCGCGCAAAAGCGATTTGATGACGGGGCGCAATTCCTTCCGGCTCACCCTGTCATCGCCCAACTGCATGGCCCGCGCCTTGGGCGGGTTGCGGAACACGATCAGCTTGAACAGTTCCGGCAGCGCGAAAAGGCCGATCAGGACCGGCGCCACCGCAAGGCCCGCCTGCATATCGTCGGTGAAGGCGAAACGGAACGATCCGTACATGTCTTCACCCGCCGTTGCCAGCAGAAGCCCCAGGCAGGCCGAGACCAGACCCATGAGCAGCGAATTGCCCGAGACACCGGCCACGGTCGTCAGCGCGAAGACCATCAGCATGAAATATTCGGGTGGCCCCACATTGAGCGCCAGCAATGCCAGCGGCGCGGCAAGGAAGATGAGCGAGATATTCGAGAGGAAATCCCCAACGACCGAAGAGTAAAGCGCCATGTTCAACGCCTTGCCTGCCTTGCCTTGTTGCGCCAATGGATAGCCGTCGAGCGCCGTGCAGGCTGCCGATGCCGTCCCCGGCGTTCGGATCAGGATTGCCGAGACCGAACCGCCATAGGTCGATCCCTTGTACAACGCGACCAGCAGCAGGATGCTGGAAACCGGCTCCATATAGAAGGTGAAGGGCAATGCCAGCGTCACGGCCATCGTCCCGGTCATGCCGGGGATAGCCCCGATCACCACCCCGGCCCAGATACCGGCTGCCATGATCAGGAAATTCTGCAGGGTGGCGACCGCCTGCAAGGCTGTCAGCAGATCGTTCAGCATCATATCGCTCGCATCAGCTATCGGGGATCAGTGAAACAGCAGACCCGGTGGGAATTGGGTTCCGAGTGCCTTCGAAAAGAAGAGTTGTAGCGCCAACGGGACCACAACCGCGCAGAACCCGGCCCAAACCAGCAAGCGCCGTTCGCCTGTCAGCAGGATTGTGGCGGCCGTCAGCACCATCGCAGCCAACAGAAAGCCGAGATATTCCGTCAACACCACAAAGGCTGCCAATGCCATCAAGGCGGCAACGAAACGCAGGATCAGCACGCGGACCGGTTCCGTACCCTCTTGTATCTCTTCAACGTTCAGTGGCGGGGTCTTGCCCATCAGCGCCATGCTCGCCGATATGAGCCCGAGGGCAAGACCGGCAATCGACACCGCTCTCGGCCAGAAATCGGGCGGCGGGGCAAAGCCGGGAATAAAAGCCGGGCGCGGCACATAGACCGGAATCAGCGCCCACACCACGACCGCAAAGAATGCCGCCATGCACAGTCCACGCAGGGTTGCCTTGACCATGATGTTTCCCTTGTTGCTTCGCCCTTCGCCTATCTTTTATTCGGCCAGGTAACCGAAATCCTTGGCAAGGCCATGGAACAGGTCATATTGTTCCTTGGCGTAATCCGGCATGTCGAATTTACCCACGGTCGAGATTGAGCCGCGGCGTTCCGCCAGCTCCAGCCAGGTCTCGTCCTCGGCTACATTGGTCAGAACCTCGGCCCAGGTTTCCTGAACCTCTTCGGGCAGATCCTTGGGTCCGTAGAGCGCGCTCCAACCGGTGATCTGGCCAGCGGTTTCATAGCCCTGCTCGCTCGCCGTCGGTACGTCGGGCAGATCATCCATCCGGTCCGGGGCAAACACCATCAACGGCTTCATGTCACCGCTTTCGATATGCGGCATCAGGGAAGCGGCAGAGATCGCAAGGAAATCCACATGGCCGCCGAGAAGCGCGGTCGCCAGCTCACCGCCGCCCTTGTAGGGCACCAATGTCGCCGCCGTCAGGGGATCGAGTTCCGCATCGGCCAGAAGCGACTGCACGGTAAACCCGTCAATCGCAGTCGCTCCGGATGCGGCATAGGCCATCTGACCGGGGTTTTCTTCCATGGCCGCAACAAGATCCTCCACTGTTTCATACGGAGAATCGGCACGCACCGCGAGGATCATCGGTGTCGCCTCGAGCGACCCGAGGAAACTATAGGCATCCCAGTCAACCGATGCTTGGGGGTTCACTGCCGGGGTCAACGCCATGCCAACGCGGGCCAGCAGAAGCGTGTATCCGTCCGGCTCGGCTTCCGAGACGGAGCGTGCGCCATTCATCCCACCCGCGCCCGGACGATTCACGACGGTGATCGGCTCATCCAGATATTTGCCGGCGGATTCGGCCAATGCGCGCCCCGCGAGGTCCGAAGCCCCACCGGGCCCATAGGGTATGACGAGCGTGACAGCCGAGTTCGGATAATCCTGCGCAGCCAGTGGACCAGCCAGCGCGGTCAAGGCAGCAACGGTTGCGAGTAGCTTTTTCATGGTAACTCCTCCTGTGTGCCGGCAATCAGATGTTCGGGCTGCCGGATAGGTCGGACAGAGTGCTTGCATAGTATTCCAAATCGAGCAACATTCTCTCAGTATATTCAGTATTGGAATACTGGGAGGGTGGCCGTGAAACTCCGCGAATTGGAAGCCTTCGATGCCTATATGCGTCAGGGTGGCACGCAGGCTGCCGCGAATGCCATGGGCGTGGGGCAGCCACTGGTCAGCAAATTATTGACATCGCTGGAAAAGCAACTTGGTTTCAAGTTATTCGAGCGCAAGCGGAACCAGCTTGCCCCCACCGCTGAGGCACTCTTGTTTCACGAGTCGGTCGCGCGGTTGCTGGATGGGTATCGTGATCTCGGTCGAGAGGCCGACGCAATCGCGAACACTCAGCGCGGCAATATTGTGATCGCCGCCCAACCGATCTTTTGCGACACATTCCTGATCGGTGCCATCGCGCGCTTCAAGAAAGCACATCCCGACGTCACCGTCCGCCTGCTGGATGTGGGGCTGGGGGAGTTGCTGCGGATGATCTCCGAACGCAGTTGCGATATCGGTCTGGGCATTACGCTCGAGGCGGAAAGCTACGGCGCCAACGTAAAGCCCCTTGGCCGGTGCGAAGCGCTTTGCGCCCTACCCATCGAACACCCACTGAACAAACCCGGTGCAATACCCCTGCCCCGCATCCGGCATGAAGCCTTCGTCGAGTTGCCCCCGGCAAGCCCATTGCGAACGCGAGTGGACTACCTGATGCAGACGATCAATGTCGAACGCAACATTACAGCCGAGATGCGAACCCTGCACGGTGTCTGCTCGCTGGTGGCCGAGGGCACCGGAATCGCGATCATCGACCCGATTGCGGAACTGCTGATCGATCACCGCCGCGTTGCGACGAAGCCGCTGATCCCGACCATCGAATGGGAGATCGCGCTCTTCGCTCCCGACGACCGCCCACCGAGCAATACGGCGCAAGCGTTCTCGGAGACGTTGCAGCAGGATATCGACATGCTGAAACGCAATGGAATGATTTCGTGACGAAGCTATCGTCCTGACAAGCACGCCCATGCATGAGAACCGTACATGGGCGCGGCCGATCAAAGTATTCACCGAAAGGCCACCACAGCGGTCAATCGCTATCTGGTACTCCTACTCGATATCAGCAGCTCGCGCGGCGCTGACCTCCTCTTCGGCCAATGCCACGGCTTCGGTCAGCGCATTGAAGGCTTCCTCTCCGCCATCGACATTCTGCTTGAACCATTCGTAAACCGGCTCAGCTGCTTCGGCGAAGGCCGCTTTCTCTTCCGGCGTCGGGACATAGAGATCGCCGCCCGCCGCAACGAAATCCTCGTAAGCCTGAATGGATTTCCGCTTGGGGCTTGCGAAGGTCGCCTGCTGCAACTGATAGAAACCATCCACCACGACTTGCCGCATGTCTTCGGGCATGGTCGTGAAGCTGTCATTGGACATGAACCATAACGCACCCATATAGGCGTGGCGATCCAGCGTCATGTATTTCAGGCCGGCATCCGGGAACTTCATGTTCATGATATCGGTGATGCCGTTCTTGGACCCTTCGACGACCCCTGTCTGAAATGACGTGAACAATTCCGGCCATGGGATCGGTGTCGGAGCGGCCCCGAGGGCGCGGACCAGCTCCTGCGGCAGATCGGCGACCACAGTACGGATCTTGAGTCCCTCCAGATCGGCGGGGGTTTGCACTCGGTGTTGAGTATTCGCAAAGTTGCGCCAGCCGCCGGTATTCCCGATGGTCATCAGGCGAATCTTGCCGCCGCTGTCCTCCAGAGCCATGTCACGAATCTTGCGGGTAAAATCCCCGCTCAGCACGTGTTCGGCTATCCGGTCGTCCGACATGACATAGGGCAGATCCAGCACCTGGACATAGGGGAAAATGCCCGCAGCTCCGCCCGAGGTGGAAATGAATATGTCGATCGAGCCATCCGCGAGTCCTTGCAGACATTCGGCCCCGTTCGAACAAAGCTGGGTACCGATGAACAGTTCCACCTCGATAGCGCCATTCGAAGCTTTCTCGACATAGTCCTTGAACACGACCAGACCGTCGTAATCCTCGTCATCCTCATTGGAATTCGCTGTCGCGCGCAACGTGTAGTCAGCCGCCGCAGCTTGCCCGGCCAAGCCGAGCATCGCCATCATGGCCAGCGAAATGCAAGTTCTCTTCAGCATGTTGTCCTCCCTTGGATCGTATAGGTTATCTTAGTTCGCAAAGCCGGTAAGCCGCGGTATCGTCATCGAAAGCTCGGGGATGAAGGTGATAAGGAATATCACCAGGATCTCCATGAGCAGGAATGGCAGAATCGCCTTTGCAATCGTCTCGACCCGTTCGCCCGAAACGGAAGAGGCGACGAACAGGACCAGCCCCATCGGCGGTGTGGCCAACCCGACGGTCAGGTTGACGCACATGATAACCGCGAAATGGATCGGGTCGATGCCGAGGCCAGTAAAGACCGGGCCCAGCACCGGCCCCAGGATGATGATCGCGGGTCCCGCGTCCAGGAACATGCCGATGACAAACAGCAACAGGTTGATCAGTAACAGCAGGATCAACGGGTTCTCGGACAGGCCGAGGATGATGTCGGCAAGGATTTCAGGAGCGTGGGACAAGCTGACAACGGTCTTGAACGCCATCGCGGCTCCGACGAGCAGCAGCACCACCGCCGAGGTCGCGGCCGAGCGTGACAGGACATCCGGCAAATCGCGAAGCCGTAGCGTGCGCATCACGAAGAGACCGATCAGCACCGCATAGGCAACGGCGACAGCGGCGGCTTCGGTCGGGGTAAAGACGCCCAGAAGAATACCTCCCATGATGATCACCGGAGTCATCAGTGGGAAGAATGCCTTGAGGCTGGCCTGTCCGCGTTGCCGCCAGCTTGTCTTTGCGCTGGCGACCGGGAAATCGTACTTGTCGGCCAAGATTCGTACCATGATCATTAGCGACAGTCCGATCAGGATACCCGGCACGATTCCGGCCAGGAACAGCGCAGCAACGCTTTCGCCCATCACATAGGCATAGATGATCATGATGCCCGAAGGCGGGATGATCGGCCCGATCACGCTTGAGGCGGCGGTGATCGCGGCGGCGAAGCGGCGCGTATAGCCCTGTTTCTCCATCGCCGGGATCAGCATCGAGCCAAGCGCCGACGTATCGGCCACCGCCGATCCCGACAGGCCCGCGAACAGCATCGAGGACAGGATATTCACATGCGCCAGTCCGCCGCGAAGATGCCCCATCAATGCCTGGCTGAACTCTACCAGCCGCAGGGTGATACCACCCCGGTTCATCAACTCGCCTGCCAACATGAAGAACGGAATGGCCATCAGGGGAAAGCTGTCCATGCCATTATAGACGTTGCGATACAGCAGCGCGACATCGCGTTCCTGCCCGTTGAGCCACAGCATGATCCCCGGCGCGGCAAGAAGCCCGAAAAAGACCGGCAATCCGATCAGCAAGAGCAACAGAAAGAGCGGCAGGAACCAGATCAGCATCACTCGGCCTCCGCCATGGGAACTCCCGGAATCGGGGCAAGATTGTCCTCATGCCCCAGCAGCCGAAGCAGCGCTCTCAAGATCAGCTCGATATTCACGACTGTCAGCAGGACAAAACCTGCGAAGATGGACATATACATCCAGGCAAGCTTGATCCTGACCGCCTGCAATCCGATCAAATCCAACGGCAGTTTCAACGAGGAGGAATTGAATAGCCAGCCAGAGCCGACATGGTTCCACCCCAGTTGCACCGCGACTGCAAGCACCGCGAAAGATACGATCAGCAACACCAGCGACAACGCGGCTGCACCCCGCCGAGGCAGTGCATATTCCAGCATGTCGATTGCCACGAAACCACCGCGCCGATAGGCAGCGGGCGCGGCAAGCCCAGTCATCCACAGCATCAGGAAACGCGCGGCCTCCTCGGGCCATGGCAGGGCGTTGTTCAACACATAACGAAAGAATACCTGCAGGAGTATCGCCAGAACCATTATCGCAAGCGCAGTAGATGCAATCACGACCCCGACCGCCAACAGCCGGTTGTTGATCCAGTGCAGCATGGCCTGAACGGCCAACAGAAACGAACTCATCTTCCCTCCCCGCCCGTGCCGCCGACCCTCCCCGGCACCGGGCCAAACGCCCAGGAACTCTCAGTCCCGGCGCAAGAATTCGCCCAGGCTACCCCGATAGAAAAGCAGTGGCGCGCCATCGGTCGTCGAGGCGCGCATCACCTCTCCAACGACAATCATGTGATCGCCTCCTTCGTGGATCGCACGGCGCCTGCATTCGAAGCGCGAAAGACAGCCTTCAATCAGCGGAACGCCTTGCTCATTCTCGACCCAATCGAGTTTGTCGAAAGCATAGGCGGATCTGCTGAAACCATGACAGATTTGCTCTTGCCGATGCGACAGCACGTGGATCGCAAAATACTCGGCCTCCTGAAAATGCGTAAACCTGCGCGAAGATTTCGCTGGCGACCACAAGACCAGTGGCGGGTCCAGGGAAACGGAGGAAAAGCTGTTGACGGTCATTCCGACCGGCCCGTCGCCTGAAGCCGTCGTTACCACGGTGATGCCGGTCCCGAAACGCCCAAGCGCATCACGGAATTCACGGCTGTTTTCTGGCGATGGAGTAAAGCTATGCATTGCTTGCATCGGATTCTGCGCCTCCTCAGGGCACGTCATGGCCATTGGCGAGACTATAAAGTTCGAACCAGGTTTCGCGATCGATCGCGACATCCATAGCGGCAGAAAGTGCCTTGATCCGATCGAGATTATTCGTTCCCAGAACCGGAAGAATGCGCGCCGGATGCCGCAGAAGCCATGCAATGGCAATAGCCGCTTCATCCACGCCCGCCTGCTGCCCCAATTCCGTCAACCGGGCCCGCAGGGCATCGTGCCTGGAACCGAACAGGGCCCCGCCGCCAAGAGGTGACCAGGCCATGGGCGGAATGCCTCGTTCCTGCATGAAGGCCAGATCGCCATTGCGGAATGCGCCACTCTCCAGAAGGCTCATTTCGATCTGATTGGTGACCAGCTTCGCCTGCATCGCCGATTGCAACAAGGTCCAGTCATGCAGCTTGAAATTCGAGACGCCAACCGCCCGCACCTTGCCACTGCTCATCAGCCCATCCAATACGGCACCGGTCTCGTGCTGATCCATCAGCGGATCGGGACGGTGGACAAGTAACAGGTCGATCCGCTCGATATTCATCTCGGTCAGCGAACGATCCACCGATTCCTCGATATACGGGCGGCTGGTATCGTAATGCTTAACGCGCCTTTCCGGAAACTTATCCGAGAGCAGGGCGATATCGCATTTGGTGACGATCTCCATCCGATCGCGCAGGGCCGGAGCAGCTTTCAGCGCACGGCCCAGAACGATCTGGCTTTCGTAATCACCATAGATATCAGCTTGATCGAAGCTGGTGATTCCCTGGTCGAGGCAGGCTTCGATCTTGGCCTGGACATGTTTTTCGCCGGTATCCGCATCATCGGTCAGACGCCACATGCCATAGACTATGCGGCTCAGCCCCAGATCGGCATTCAGGCTGACACGTTCCATCACTTGCGCTCTCCAACTCCCAGAGGTGTTTCCGGCACGCTGCCCGGCACCCGGCCATATTCATGCGGCAGCGAACAGGTCTCGATATGCGGCATGACCAGCCGCCCGAAATGCTCACATTCCTCGATATGCGGATAACCGGAAAAGATGAAGGCCCGGATTCCCATCTTGCGATATTCCTCCAGCTCGCTCAGCACCTGGTCGGCCGAGCCCACAAGCGCCGCGCCACAGCCCGAACGGGCGCGCCCCACGCCGGTCCAGAGATGCGGCTCGATGAAGCCTTCCATATCCGCAAGTTCGCGGTTTCGGGCCTGATGCGAAACCCCCAGAGAGGTCGCGTCAAGCGCACGGGCCCGGATCGCATCGCCCTGCTCGTCATCCAGCTTCGAGACGAGTTCCTGCGCATATTCCCGCGCCTCGGCCTCGGTATCGCGCACGATCACATGACAGCGCAGCCCGTAATCCAACGTGCGGCCGTATTTCTCGGCCACTGCATTGACGGCCTTCATCCGGCCCGCGAGCTCTTCCTTGGTCTCGGGCCACATCAGGTAGACGTCGCAATGCTGCCCGCACAGTTCAAGCGCCGACGGACTGTAGCCGCCGAAATAGAGCAAGGGCCCGCCATTTTGCTGATACGGCTTGGCCGGATCGGTTGGGATGCCCTCAAAATCATAGACCTCACCCTTGTAGGTGATCTCGTCCTGCGTCCATGCCTGCTTCAGGATCTCGACCACCTCGCGCGAGCGCTGATAGCGATAGGCGCTCTCGGCTTTCTCGCCTGGGAAGTCCGAGCTTATGATATTCACCGTCAGCCGCCCCTTTAGCATATGGTCCAGTGTCGCGATGGTCCGTGCCAGCATGATCGGCTGCATCTCACCGCAACGCACCGCTGCCAGCAGGTTGATCCGGTCGGTGATGGGAGCACAGCCGGCGACGAAACTCAGTGTGTCCTGCCCGACCTGATATGAGGACGGGCACAGGATATTGCGGAATCCCTGTGATTCGGCGGTCTTGACGATATCCGAGCAATGTTCCCAGCTTGAGCGCAGTGCACCGTCAGGCACCCCAAGATAGCGATAGTCATCCGAGCAGAGCGCGGAAAACCAGGACACTTCGGCAGCTCGCAAATCCGGAGACGTTATCGGAACCACGCTCATTCTCTGCTCTCCCCTGATGAAATTTTCTCTTGCGTAGCAGGCTTGATCATGTAGATCAATAGTGTATCAATTTGCTTCGCAGGACAGATGAAAACGCAATCGGCCCTCCCCCTCTACCTCCAGCTCAGCGAGCTTCTGGCCCGCGACATCGCCGCTGGTCATCTGCTGGACGGGGAAAAGCTGCCGCCCGAACGCGATATGGCCGCCAATCTGGGCACTTCGGTCGGAACGCTGCGCAAGGCACTCTCCGAGTTGACGAGACAGGGGCTGCTGGAACGGCGACAGGGATCGGGCAACTATGTCTCTGCCAAGGCCTCTGCACAGAACATCTATGCCTTCTTCCGCATAGAATCGCTGCGGGGCGGTGGCTTGCCTCATGCCGCGCTTCTGTCGGTCGAACGGGTCCGCAAGCCCGCCGATCTACCACATTTCGGGACATCGGACGAGGGTCACCGAATCCGAAGATTGCGCTACTTGAACGACGATCCCTGCGTGCTAGAGGAAATTTGGCTCGATGGCAGCTATGCCGAGCATATAGCGCCGGGAGATCTGTCCGAATCTCTTTACCTCTACTACCGGGAAGAGCTGAATCTCTGGATCGCGCATGTAGAGGACAGCGTCACCATTGGCAGGGTGCCGGATTGGAAGCCGGGCGGGTTCGAGCCCGCCATCGGCACGAATACCGGCTATTTCGAACGCATCGGCTATGCGCAGGACAATCAGCGCGCCGAGTTTTCGCGAAACTGGTTCGACACGACCAAGGCGCGCTACGTGGCGCGGATTAGATAGGATCAAGATGGCTCAAACTGTGAATTACGGCATTATCGGCTGCGGAATGATGGGGCGAGAGCATCTGCGGAACATCAAGCTCCTACCGGATACGCGCATCGCGGTAATCTTCGAACCCGATCACAAGATGCGCTTGGCCGCCACCGAGATCGCACCCGAAGCCGCACTTGTCGATTCGACCGAGGCATTGCTGAATATCGAAGCGCTGGATTGCATCGTCATCGCCTCGCCCAACATGGCGCATATCGGGCAGCTGGAACAGATAGCGCATCACCGACCCCTACCGGTTCTGGTCGAGAAGCCGCTTTTCATCCACCCGGAAGATCGGCCCCGCATCGAAAAGCTGATGAGCGATTACAGCGCGCCCATTTGGGTGGCGATGGAATATCGCTACATGCCGCCCATAGCGCGCTTCCTTGAACGGCTCGACGAGGCAACTGGCGGGCTGAGAATGCTGACCATCCGCGAACATCGCTTTCCCTTCCTGAACAAGGTCGGCGCCTGGAACCGCTTCAATTACAGCTCGGGCGGCACGTTGGTAGAGAAATGCTGCCATTTCTTCGACCTGATGCGGCTGGCGATCCGGTCCGAACCGGTGCGGGTGATGGCCAGCGCCGGACAGGCGGTCAATCATTTCGACGAGGCATATGACGGACGAACGCCCGATATCTGGGACAACGCCTATGTCATCGTGGATTTCGCCAATGGAGCGCGGGCGATGCTGGAACTGTGCATGTTCGCGGAAGGCTCACGCTACCAGGAAGAAATCTCGGCCGTCGGGCCATCCGGCAAGATCGAGGCGCTGGTTCCCGGCCCCGGACGCTTTTGGCCCGAGCATCTGGGCCCACCGCCCACCGCGCAACTGATCGAGAGCCCGCGTGCACCGATGGGGCCGGTTGCCATCGAGATCCCGGTCGATCCGGCCCTGCTCGAGGCAGGGGATCACAACGGCTCTACCTTTTACCAACATCAGAAATTCAAGGCTGCGCTGTTGGGACATCAACCTATCGAGGTAACCGTCGAAGACGGCATGAAAGCCGTATTGATGGGTCTAGCCGCACAGGAATCCGCAGCGAGCGGCAAGGCCATCGATATGAATCTGAGCGTCAGGCCAGAGATCCCGGAACTCTGCTCGTAACGCAAAGATATGCCGGTGCGAGACAGCAGCGAGCTCCCGGTAAGGGAGCCAAGGGAGGATCGTCATGACCGACAACCAAAACGGATGGTTCACACATTTGCCGTGGACCCCACGCCAGCCCCAGAACCGGAAAATCCCTGCTCAGGTCGAAGCCGGCGAGGGCACGAGTGTCGCGATCGGCGGCATCGGCGCGGGCGCGATAACCCGTGGCGTCAATGGCGGCTTCCTCCGCTGGTCGTTGAAGGCAGGCGCCATGCATTGCGGCGAATGGCCCGAGAACGGCTTTGCCTTGTGGCATGCGGATCATGGAACCCGAGCCTTGCGAATGGCGGGTCCCGATGCACCGGATGGCTGGCATTTCGATCCACAAGGCACCCATACTGCATTGTTTCCGAAACTGCGCCACGAGTATGTTTCGGGCGATTTGACACTTTCGATCGAGCAGATTGCTCCGATTGCACCTGAGATTGGCGAGGATTGCGATCTGCCCGTCGGATTGTTTCGTGCAAGCCTGTCCAATCGCGGAACCGAACCGACCGAGGCCGCAGTCATGTTCAGCTTTCTGAACCTGATCGGCTGGTTTCACAGTTTCGGCCCTCCGGGCCATGCGGCCGGAGTTGCCGGGCAACGAAACCGGATTTTTGAGCGGCCTGACCTATGCGGTGTAGAGATGTTCCGCGAAACCGTCAGAGAACCGGACGAAGGCGAAGGACAAATGTTCATCGGAGCGGTCAGGAAACAGGGCTGGTCGGTAACGCTCTGCGATGCATTCGATCCCGCACGCGAAGGGGCTGCCTTCTGGAAACAATTCGTGGCGGATGGCTCGGTCGGCCCAATCGATGGTGACTGGCAAAGCGGCGGCGGATTCAGTGAATTCCCCCCGCCCCGCCATTGCGCAGCAATTTCGGCAAAAACGATACTACAGCCGGGAGAGACCAAGACAACTGAACTCGTTCTTGCATGGGATATGCCGGTCATCCGCTTTGGACAGAACCGCAAGCATTTCCGTCACTATACCGAAAGATGGGGGCGCGAGGGCCGGAACGCCGCGGCCATCGCCGAACATGCATTGGGACAAGCGGATCACTGGATAAGCGCGATCGACAGGTTTCACGCAACTGCCAAAGCGGATATCGACGCACCCCCGGCAATCTCCAGCCTCGCACTCAACGAGCTTTATCCGCTCAATGATGCCTTGACGGTCTGGACCGCTCGAAACGACGACGAACCCGCGCATTTCGGGATTATCGAATGTCCAGATTATCCTCTCTATAATACGCTTGATCTCTGGGTCTATGCGTCCGCAGGGATTTCACGCTTCTTCCCCGAGCTCGCCGCGTCGGTGACGCGCGATTTCGCAAGGGAGATCGTCACTGAAGATACGACACCCCGCTTTCATCTTCGCTCACGCCAACGCTTTGCGAGGCAGCGGATGGGCATGGCTCCACATGACTTGGGAGCACCAAATGCCGATCCCTTCTTCAGCGCCAATGATTACGTCTATCAGGACAGCGCGCGCTGGAAGGATCTGAATGCGATGCTGGTCATATGCGCCTGGCGGGATGTCATGCGCAACCCGGATCGTGCCGCTGCCCATGTTGACGCGATCAACACCGCAATGACCGCGCTTGCCGCCTTTGACCGGGATGGCGACGGGGTGATCGAGAATGACGGATTCCCCGATCAAACCTTCGACAATATCCCCATGCAGGGGATCAGTGCCTATTGCGGTGGGCTCTGGCTGGCCGCGTTAAGGGCGGCTGAGCAAATCTACCTGCGCGCCGGAGATCGGACCCAGGCACAGCGCTGGCGCGACCTGAGCGCCAAAGGCGAACCATCCTGGCACGCGGCCCTTTGGAACGGGACATGTTATTCCGTCGACAGTGCCGGCCAGTTTCGCGATGCAGTTTTTGCCGAGCAGCTTTATGGCCCCGGTCTGGCCCGTATGTTGAAGCTTGGAGACATATGCCCACCCGAACATGCCCGCCGAGCGCTGAAAGAAGTCTATCGCCGCAATTTCGAGGAGGCCGGACATGGACGCGGGGTCATGGCGATGACTTCTGCCATTCACGATTCCAGCCTCTACGCACCGCAAGGAGAAGAGGGATTGCAATGGGACGAAATCCTTGTCGGCTTCAATTACTCGGTCGCCGCAACGATGCGCGCATACGGCCTGACCGATGAAGCACAGACCATTCTGACCGCTTTGGCCGAAGAACTCGGCCCGCAGCGCGGCCTCCACTTTCGTACACCCGCAGCTTACACAGTGCAGGCACCACTCATACGCGCCCAGATGAATATGCGTCCCATGGGCATATGGGCCTATGCGGATGCCAAAGGCTGTGGCGTATGATCCTGCACGGGTAACGTCAGGCTCCGCAGATCAACCATTGCTCGATTTTGCGACATAAGGCAGTGCAAACAGATACAGGCCGCTGAAAAATAACAAGGCAAGCGGGAACAGCGGCAGGAAATACACCCATTCCGCAGGCTGCTTCCCCAGGCCCAGGGCACCGAAGATGGCAAGAACCACCACCGTGAAAACGATGGAAAGCCAACGGTGAATTTGCCGAATCCATTTGTTCCAATTCATTGAAGTCTTCCTTTGCAGATAAGCCAGAAACAACGTGGTGTTACCTTCGACGCCGCCGATTGAGGTCAAACTTACGAGCTTCTTGCGAGTGACACTGGTTCAGATCAATCCATCCGGGTCATGACCTGTTCAAGCGCGTCAAGGTGTCGTGGCCACCCCATCCGTGCTCCGTGATAGTAGCGCGGCTGATCCGGCTTGAAGCCCGTTTGCTCCATGCGCAACCTGGTGCCCCTATCGGTTGGTGTCAGCGTCCATGTAACAACAGTTTTGAGATCCCCGGAATCCCAAGTATAAGACAATGTCCTGTGTTCCTCGATCGACCGGATACGGCAATCGACTGTCCCCCAGTCACCATGAAGCCGGAAGTTGTGGTCCTGTGTCGGTTCGAAATCATTCTTCATCAGCCACTCTTCGATCAAATGTGGCTGCGTCAGGGCGCGCCATACCTTGTCCGGCGGATGAGACAAATCCCGTTCAACCGCGATCGAACGGGTTTCGATCAATTCGTCATTCATTGATCCATCCTTTTCAATAGGTCTTCCAGATCGTCAAACCGGCTTTCCCAGAACCCGGTCATCCGGGCGGTCCAATCGATAAGCGGAGCGAGCGCGTCCGGTTGTGCGCTGTAATGGGTCTGCCTCCCTTCCTGACGGCCCTGCACCAATCCCGCCTGTTTCAGGGCGCGGATATGTTTCGAGACGACCGGCTGCGAGACCCCCGCCGGGGCAATCAAAGCGCTGACCGTGACCTCTCCGTCACTGCACAAGCGCTCGAAGATGGCCCGTCTCGTGGGATCGGCGAGTGCCTTGAAAAGTACATCCTGAGCGTTTGACATGCGAATCCATACCCCATCGGCTATGCGAAAACATATAGCCGACGGGGTATAAGTTGGTCAATCAAGAATCCGGTCGGCATTGGTAGGTAATCGCAAAATTCAGCCTAAAGATGATTGATTGGCAAGAACATTCAGCTACTCAAGTGCAGTGCCCCCTGCCCTCGGATTGTGGATCGCCGGGGCTGGAGTTTTCGGCTGCATCACGACAGCGGGCTCTCAACCGCTCAAATGGCGGCTCGTCCAGCCAATCGATCAGCCCGTTCACATCGAACGCCTTATCCGATCAGCAGGAGCCGCCCTTGACCGTCGGGAGCAGCTCCGTTGTATCAAGCGCAGGTTTCGAGAACATCCAAGGCGCAGGACGAAGTGTCGGGTCCATGACGCTGACGGTCAGGCCGTGCAGTTTTGCACAGCAAGACGCGAGGGGATCAAGTGCTGACGTTTTCAAGCCCTGAAATGGTTTCAACCACGGAGGTTCAGAATTACGACATGAAGCAGACAGCCGGACGACAGATGCCCGGTTTGCTGGGGTTATGGGCAGTTCCACCTGCCGAATGCAGATTTCAGCCCAGGCCCTTCGCCGTTTCCTCCAGCACGTGCCAGAGTTCATTTGCGGTGCTGCGCATGGTCATGATGGCCAGCTTGTTTTCGGCGCGGCGGATAAGGAAAACGCTCATGTGATGCAGCCCGGTGCGGGTGGCACTGCCGGGACCGAAGGCAGCCACATCCAGATTGACAAGCTTCTCCATCATCGCCCGGACCGGCGCATCGCCGCTATCCGACTCGATCTCGAAAACGGTCCAGCCATCCGTTTGCTCGGTGATCGAACAGCCTGCCGCATGGGCCGCCAGATTGGCGGCGAAATCCTCGGCGGCGCGGCCTTCGGCCTCGATCATCCACTGATCGGGACCAGTCCAGAAGGCCGCCACACCGTGTCCTGCGACCCATTTCCCCGGACCGGGCAGCTCCAATCCCATAGGCGCGGGACACGCCACGTCCCGGCGCAGGGCCAGCGAGGCCAGCGCCAGGTCGGCGTTCTCGGCAAGCCGCAGCGGACCAAAGCGCTGTTCGGCCGGCGTTGTGCTGCCCAAGGCGGTAATCGGTGTCAAATCAGTCACGCAGGCGTCCTCCATCTGGATCGACAAAATGGGGCGAGACGACGCGCAATGCGACTTGCTGCCCGTCGAGCGGATTGGCGGCGGTAATCACCTCATCCATGCGCTCGTCGCCGCGAGCCAGGAAGCCCAGCCCGATATGCGCGCCAATATGCGGCGAATAAGCTACGGAACTGATCCAGCCCTGATCGGTAGCCATGCTCTGCGCGGCGCCCTCGGTGAACAGATGCGCCCCCGCGACCACCGGCTGCGCGGGGTCGACCGGCTGCAACCCGACCAGTCGCCGCGTATCCGCGGCCAACCCCTCGCGGCGAGACATGACCGCGCCGATACTGTCCTTCTTGGTCGAGACCATCCGGCCCATGCCCAGCATCTGCGGGCTCGTCTGGCCATTCAGCTCGTTGCCCGCCGCGTGACCCTTTTCGATCCGCAGCGCGCCAAGCGCCTCGGTTCCGTAAGGTGTCGCACCCAGATCCTCACCAGCTTCCATCAGCCGCTGCATCAACGCATTGCCGTAACGCGTGGGCACCGCAACCTCGTAAGCCAATTCGCCCGAGAAAGAGATCCGGAACAGCCTCGCACGCAATCCTCCACACACATTCAGGCTCATGCAGGCCATGAAGGGGAACGCCTCGTTCGAGATGTCGAAACCCTCGTCGACGATCCGTTCCAGCAATTTCCTTGCATTCGGGCCTGCAACCGAGACCTGCGCCCAGGCATCCGTGGTCGAGATCAGTTGCACATCCATGTCTGGCCACAGGCATTGCCGGGCGAACTCCATATGGCGATAGATCGGGCCAGCCTGAGCGGTGGTGGTGGTGACCACGTAATGATCCTCGGCCAGTCGCGCGCATGTGCCGTCATCCCAAGCGATGCCATCCTCGCGCAGCATCAGGCCGTAACGAACCATGCCGACCTTCAGTGTCTTCATGCCGTTGCAATAGAGCCGGTTCAGAAACTCCCCGGCATCCGCCCCCTGCACGTCGACCTTGCCAAGCGTGGTCACATCGCAAATGCCGACGCTCTTGCGGGTGGCCAGAACCTCGCGATCAACAGTTTCGCGCCAATGCGTTTCACCCGGTCGGGGGAAATACTGCGCCCGCATCCACGGCCCGACCTCGACGAATACCGCACCCTGCGATTTGGCGAAGTGATGGGTCGGTGTCAGGCGGCGGGGGCGGAAATGTTCTGCCGTGTTGCCGCCACCCAGGACCGACAGCGAAACGCCGGTATAGGGCGGGCGGAAGATCGTGGTGCCGGTCTCGGGGATCGATTTCCCGGTGAGTTCCGACATGACGGCCAGCGCGGTCACATTCGCCGTCTTGCCCTGATCGGTCGCCATGCCAAGCGTGGTCCAACGTTTCAGATGCTCGACCGGGCGCATGTTCTCCTGGTGGGCCAGCTTGATGTCCTTGACTGTCACATCGTTCTGGAAATCCACCCAGGCACGCCCTTTGCCCGGCACATGCCAGAGAGCTTGCGGCTTCGATACCGCGTCCTCCGCTTGCGGCAAATCGGGCATCGCGACCTTGAGATCCAGCTCGGAGAGCGCCTGTGCGGCGGCCTCCGCACCGGACCGCAAGGCGTCGGCAGTGCTGCCCTGACCATTGGCAGCTCCGGCGACAATCAGACCCGGCGGTCCGTCCTTGGCCGGAACAAAGCTTTGCAGAGTCTCGTCCCAGACTGGACGGCCACGGTGATGCGAGGCCAGGTGCAGGTTCGGGTTCCAGCCCCCCGAAATCCCAAGCGCACCGCAATCGATCCACTGGCTGCGCCCGTCCTGCTTGACCTCGATCTTGGTCAGGCCGAGACGGCCCTTGGCATTGCTGACCAACCCACCAGCGAAGATCGGATAGTCGCCCAGGGCCTTTGCATCCGTGCGGCTATCGATGACACCCGCGATCTCGACTCCCTTGGCGGCAAGGTCGATGGCAGTACGATGACCGTCGTCGTTATTGGTGAAGATGGCCACGCGATCAGCCGGGCTGACAGCCCAACGATTGGCAAAGGCACGCATGGCGCCTGCCAGCATGATGCCGGGACGATCGTTATTGGCAAAGGGAATATGCCGTTCGATGGCACCTGCAGCCAGAACCGTGCGCTTGGCGGTGATCCGCCACAATGTCTGACGCGGCTTGTCACCCGGTTCAGGCAGGTGATCCGCAACCCGCTCGACCGCGCCATAGATGCCGTGATCGAAAGCCCCGAAAACGGTGGTGCGGCGCATGATGCGCAGGTTGGGTAGACTGGCCAGTTCCTTTTCAACCCCGGCCACCCATTCAGTGGCGGGCGCATCGCCCAATAGATGCGTCTCGGCCAGCAACCGGCCCCCAAGGCGAACATCCTCGTCGGCCAGGATAACTTGCGCACCCGAGCGCGCCGCCGTCAGTGCCGCCGCAAGTCCTGCCGCACCGCCACCGATCACCAGCAGGTCGCAATGCAGGAAGCCCTTGTCATAGGCATCCGGATCGGCCTGCATGGACAGGCTGCCCAGCCCTGCCGCCCGGCGGATAGCGGGCTCATACAGCTTTTCCCAGAAGGCTCGGGGCCACATGAAGGTCTTGTAATAGAACCCCGCCGCGAAGAAGGGCGACAGAAGGTCGTTCATCGCCAGCAAGTCGAAGCTGAGCGAGCCGATGCGGTTCTGGCTTCGGGCGGTCAAACCATCGAACAGCTCGGCCACGGTGGCGCGGGTATTCGGCTCTTGCCGCGCGCCGCTGCGCAGCTCGACCAGCGCATTGGGCTCCTCAGAGCCGGCTGCGATCAGCCCCCGCGGACGGTGATACTTGAAACTGCGCCCCATAAGCCGGACGTCATTAGCCAACAGGGCCGAAGCAAGCGTATCACCCGGATGGCCAGCATATTCCTTTCCATCAAAGGTGAAGGAAAGATTGCGCGAACGGTCGATCAATCCACCGGAAAGCCGGGTCATGCCGCACCTCCTTTGCCGCGCATGGCGACGTCACGGGCGAGTTCCGCGCTGATGATCTCATGCGTGACGGTGTCGCGTGTCACGACCAGCCAGGACCGGTCGCCCTGTTCGTGGAACCACAGCTCTCGATGCACACCCGCCGGGTTGTCACGCAGATAAACGTAATCGGCAAAGACCGCCTCGGCACCCGCGGCCATGCCATCGGGACGCTCGATCAGCCGGGCATCGCCCAGATAGGTGAATTCCTGCGCGTCGCGAAGGCCAAGCAGGGGATGGGGAATCAGCATGGCAAGACCTCAATGCAGGTTCGGCGCGGCACCCACGCCTTTTTCATCGATGACATGACCGCGTGCGAAACGGTCGAGGCGATAGCCGCGGGCAGTGTCATGCGGAGCATCCTTGGCCAGCAGATGCGCAAAGGCATAGCCGCTGGCAGGCGTTGCCTTGAAGCCGCCATAGCACCAGCCCGCGTTCAGATAGAGCCCCTCGATATGCGTACGATCGATGATCGGAGAGCCGTCCATGGACATGTCCATGATCCCGCCCCATGACCGCAGCAACCGTGCCCGGCCGATCATCGGCATCACCGCCATTCCGCCTTCGGCCACGTCTTCGATCACCGGCAGGTTGCCGCGCTGAGCATAGGAATTGTAACCGTCGAGATCGCCGCCAAACACCAGCCCGCCCTTGTCGGACTGGCTGACATAGAAATGCCCGGCACCAAAGGTGATCACACCGGGAATGACCGGCTTCAGCCCCTCGGTGACGAAGGCCTGCAGGACGTGGCTTTCAATCGGCAGGCGCATCCCCGCCATCTGCATGACGCGCCCCGTGGACCCGGCCACGGCAACCCCGACCTTCTTGGCGCCGATATAGCCGCGAGAGGTCTCGACGCCCAGAATGCGCCCTTCCTCGATCCGGAAACCGGTGACTTCGCAGTTCTGGATCAGGTCGACCCCGCGCATGTCGGCACCGCGGGCATAGCCCCATGCCACCCCGTCATGCCGCACCGTGCCGCCACGACGTTGCAACAAACCGCCCTTGATCGGGAAACGGGCATTGTCGAAATTGAGGAAAGGCGCCATCGCCCGCACCCCTGCCGCATCCAGCAGCTCGGCATCCGCACCCGCCAGCAGCATCGCATTGCCCCGGCGACGGAAGGCGTCCCGCTGCGCGTCGGTATGGTACAGGTTCAGCACGCCACGCTGGCTGATCATGGCGTTGAAGTTGAACTCCTGCTCCAGCCCTTCCCACAGCTTCATCGAGAATTCATAGAAGGGCTCGTTCCCCGGCAGCAGGTAGTTCGAGCGGATGATCGTCGTGTTCCGCCCGATATTCCCCTGTCCGAGCCAGCCCTTCTCCAGAACCGCGATACGGGCCTGCCCAAAGGTACGCGCAAGGTAATAGGCCGTTGCCAGCCCATGCCCGCCACCGCCGATAATGATATAGTCATAGGATGGCTGCGGATCGGGATTGCGCCAGAGCGGTTTCCACCCCTTGTGCCCCGTCAGCGCCTCCTTGATGACGCGAAAGCCAGAAAAATGCATCGCATGGCACTCCTTGTTCCCGATCAATCTGGCACAGCGAAAGGCAAGCAATGTGCCTGAAAAAGACATTTTCTTGCCTGAAAAGGCCATACGCACCATTCAAAGGAAACAGGCGGGATAGCGTCCAGGTCCCTGATCGCACCCCACGACAAGAACGATTTCCGGCTACTCCTGCGTATCGGATGCGGATGGGCTGCGATGATACTGCGAGCGCAAGAGCCTTGCACGCGTGCGCAGATCAGTTGGTCGAATATTATTGAATTCCTTGAACCATTTCGAGAAATGCGAGGTGGAGGCAAAACCCGACGCGACCGCGATATCCATGATCGGCTTCTCGGTATAGAGAAGCATTTCACGCGCTCGATCCACGCGAAGCGAGATGTAATACCGCACCGGAGTCATCCCCAGATGCAGACGGAACAAGCGTTCAAGCTGCCTTGCGCTGAGACAAACCTCTTCCGCCAGTTCCTCGATCGGCACCGGAATTTCCAGATTCTGCCGCATCAGCCGGATGACCCTCTGCAAGGGCTGGGGCAAGGCGGTCATCTGTTGCGCCATTCCTCCCTGCTGATCCTCGTTCGCCTCGCGAATCCTCTCGTGGTGGAACTGGTTGGCGACAGCTTGCGCAAGATCGGCTCCGTGCCGGTCGGCAACGATCTGCAGCATCAGGTCCATGGCCGCTGTCCCGCCCGAACAGGTCAACCGGTTCCGGTCGATCTCGAACAATGTGCAGGTCATCTCGAGATGTGGAAAATCCTCTTCGAAGGCCGTCCGGTTTTCCCAGTGAATCGTGCAGCGATAGCCATCCAAAAGCCCCGCCTGTGCCATCAGATAGCTGGCGGTGGACAAGGCGCCAAGCGCCAACCCGCCACGTGCCGCGCGCCGCATCGCCGCCAGGTAGGGCCGCTCGTCCGGCGGCTCCAGCCGGACCCCGCCGCACAGAAAGATCGCGTGATTGCGCTCCAACGCCTGATCCAGCGTAATCGCCTGAAAAGGTAATCCGTTCGAGGCCAACACGGGAGATCCATCGAGACTGCAGAGATCCCACCGGAACGCCTCACGCCCCAACAGTCGATTGGCCGCCCGCAGGGGTTCCGTCGCCGAGGCGAGGCTCATCATCGATTGCCCGTCGAGCATCAGAAATGCAAAGCACAGAGGCTCCCTGATCTCATCGTAAAACATTGGCGGTCCCCGATGGCATTGCACCATGATTGATCGGGCGCTGTACCGGCTTCAAGAGCTCTTTCAATTCGTCACCGCCCCGGTAATCCCAAGCGGGTTGGCGGCTGATGAGTCCCGGCAATGCAGGCACCGCTATTCCAGGGCAATCTCGACATCCGAGACCGCACGGCTCGAACAGGCGAGGATATAGCCCTGCTCTGCCTCGTCCGCGGTCAGTCCACCATTGGGCCGGGCATCGACATCGCCCGAAACCAGCTTGACCATGCAGGTGCCGCACATGCCCTCGCCGCAACCGCAGGGGATGACGACACCTTGGCGCAAACTGGCCTGCAGGACCGTCTCGACCGGCCGGATCTGCAGGTCACGGCCGTTCACCTTGAGCAGATGGGCAGGACCGCCCGTTTCGACCGGCTCGGGCGCAGCAGGGATGACCGGAGCCTCCCCGCCAAAGCTCTCGGTATGAAACTGCGTCTTCACACCACCTTCTGCCGCATGGATCAGCCGCGCTTCCTGCATGAAACCACCAGGACCACAGCAGAACACCTCGCGGCGGCCGAGATCCGGCACGGCTGCGGCCAAAAGCCCACGGCGGATGCGGCCATGATAACCGAACCACCCCGGAGCAGGCCGCGTCACCGTTACGGCCACGCTCAACCGCGGCATCCGGCGCTGCAACTCGGTCAATTCGGACGCGAACAGCATCTCGGATGGATCGCGTGCGGCGTGGAACCAGGCCACATCCGCATCCGGCTCGCTCTCGGCCAGATCGCGTAGCATCGCCATCATCGGCGTCGCGCCCGATCCACCCGAGACAAAGGCCAGCTTTTCATTGCTTCGCAACCCGAGGGTAAAGGCGCCGCGCGGAGCGCGCGCTTCGATGACATCGCCTTCTCGGAAATTGTCATGCAGCCAGCGGGTTGCGCCACCCGCAGCCTGCGCCTTGATGGTCAGGTGAAGATCGCCCTCGCTCCCACCCGAGATGGTGAAGCTGCGCCAGAGCGGCCCGCCAGGCATCGGCACTTTCAGCACCAGAGCCTGACCCGGCACGAAGCTGACCGGCCCCGAGCACGCACGCAGGCGGAAGGTCCTGATCGTCGGCGTCTCCTCGCGAATTCCGACACAGGACAGGGGCATCAGGCCCGTAGAGATTGCTTGCGTATCCACGTCCCTACTCCGCTGCTACTGCCGTTCGTGGGGTGCCGACATAGTCGCCCATCTTGCCCGCATACCAATCGGTGAAATGGGTCAACATGAATTCCGACGGTGCATAGGGACCCGGCCGATAGGCGCGCGACAGAATCCCCCGATGGTTGTTCTCGGCCAGCATTCCGTCCTCGCTATTGGTCGCCAGCCACACGGCGGTCAGATGCTCGACATCGTAATCCACGCCTTCGACGGCATCTTCGTGAACCAGCCACGTCGTGCGCAGCTCTGTCCGGTTCGCCGAGATCGGCAGGACCCGGAAATGGATGATATGATCGGACAGGAAATGGTTCCAGTTATGCGGAACGCGGAACATGCGGACCGACCCCAGATCCTGTTCGGTGAAATCGCCCAGAAGCTTGTTACAGGCCGGTTTTCCATCCGTCGTGAAGGACACGGTGTTCTCGTTGAAAGGCAAGCGGATACAGCGGAACTCGATCCCGCCATCCGCTGGCTTGTGAGGCAATCCCAACGAGTCCCACCGCGCGGTCGAACGATCCATCAGCCCCTGGAACTGGGTCTTTGCCTGCGGATCGTCCGGCAGGGCGAATTCCACCATCGAAACCAGCAATTCGGGATGGTTCGCCGCACAATGATAGCATTCGCGATTATTCTCGATCACCAGCTTCCAGTTCGCCTCTTCGACAATGGTCGAGGTGAAGGCGACCTTGGTGCGGTCGGGCATATGCGGCGCGATATAGGGGGTGACACCGGCCCTGAAACGTTCCAGCGACGGCGGCTCGTCTGCAAGGCATATGTAAACCATGCCGCAGATCACCTGAACATGCACCGGCGTCAGGCTATAGCCGCTGGTATCGAAACCATCGGGCATCTGCCGGGCGTTGATCAGGCTGCCGTCCAGTTCGTAAACCCATTGGTGATAGGGACAGACCAGGCGATTGGCGCGCCCCCTTTCCTTGAGGCAAAGCTGAGAGCCGCGATGCCGGCAGGTGTTGTGGAACGCCACGACCTCGCCCTCGCGGTTGCGCAGCACGACGATCGGGTTATGGCCGACCCGCAATGTCAGGTAATCGCCGGGGCGCGGAATCTCGACCGTGCTGCAGGCGAAAAGCCAGTCGGTCTCGAACACGGCCTCTATATCGGCCTGGAAAATCTGCTCGTCCACGTAGAAATCGCGGGGAAGCGAGTGGCCGGAAAGCCGCTGGTCCAGCAGCCCTGCAATTCGTTCCTTCAGCATCGTTGATGCCTCCTGAATATCCAATTCGCGGGCGAGGCCCCGCTTCTCGATGCCCTCCATCCTGACGCTTCGGCAGCCGGATATGCGCCAATGATTCCGACATCGGCAGCCAGCTTTCCGACCGGCAAGACGGGCATCATGTGCGAAGAAATTTCTGTTGAAGGCCGGTATGGTAAGCGGGCGATAGTCAGGATCCGCAGCCATCGGTAGATACCACTCTTTCGGACCGCGACCTTTGAACTTTGCCCGAGATGGTGGTTTATGGCGGATTTATACAAGACGATGACGGAAACACGCAACGTGACTCGGGCCGATCCGGGCTATCCCGGGATATCTGCTGACTGGATCGTGATCCATCGTCAGAAAAGAGGGGGGAATATTGGAGATTCTGGGCTTCATCGCGAATAACTGGCTGGTTATCCTCGGATTGGCGGGCGAGCATATCTCGATCGTCGTGGTCGCGGTGGGCTTCGCAATCCTGACGGGCGTGCCGATCGGCATCGCCATCACCCAGAACAAACGTATCGCCGATATGGTGCTTTACGTCGCCTCGATCATCGTCACGATCCCGTCGATCGCCCTGTTTGGCCTGATGATCCCGATACTCTCCAAGATCGGGCAAGGGATCGGCTGGCTGCCCGCGGTGATCGCGATCCTGCTTTATTCACAACTGCCCATCGTCCGAAACACCTATACGGCAATCACCAATGTCGATCCCGCATTGCGCGAGGCAGCGACAGGAATGGGCATGACCCCGTTCCAGCGCCTGGCGCGGCTAGAGATCCCGATCGCCATCCCGGTCATCATGGCGGGCGTGCGCACCGCCGTGGTCATGAATATAGGCGTGGCCGCGATTGCCGCCTATATCGGCGCGGGCGGGCTTGGCGTGCTGATTGCCCGCGGCATATCTCAAACCGATCCGCGCCAGCTTATCACCGGGGCGATTGCCGTCTCGCTGCTGGCCATTGCCGCAGATTGGGGTCTGCTGAAACTGCAAAAACGACTGACCCCGGCAGGGCTGAAACGCTGACGGATACAAGGTCCGTTTTCAATCCCCTGCCCAATGACAACAGGGGTCCACAAAGAAACGGCAAAACACAATCAAGGCGGAAAGCCGTCAATCAATAGCAACGAGTAACAGGGAGATTTCAATGACCGAAGTTGCACCACCATTCACAGATATCGATATTCCGACCGAAGACGCGGGTTTTTACAAGGGCTATTCCCTACCTATCGCGCTGATCTCCAAGATCGGCATCTCGTTGCTTGTTGTCTGGGCGCTGCTGTTTCCCGGCAGCGCGGGCGGATTCTTGTCCAACCTGAATGCCCGCCTTCTCGACGTGTTCAACAGCTTCTATATCCTGTCCGTCGGCTTTTTCGCCTTTTTCTGCCTCATCGTCGCCCTGATCCCGTCATCGGGCCGGCGCAGGCTCGGTCCCGCGGGTGAGCCGCCGGAATTCTCGACATTCTCGTGGTTCGCCATGATGTTCGGTGCCGGGCTTGGTGTCGGGCTGATGGTGTTTGCCACGGCCGAGCCGCTCGGCCTCTGGGGTTCCAACCCCGAGATCGTGCGCGGCAATGTAGAGCCGCATACGGCCGCCGCCCTGACCAGCGCCTATCGTTATACCTTCATGCATTACGGCATCCATGCCTGGGCGATCTATGTCACGACAGGACTGGCACTGGCCTATTACGCCTATACCCGTGACATGCCCCTGACCATCCGCTCGGCGCTGACGCCGCTTCTGGGGCGCGCGGTGAACGGACCTCTCGGGCATCTCGTCGATATCATGGGCGTTATCGCAACGCTGATGGGGGTCGCGGTGACGATCGGTTACGGCGTCAGCCAGATGGTCGAGGGCGTCTATGCGATCACCGGAATGGAATGGCTGCTGACCCCCGACGAGAACGGAGGCGCACCAACGCCCAGCAGCATCGGCGTGATCGTCGCACTTGTGCTGGTGATGGTCATGTCGATCCTCTCGGCGGTGTCCGGCGTCGGAAAAGGCGTCAAATACCTGTCGAACCTCAACCTTGTTCTGTCCTGCGTCCTGCTGCTGACCTTCATCGTCTTCGGTTCGTTCCTCTTCGCGATGACCACCTATGGCACCGCGCTTGTGGATTATGTCCGACACTTCGTCGGCCTGTCGACCGAGGCCTATCCGACCGATACCGAGGTCGGAAAATGGCAATCCGGCTGGACGACTTTCTACTGGGCCTGGTGGATCGCCTTCTCGCCCTTTGTCGGTCTGTTCCTCGCGCGGATCTCGAAGGGCCGCACCATCCGCGAATTCATCCTCGGCGCGGTGATCGCCCCTTCGCTGGTCTGCTTCGCCTGGATGACGATCCTCGGTGCGACGGCAATCGACCTGGAAATGTCGAATATCGCGAATGGCGCCATCCTCGACGCGTCGAACACCAACAAGTTGTTCGTGACCCTTTCCTACATGCTGAGCGATGGTCTCTACATGGCCCTTGCGGCCATGTGCGGGGTCCTGATCGTCACATTCCTTGTGACCTCGGCGGACTCGGGTATTCTGGTGATGAACACGATCATGGCTGGCGGTGCGGTCGATACCGGGATCAAGCACCGGATCATCTGGGGCATCATCCTGACCCTGCTGATCGCGGCGCTCGTGTTGGCCGGCGACGGCGGGCTGGACGCGTTGTCCAACGCCATGATCATCGGGGCGCTGCCATTCACCTTCGTGATGCTGGCCATGTGCGCCTCGCTGGTCAAGGCGCTCTACCGCGATCACCTGCGCGACCGCTACGGTGTCGTGGTCGCCGACTGACGGGATATGGACGGCAACGACAATAATTCAGAGGAAGGACATCTGACATGATTCGTCTAGAAGACCTGACCAAGATTTTCAGGACGCCGAATGGCGATGTCGTTGCCGCCGACCGGGTGAACATGGAGGTGCCCGAGGGAGAGATCTGCATCCTTTTGGGCCCCTCCGGCTGCGGCAAGACCACCGCGCTCAAGATGATCAACCGCCTGATCCCGCCCACCAGCGGCAAGATCTATCTCGACGGTAAGGATACCTCCGGGCTCGACGATATCGAACTGCGCCGCAATATCGGCTATGTGATTCAGCAGATCGGCCTGTTCCCCAACATGACCATCGAGGAAAATATCTGCGTCGTACCAAAACTGCTGAACTGGGACGCCAAGCGGGCCAAGGACCGTGCCGCCGAATTGCTGGACCTGGTCGGGCTCGATGCTCGCCAATACCTGAAGCGCTTTCCGAAAGAGTTGTCGGGCGGACAGCAACAGCGCGTCGGCGTGATCCGGGCATTGGCCGCCGATCCGCCGGTGATGCTGATGGACGAGCCTTTCGGGGCCATCGATCCGATCAACCGCGAGATCATCCAGGACGAGTTCCTGAAGATGCAGTCCGAGATGAAGAAGACCATCATGTTCGTCAGCCACGATATCGACGAGGCGGTGAAGATGGGCGACAAGGTTGCCATCTTCCGGGCGGGCAGGATCGAGCAATATGCCTCTCCCGACCGGATCCTGGCGCATCCGTCGAATGAATTCGTCGCCGATTTCGTCGGCGCCGACCGCACCCTGAAACGGCTGCGCCTGCTGACCGCCGAACAGGTGGCCAAAAGCGATGCGCCGATCACCTCGCGCTCGACCAAGATCGACGATGCGCGGCAGGCCCTGTCCGCCGCAAAGGCCCGGATCGCGGTCGTCATCGACAGCGATCATCGCCCGGTCGGCTTCGTGACCGCGGACGAGATGACCGGCGCTTCGGGAACGGTACGCGACCTGGCCCATCCGCTGCCCGCGACCGTCCCGGTCCGCGCCGATCTGCGCGCTGTCGTGTCCGAGATGTTCGCGCAGGATACCATGTGGCTGGCCTGCACCGACGATCAGGGCCGCTTCGCGGGCGTGATCTCGCAGCCTGACGTGACCGCGGCGCTGCGCGCCACCTATGCCCGCGACCGGAAGGCCCCCGAAGAGCTGGAGGCGTCATGACGCAATCGCTTGGGCTTGGGCGCGCGGCCACCCTGCTTCTGGTATTCGCGCTTGGGATATGGGTCTCGGCCTCGGGCCTGGTGGACTCGATTGTCACCTATTGGGAAGATATCGTCTACCTGACGAAACAGCATCTGGTGCTCGTTGCCTCATCAGGCGTCGCGGCGATCCTGATCGGGGTGCCTGTCGGGATCTGGCTGTCGCGCCCGTCAATGGAGAAATATGCCGAGACGGTGATGCAAATCTTCAATATCGGCACCACGATCCCGACACTGGCCGTCGTCGCGCTGTCGATGACATTGCTCGGCATCGGTTTCCCGCCTGCGTTTTTCGGTCTGTTCGTCGCCTCGCTTCTGCCCATCGTGCGCAATACCTATGCCGGTCTGCTGACGGTTCCCGCGCATCTGAAAGAGGCCGCGACGGGCATGGGCATGACCCGGCGCCAGATCCTCTGGCGGGTCGAGCTGCCCAACGCGCTCTACGTGATCTTTTCCGGCATCCGCACCGCTCTGGCGATCAATGTCGGCACGACGCCGCTGGCCTTCCTGATCGGCGGTGGCGGGCTGGGCGAACTGATCTTCACCGGCATCGACCTGATGGATACCGGCATGCTGCTGGCCGGGGCGATCCCGACCGCCGCGCTTGCCGTTGCCGTCGATTTCCTGATGGGACAGGCGCAGCTGCACCTGATCCCCAAAGGCGTGAATCCGCTGCGATAGGAAACCCTATCCAGCCAACAAAAGGGAGAGTTTCAAATGAACATCACCGTCAAATCCGCCCTCACCGGCCTTGCCCTCGCGGGCTTCGCCATGGGCGCGCAAGCTGCCGATATCGTCGTCGGCGGCAAGAACTTCACCGAACAGCAGCTCCTCTCGGCCATCACCCAGCTGGTGCTCGAGGCGAATGGCCACAATGTCGACAACCGCGCCGGAATGGGCTCCGCTGCCGTGCGGCAGGCGATGGAGAACGGACAGATCGATGTCTACTGGGAATATACCGGCACCTCGCTCATCACCTATAACAAGATCGAGGAAAAGCTGGACCCCGAAGCGACCTACGAGCGTGTCAAGGAACTGGACGCCGAGAAGGGCATCGTCTGGCTGAACCCGTCAGAGGCCAACAACACCTATGCCCTCGCCATGCGCGCCGAGGATTCCGAGGAAACCGGCATCGCCACGATCTCGGATCTGGCCCAGGCCGTGAATGACGACAGCGACCTGACCCTTGCCTCGAATGCCGAATTCTATGCCCGCGCCGACGGCCTGAAGCCCCTGCAGGAAACCTATGGATTCGAATTCGGCCGCGCGAATATCAAGCGGATGGATACCGGGCTGGTCTATCAGGCGCTCAAGGACGGGCAGGTCGATGTCGGGCTGGTCTTCGCGACCGATGGCCGAATCCCCGCCTTCAATTTCACCGTACTCGCCGACGACAAGGGCTATTTCCCCAGCTACGCCCTTGCGCCGGTGATCCGCCACGAGGTGCTGGAAGCCAATCCCGATATCGGCGAGGTGCTGAACGAGGTCTCTGCCAAGCTGAATGACGAGGTGATGGCCAATCTGAATGCCAGCGTCGATGTCGAGAAGATCTCGATCGAGAATGCGGCGACGCAATTCCTCGAAGATAACGGCCTGATCTGACCGACCGGGCGGGACTGTCCCGCCCACCACCAGTTTTTTGCTGACAAGGCGCGCCCATGACCAACCGTAAGAAGCTGAATGTGGGCGCGGCCCAGTTCGCCAGCGAGATCGGCGATGTCGATGCCAATCTCGACCGTCACCTGCACTGGATCGCCAAGGGGCGCGAGGCCGGGCTGGACATGCTGGTCATGCCCGAGCTTTCCCTGACCGGCCATTACGGGCCGGAAAAGCTGCTGACAGCCGCGATGTCGCGCAAGGACCCCCGGCTGAAGCAACTGGCCGAGGCAGCCGGGCCGATGGCGGTCACCGTCGGCTTCATCGAGGAAGGCCCGGCCGCGCAATTCTACAATTCGGCGGCGATCCTTCAGAATGGCAGGCTCGTGCATCTGCATCGCAAGGTGAACGTGCCCAATTACGGCAAGCTCGAGGAAGGCAAGCATTACGCCTCGGGCCGCTTCGTCGAGACCTGGGCGCTGGACGAAAACTGGCGTTCGGGGTTGCTGATCTGTGCCGATGTCTGGAATCCGGCGCTGACCCACCTCGCCTTCCAGCACGGCGCGACACTGCTGGCCTGCCCGGTCAGTTCCGGCATCGAGGCCGTGGGCGTGGAATTCGACAATCCCGGTGGATGGATGTTGACCTGCCGCTTCTACGCGATGATCTACGGTGCGCCGGTCATCATGGTGAACCGAACCGGGACCGAGCGCGACCTGACCTTCTGGGGCGGCTCATGCATCATCGATCCCTTCGGGCGCACATTGGCGGTGGCCGGCCGTGACGAGGAACTGATCTCCACCGTGCTGGATTACGATGAAATTCGCCGCGCCCGTCACCTGTTGCCGACCGTGCGCGACAGCAATATCGCGCTGGTCCATAACGAGACGTCACGCCTGCTTGAAACGCTCGGCGTTCCCGACTTCGTGCGCGACTGAGACCGGGATCATGCCGGGTTTCCACGACTTCCTCCATGACACAAGCGCCGCCGACCTGCCCGACGAGGTACTGGCGCTTGGCCGCCGCTGGCTTCTGGACCTGCTGGGGGTCGCCGCCGGGGGCAGCCGGACAAGCCTGTCGAGGATCATCCGCAACCACGCGGCGGAACATTTCGCGGCGGGTTCGAAGGGCGCGGCCATGCTGATGGATGGCCGCAGGGTCAGCCCGGCAGGGGCGGCCCTGGCCGGTGGCATGACCATCGACTCGCTGGACGGGCATGACGGCCACAAGCTGACCAAGGGCCATGTCGGCTGCGGGTTATTGCCCGCGCTGCTGGCCATCTCGCAGGCCGAAGGGCTGACCGATGACCGCGAATTCCTGGCCTCGCTGGTTCTGGGCTACGAGATCGGCACCCGCGCCGGGATCGCACTGCACCGCACCGCCAGCGATTACCACACATCCGGCGCATGGATCGCCGTCGCGGTGGCGGCGCTGACAGCAAGGCTGCTTGGGCTGGATCACGCCCGGACCCGCCACGCCATCGGTATCGCCGAATATCACGGTCCGCGCAGCCAGATGATGCGCTGCATCGATCATCCGACCATGCTCAAGGACGGCTCTGGCTGGGGCGCGATGGCGGGCGTTTCGGCGGGATATCTTGCGGCGGATGGCTTTACCGGCGCCCCCGCGATCACGGTCGAGGCCGAGGATACCGCCGATCTCTGGTCCGATCTCGGTGAGCGCTGGCGCATCGCCGAGCAATATTTCAAACTCTGGCCGGTCTGCCGATGGGCACAGCCCCCCGTGCAGGCGGCACTGAACCTGCGGGCGGAACACGGGCTGACATCCGAACAGGTCGAACGGATCGAGATCGTCACCTTCCACCAATCCCTTCGCCTCGCCATCCGTGAACCGGCGACGACCGAAGAGGCGCAATATTCCACCGCCTACCCGACGGCCGTGGCACTGGCCCGCGGACGCGTCGATCCTGCGGATATCGCCGGGGAAAGCTTTGCCGATCCCGAGATCCGGCGATTGGCGGCCTCGATAACCATCACCGAGAACGAGGATTACAACGCGGCATTCCCGCACCGGCGCATTGCCGATCTGCGGCTTGTCATGCGGGATGGGCGGGTTCTGACCTCGGGCCCGACCGAGGCGATCGGCGATCCCGAGGCGCCGGTGCCGATGGCGATGCTGCGCGGGAAATACCGGGCCTATGCGCTGCCCGTCCTGGGCGAGACGGCCACCGCCGATCTTGAGCAGGCCGTGGACCGGTTGGGGGATGGCAGCGGAACGGAGCGGTTCTTCGGTTTGGCTGGCCGCCGATAGGGCAAAGGCGTGTGCCAACGATTTGCGTCCCGCGGCGGCCGGGGGGCTGTCTGCCCCCCGGCACCCCCCGAGGATATTTGCATGAAGAAGAAGCGACCCATTTTCATCGCCACCCGGTCCAGTATGTTTTTCGTACTGGATCTGGCGCGGCGGTTCCGGGTTCAGGTATCGGAGGCCTCTTTTTTCGCGAGAACGGGGTCGAATCGTCGTGCAGCGTACGCTGCCGGTGTACAGGTTGTGTACGCCCTGTGCACATCCTGTGTACGTGTTGTGCAGTCAAATTCTCAGCATTTGCTGGTTGAAACGGGTGCATGTTGCGCGATGATGCCAATGCAACGCACGCAGGCTGTTGCACGCAACGCTTGGGTCTTATGCGGACACGCGCGTGCTCAGCCAGCTCCGTGCCAGATCCGGCAATTCATCATAGTGACCGATCAGCGCATCCGGCTTCAATCGCGAGATAGCCCCGCCTTCGGGACCAAAGCCGACCAGCGCGATCCGAACTCCGGCTGCGGCGGCGGTCTTGCAATCGGTTTCCGTGTCGCCCAGCAGGAAGGATCTCGAAACCTCGCCACCCGCCGCCTCGACCGCCGCGCGATATGGCCTTGGATCCGGCTTGCGAACCGGCAGCGTATCCGCGCCGATCAGCGCGGCGAAGGCGTCACGAATGCCCAACCGGCGCACGAGGTTTTCCGCCAACCCCTCGGGTTTATTGGTACAAATGGCAAGCCGATGGCCGTCAGAGGCAAGCCGCTCCAACGCCGTCTCGACACCGGGATAGAGTCGGGTATGGACCGCGATATTGCGGCCGTAGAAATCCAGCAGACGCGGGAAATCCTCGTCCTCCGCGCCGGGCGGCAGCAGCACATCCTGCGGCATCCGGCCATATCCGGCCCGCAGCATAGCCCGCCCGCCATGAAAGGCGATCAGCGCATCCGCAACCGGATCCAGAAGTGCTTCCAGCCCGCGCGCCTCAAAGCAGGAATTCGCAGCGGCGATCAGGTCCGCAGAGGTATCGGCCAATGTGCCATCCAGATCGAAAACGACGGTTCCCGCCATCCGTATCCCTTTCAGTTAACAATTCGAAACCAAAGGTGAATGCCCCAGGGCTTTCCAGCGCATCTGTCACGGATTAGAACCCGGAACAACGAAATTGAACAGATAACGGGGCAGGCATGGCGGATAAACCGGTAGCAGTGGTCATTCTGGCAGCGGGACAAGGCAGCCGCATGCAATCGGACTTGCCCAAGGTGCTGCACCGCCTCGGAGGGGTGCCGCTGGTCGGCCATGCGCTGGCCGCGGCACGCAGCCTTGAGCCCGCCGAGATCATCGTCGTCGCCGGTCACGGCGCCAACGAGGTAGAAAAGGCGACCAAGAACCTGGAACCGGACGCGCGGATTGTCCTGCAATCCGAGCAGCTTGGCACCGGCCATGCCGTGCGTCAGGCCCTGCCCCTACTTGAAGAGTTCGAGGGCAAGGTGATCGTGCTTTACGGCGATACGCCCTTCATCGGCGAGGATACATTGGCGGCGCTGGCAAGCCATACCGCCGATCTCGTCGTGCTGGGATTCGAGGCCGAGGATCCAGGCCGCTATGGCCGATTGGTCGTGACCGAAGCGGGGCTGGAACGGATCGTGGAATTCAAGGATGCGGATGAGGCCACCCGCTTGATCGCGCTGTGCAATTCCGGTGTCATGGCGTTGGATGCCGGATTGTTGCGGCAACTGATCGGCAGGCTGACGAACGAGAACGCGGCAGGAGAATATTACCTGACCGACCTTGTGGCGCTGGCCCGGGCCGAGGATCGTCGCGCCGATGTCGTCACCTGTGACGAGGAAGAGACATTGGGCATCAATACCCGAGCCGAGCTTGCCTCTGCCGAGGCCGCCTTCCAGGCCCGCGCCCGAGCCGAGGCGCTGGAAAACGGCGTCACGCTGTCGGATCCGGCAACCGTCTGGTTTTCGCTGGATACCGCCATCGGGCGCGATGCCATCGTCGGCCAGAACGTCGTTTTCGGTCCCGGCGTCACGGTGGAATCCGGCGCCGAAATCCTGCCCTTCTGCCATCTTGAGGGCTGCCACATCTCATCCGGCGCGACCGTTGGGCCCTTTGCCCGGCTGCGCACTGGGGCCGAGCTTGGAGGCGAGGTCCATGTCGGCAATTTCGTCGAGATCAAGAACGCCGTTCTCGACGAAGGCGTCAAGGTCGGCCATCTGACATATCTGGGCGACGCTCATATCGGCGAGCACAGCAATATCGGCGCGGGCACCATTACCTGCAATTACGACGGCGTGATGAAACATCGCACCGAGATCGGCGCCAATGCCTTCATCGGCAGCGACACCATGCTGGTCGCCCCTGTTCGGGTCGGGGCCCAAGCGGTGACCGGCTCGGGTTCTGTCATTACCGTGGATGTCGAGGATGGCGCCCTCGCCATCGGCCGCGCAAGGCAGGCGACGAAGCCCGGCCTTGGCGTGCGGCTCATGCAGGCTCTGCGTGCGAAGAAGGAGAAGGGCTGATGTGCGGCATCATCGGAATCCTGGGCCGTCACGAGGTTTCGCCACAGCTTGTCGATGCGCTCAAACGGTTGGAATATCGCGGCTATGACAGCGCCGGTGTCGCGACGATCGACTCGGCTGGCCGGCTGGACCGGCGCCGCGCCGTGGGCAAGCTGGTCAATCTGTCGGACCGCCTGGTGCATGATCCCCTGCGCGGCCATACCGGCATCGGCCATACCAGGTGGGCCACGCACGGCGCTGCGACCGAAGAGAATGCGCATCCGCATCGCTCGGGTCCCGTCGCGGTCGTGCATAACGGCATCATCGAGAATTTCCGCGAATTGCGCGAAGAGCTGATCGCCAAGGGCATCCAGCCGCAATCGCAGACCGATACCGAAACCGTGGCGCTTCTGGCCGGTCATTTCATGGAGCAGGGCATGGCCGCGCGTGAAGCTGCGCGCGCCACCCTGTCCCGCCTGAAAGGCGCTTTCGCGCTGGCATTCCTGTTCGAGGGCGAGGGTGATCTGATGATCGCCGCGCGCAAGGGCAGCCCCCTGGCCATCGGTCATGGCGACGAAGAGATGTTCCTAGGCTCCGACGCCGTGGCGCTGTCGCCCTTCACCGACCGGATCACCTATCTTGAGGATGGCGACCACGCGGTTCTGACCCGCGCCGGCGTACAGATCTACGACGAGGAATGCCAGCAGGTCGGTCGCACGGAACGGCGGATCGATGTCGGGGCCACTGCCATCGACAAGGGCGGGTATCGCCATTTCATGGCCAAGGAGATCGCCCAACAGCCCTCGGTGATCGCCGATGTCCTCAATCATTACGTCAAGGATGACAGGATCGTGCTGCCCGACGGGCTGGATTTCCGCGACGTTGACCGGCTGTCTCTGGTCGGCTGCGGCACCGCCCATTATGCGGGTCATGTCGCAAAATACTGGTTCGAGACGCTGGCGGGCCTGCCCTGCGATATCGACGTGGCCTCGGAATTTCGCTACCGCGAGCCGCCGCTGTCGCCGCAAAGCTGGTTCATCGCCATCAGCCAGTCGGGCGAAACCGCGGATACGCTGGCCGCGCTGCATTATGCCCGCGACCATGTCAGCCAGACCGTCGGATTGGTGAATGTCGGCACCTCCGCGATAGCCCGTGATGCGGATATCGCCCTGCCCACTCTGGCGGGGATAGAGGTGAGCGTGGCATCGTCGAAGGCCTTCACCTGCCAGCTGACCGTGCTGGCGATCCTTGCGCTGAAGGCGGCACATGATCGCGGCAGGATCGGAGATGCCGAACTGGCCGAGCATCTGGCCGATCTACGGGCGGTTCCGGGCCTTTTGCAGCAGACGCTGGATCTGTCTGATCATTGTCGGGCATTGTCCGAATGGCTCTCGCAGGCGCAGGATGTGTTGTACCTGGGCCGGGGCGCGCTGTTCCCGGTGGCGATGGAAGGTGCGCTGAAGCTGAAGGAACTCAGCTATATCCATGCCGAGGGCTATGCCTCGGGCGAATTGAAACACGGCCCCATCGCCCTAATCGACCGCGATCTGCCGGTTATTGTGTTGGCCCCCTATGACCACCTGTTCGAGAAGACCGTTTCGAACATGCAGGAAGTGATGGCGCGTCACGGCCAAATCCTGCTGCTGTCGGATCACGAGGGCATCGCCGCGGCAGACGAGGGCGTGCACGCAACGCTGACCATGCCCGAGGGCGGGGGGCTGTTCCGGCCCATCCTCTATGCGATCCCGATGCAGTATCTGGCGTATCACACGGCGGTGGCCAAGGGCACGGATGTCGATCAGCCGCGCAATCTCGCCAAGTCGGTGACCGTCGAGTGAACCTGCCGCATGGCCCTTGCCGGTCATTCACGGTAAAACCGCAGTCATGATTGACTCGGAGAAATTTGCGCCCGGCGCGCATCTGTTGATCGACCATTTCGGTGGACGTTTCCTTGATGAACCGGCTCGGCTGGAAGCGGCGCTGCGCGCTGCCGCCAAGGCCGCCGGAGCGACGATCCTGTCGGGCGCGTTTCACCATTTCGGCGGCGGCAATGGTGTGACCGGTGTCCTGTTGCTGGCCGAGTCGCATATCTCGATCCATACATGGCCCGAACGGGATTATGCCGCCATCGATATCTTCATGTGCGGCGATGCCGATGCCGAGCGGGCGGCAGAGATGTTGGCCTCAATCCTCTCCCCGCAGCGGATCGAGATGGGACGATTTCAGCGCGGTCATTCGAACCACTGTTCCCAGCCATCCATGTAGTAATCGATCAAGGCATGCGTCTGGATGCGATTGGCCTCGACATCCTTGCGTGCCATGTCGGGCGAAAACTGCATGGCCGATCGCCACTGAGCCAAATCCAGGTAGCGCAGCCCTTCGGGCAGAGCCGGCATGCGGTCGCGCAAACGCATGGGCGAGACCATCACGAAGCCCCATTCCCCGAAACTTGGTACATAGCCGTGATAGGGCAGCACGGATAGCGGCGCTTTCGGATTGACGGGATTGCGCGTCTCTTCCCATGTCTTGACGATGGACCAGAAGGCCTCGCGGGCGAATAATGGCGCCCCGGCCTGCGTGACGATCACCGACTGCACCCCGATCCGCTCTGTCAGCAGCGCATAGAATTCGGACGAATACAGCTTGGAAAGCGCCAGGTTCTTGGGGTCCGGCAGATCAAGGATCACCACATCGTAAATCCGGTCGTCGGATTCGACGAACTGCCATGCATCCTTGTTGACGATATCTAGGCGCGGGTCCGACAACGCGTGATCGTTCAGAGGCGACAGTTGCGGATGGTCCCGGAACAATTCGGTCACGCGCGGATCAAGATCGACGAGGGTGATGTTCTTCACATCGTCATGCCGCAGAACCTCGCGCGCGGCCATGCCATCGCCCCCGCCGAGGATGAGGATGTTCTCGCGCCGCGGAACCATCCCGAGCGCCGGATGCACCAGCATCTCATGGTAGCGATACTCGTCGAGTGAATCGAACTGGATCGAATAGTCCAGGAAAAGCCGGGTGCGATCCCGGAACTGGGTGACAGTGATATTCTGGTAGGAAGTCGTCTCGCTGAAGATGATATCGTCCTCGAACAGTTCGGCCTCGGTGACCGATAAAAGCCGCTCCGAGTTGATTAGCGCCACGATTGTCGCCACCAGCGCAAGCAGCCAGGCAATGCGTTGCCCCCAACTGCTCTCGTTCCGGAAAAGCCACAGGGAGACACCGGCAACCGCAAGGTTCAGCGCGCCAAAGCTGAGACTGGCGGACATCAGCCCCAGGTAAGGCACGACCAGCAATGGGAAAGCCAGCGACGCGATCAGCGCACCGGCATAATCCACGCTCAGGACATTCTCGAAACGGAAACGATGCGCGCCGATATCTTCGAGCACGCGGGCAATCAGGGGAATTTCCATTCCCGACAGCACGCCGACCGCCGCGAGGAAACCGAACAGGACCGGGCCAACGGCGGAAAGATAAGCATAGGCGAAGAACAGGGCCGGCGCCATGAAACCGCCGACCACGGCCACCGAAATCTGAACCCAGACAAAGCCCGCGACCGGGCGTTCGACAAAGCGCGACAGCCAGGCGCCCAGCCCCATGGAGGACAGGAACACCCCGATCACCAGCGAAAACTGGCGAACGGAATCGCCAAGAAGATAGCTGGACACCGTCGCGGCGATCAGTTCGTAGATCAGCCCCGCGACAGCGATCAGGAATGTCGCAATCAGAAGCCAGACATCACGATGTGCGGGCCTCGCCGCTGCGGTCATGAGACGATGACGGCCGCGATGATGATGGCGATGGACAGGAAGATGAAACCGAACAGGACGCTAAGCGCCACGTTTTGATCCTGTTCGATTTCCTTCAGCACCGGGAAGGGGGTGGCCCAGTCTATGACCTTCCAGACCGCCCACATCAGCGCACATCCCAGAATGGTGAAAAACACGGTGCTGATCACGTCGACAAGAAGATTCGCGAAGATTTGGTCCATATCAGCTTCCCTTTGCAAAGATCATTTTACGCTCCCCCCGGCATAGTACCCACCGGAACTTCCGACCCGCATCGAACCATCCGTCGGAGAAGGCACATCGGTGCTTTCTCCACCGAAACCAAGGCGCCCGTAATACCAGGCGCTTCCGAACACAGCTAAACACAAGACGATGAAGAATATGCGGAAAACACTCATTCAGGTTTGCCCTCACTCATCGTCCCAATCACTTCCGGACCAGCGTCTCTGATGGACGAAACCGCGCGCAAAAAGCGGGACGACTGCCACGACAAGAAAGCCCAAAGCCGCAAGGAAAGCCGCAAGGCCGCTTGATTGTCCTTGTGAAACCGACACGTCAAGCTGACGGATGACGTGCGGATAGTCATCCCGGTCCAACAAGAGCTGCCGCTTGTCTTTCCAGTAGCCCGCCTCCTCGATATCGATGTTCAATTCGTATGTGCCCGTAGTTTCCAGAGGATGAAACCTGATACTGGCGTTTGAGCCATCCTCGGTCCATTTCCCCTCGCTATCCCTGCCGGAATATTTCTCGCTTGTCCGGCCCATGACAAACCGAGGATTCCCGTCAGGACCAAGAAGGACGATATTCAGGTAAGCCCAACCGTCTGTAACGGTACTATCGAACCCGATCCAAGCGAGCCCCCGATCATTGGTGATTTCGACAGGGAGAGTGATCGGCAGATCATTCGGAACGTCGTAAGTCGCGGACACCAGATTCTCGCCGGGATGCAACGACAGGATCAGACCAAGGATCAACGACATGAACGCAAAAACTGCCGAGCAGGCCGCGACAAACACGGTGTGACGCCACTTCCTGACCGGCTTCAACGGGTGGGCCTTTAGCATCGGCGGGGGAAGATCGATCCCGAAGCCCTCTGCGATATCCACGGCCGGAACATAGCTGGTCAGATAGACCTCGCGCTCGGTACTGCCCTGCGAAAATTCCAGCATCCGGGTATCGCCCAAGGCGGTAATCGTCTGCGTCCGCTGATCTTCCTCGGGCTGCCAGGTGAACTCGCCCTCGGCAAAGGTGATCACGGCATTCGTTGTGTCGTAATATCTGTAGCTCTCGTTGCGGTAACTGACGGATGGCGGGTATTCGGAGGTTTCCACCCTGAGCCCACTTAACCAGACATCGCTGCGAATCCGGCGCGAAAAGGTAACATGCCCATCCTCGACAGAGAGCCATGCATAGCCATGGGTCTCGGAAAAGACCTGGTGCTCGACCCAATGCCAGCGCTGACCCTGCCAGCGCTCCTCGTACCCCAAGGTGCCGATCACGGTGAACTCGGTGCCGAAAAGCGTCCCACGATCGCCCAGCTTGAACGGGCTGGAGGGGCGCGGCAATTCGCCAAAGGATTTCAGGGCGCGGTAATTGGCGTTGGCGTCCAGTGCCGCGCCGCAATAGGAGCAGACATGGGTGGTCACCCGTCCGCCGCCAAGAACATTCAGCCCCGCACCGCAAGAGGAACAATTGACTGATTTCAATTCGGCCGAGCGGGTCATGGCGCGGCCTCCACCTCGATATCGAACGGGCTGAACCATTGGCCAAGGTATAGCTGCGCGCCGCCGATCCAGTACTCATAGGACAACAGGGCGCCATTTTTCCCCAAAGCATTGATGAATTCGTAGCTTTCACCAACCTTCAGCTCATGATCGAACGCGCCGCGCAATGCCACGCATTCAGCCGTTTCAATTTCGGAAATGACAAATTCACGTCTGCCAAGAGTAATGGCATCGCCGATATCGGCATTCTGAACCGCTCTGGAAAGGCTTGCATCCACCAGCTCGCGCTGCACGGCAACATCGCCCTCATCAAGCGAGATCCAGACCGGCTTTCCGACCGCATCCAACCCCCAGAACTCGTCCCAAAAGCCGCGGCCATAGGAAAAGCGGGCCTTTCCCCTAAGGAGGACAGAACTATCCCCGGCCTTGACGGTATCGCCAATATCGAACAGCGATGTCGCCTCGTGCATGACGCCTTTTTGCCCGGTGGCACGCACGACCTCGTCCTCGATCAGCAGCGCGGTGTCGCATGAGTCACACGCCGCCATCCGTGCAATTTTTGCCAGTTCATTGATACGAGCCCCGCAATTGGGGCAATTATAGGCTGTCACATTCACAACGCGTGGCTCATTCGATGCATTGTTTCGTCCATAGCAAATTGCCGCGGATGAAGCCACAACGTGGAACAGCAAACAGCGCGAATCACCAGCGAGCATGTCCGGTCAGGCATTGACGCTGTCGTGCAAAGGCGGAACAAGAGGCGCGCATCGAAGGAGGAACGTTTCGTCATGATCAAGCATATCAGCCGCCGCAGCCTTGTCGCAGCCGCCATCGGCGTCTCAGCAGCCGCGACACCCGCATTCGCGCAGGAATGGCCCTCGGGTCCTTTGCATGTCTATGTCGGCTTCCCGGCGGGATCGTCACCCGACACGATCGCCCGGCTGATCGCTGATCCGCTGTCCGAAGCACTGGGCCAGCCGGTCGTCATCGAGAACAAGCCCGGCGCGGGCGGCGTCATCGGTGTGCAGCAGATGCTGGCGCAGAAAGACGACGGACATAGCTTCGGTGTGACGATCAACGGGCCGCTGACGACCGCGCAGCGCCTGATCCCGGATCTGGGCTATGATCCCGCCACCGACATCGCGCCGGTCTCGCTGATCGCGACAACTCCGCTGGTGCTCGCGGTTTCCAGCGACAACCCCGCCGAAGACGCCACAAGTTTCATCGAAACGGCCAAGGCCAGCCCCGGCGAGATCAGCTATGGCTCGGTCGGCCAGGGGTCGGGCGCGCATCTGACCGCGGAACTCTTTGCCAGCGAGGCGGGGATCGAGCTGTTCCATATTCCGTTCCAAAGCTATGCCGAGGTCACGACCTCGATCCTGGGCGGCGAGATCGATTCCGGTTTCATGGCCCCGTCAGCCGCGCTGCCGCATGTCGAGGCGGGCAAGATGAAGATGCTGGGCATCACCTCGACCGAGCCCTTCCCGCAGGTTCCCGAGGTTCCCGTCCTGGCCGGTCAGGCCGGACTGCCCGATGATTTCCGCGCCGAGCTGTGGGATGCCTTCATCGCCCCTGCCGGCACCGATCCCGAGATCATCGAAAGGCTGAACACCGAGATCGTCGAAATCCTCGGGGACGCTGAAATTCAGGACAAGCTGCTTGCCATCGGGTGGAAGGCCGAGCCGGGCACGCCCGAGGAATTCGCCGCCCGCATCAAGGACGATACAGAGCTTTGGGGTGCCGTGATCGACAAGACCGAGGCGCAGGAATAAGCGGCAAGGGCGGATGCGGCGCGATTACCACGATATCCTGTGGGGCGGGTTCCTCGCCCTTCTTGGCCTTGGCGTGGCCGGTTATGCCGCCATCCATTACGATCTGGGCAGCCTTCGCCGGATGGGACCGGGATTCTTTCCGGTCTCGTTGGGGGTGATCCTGGCAGCACTCGGCGCCGCCATCGCCCTGCCCGCCTTCTGGCGCAAGGGTGAGCTGCGGCCCTTCGCCGGACGCGAATTGCTGGGCGTCATCGCCGCGCTGCTGCTGTTCGCCTTGCTGATGAATCGCGCAGGTATCGTGATCACGGCCGCAGTCGTGACATTGACCGCCAGCGTGGTCGCCCCGCGCCCCGGCATTCTCTGGCGCCTTGTCTTGGCAGCCGCCGTCACCTTGCTCACATGGGCCATCTTCATCCTCGCACTGGAGATGACCATTCCCGTCTGGCCGTGGAGCCGCTGACATGACAACACTCGAAGGTCTGGGTCACGGCCTGTCGGTCGCCTTGCAGCCGAATGTCTTGATCTACAGCCTGTTCGGCGCGCTTCTAGGCACCTTTGTCGGTGTCTTGCCGGGGATCGGGGCGATGGCCGCGATCACCCTGCTTTTGCCGATCACCTATTACATCTCGTCCGAGGCGGCGCTGGTCATGCTGGCCGGGGTCTATTACGGCGCGCAATATGGCGGTGCGGTGGCGTCGATCCTGCTGCGCCTGCCCGGAACGCCTCAATCGGCGGTCACGACACTGGACGGTTATCCATTGGCCCGCCAGGGCCGGGCGGGTGTCGCGCTGTTCACGGCGATGATCTCGTCCTTCGCGGGCTCGATCCTTGGCATCGTGATACTGGTCATGCTGGCTGGATGGCTGGCCGGCATGGCCACGGCATTCGGTGCGGCGGAATATGCCGCGATGATGATCATGGGATTGATCGCCGCCTCGACCATCGGCTCTGCCCGCCCAAGCAAGAGCCTTGCCATGGTGGTCGTTGGCCTGATCCTCGGCTGCGTCGGGACCGATGTGAATTCAGGCGTACAGCGACTGACATTCGGTCAGACCGAACTGATGGACGGCATCAACCTCGTCGCGCTCGCGATGGGGCTGTTCGGTGTGGCCGAGGTCATCGCGAATATCCGCGATGCCGACCGGCATGGTCCGCCCGACCGGGTCACATTGCGGCAGTTGATCCCGACGCGGCAGGATGTCGGCCAGATGATCGCGCCGATCACCCGGGGCACCACGCTCGGCGGCTTCTTCGGAGCGTTGCCGGGCACCGGATCGACGATCTCCTCGTTTCTCAGCTATGCGTTGGAGCGGCGGGTTTCGCGTCACCCCGAGCGTTTCGGAAACGGCGCGATCGAGGGGATTGCAGGCCCTGAAGCGGCCAACAATTCGGCATCGATCACCGCATTCGTCCCGACATTGACCCTCGGCATTCCCGGCGATCCGATCATGGCGCTAATGCTAGGAGCGCTTATCATCCACGGCATCCAACCCGGTCCGATGATGCTCGAGGCACGACCCGACATGTTCTGGGGGCTGGTGGTCAGCTTTGGCATCGGCAACCTGTTCCTGCTGATCCTGAACCTGCCGCTGATCGGCATCTGGGTGTCGATGCTGCGCATCCCGTTTCGCTGGCTCTACCCGGCGATCATCGTGTTCATATGCCTTGGCGTCTATTCGGTCCGCGGATCGGTCTTCGACATCGCCATGGTCGCGGGAATTGGAGCCATCGGTTATGCGCTGGCGCTGGCTTCGTTCAGCCCGGCGCTGCTGTTGCTCGGCTTCGTGCTCGGCCCGTTGATCGAGACCAACCTGCGGCGCGCCATGCTGATCTCGCGCGGCGATCCGATGATCTTTCTGGAACGTCCCATCGCTTGCGGCTTCGTCATCGCAACGCTTGCCTTAATCCTGGTTCCGGTGATGAAAACCGTTCTGAAAGCAAGGACCAACCGCGCCGCGAATTGAGCCTCTACTCCGCTTCGGACCCCGAACGCTTCGCCCTGTCAGAATCGACATCGATCGCCGAGGCAACGAAGGCTAGGTGCGCGTGCACTGCTTCGCCCGCAGCCGTCGGGTTGCCTGCCGCGATGGCGTCGAAGATCTGCTGATGCTGCTCACCCAGCACCCGGATCATGCCGGGCACGTTGGTTTCCTCGCGCCGCTCGCGCCAACCCGCCTCGCTTCGCAGCTGGCGGATAAGATCATAAATCTCGAGAAACAGCGCGTTTCCCGCCAATTCGGCAATACGATAGTGAAAGACCTCGTCGGCAAGATCATATTCTCCGGGGGTTGCCGCGATCCGGGTGTTTCGCAGCAAATTGTCCAATTGCCGGATATCGGCAAGAGTGACCCGTGTCGCGGCCAGTTCGGCAAGTCGCGGTTCGATCTGACAGCGCACATCCATCAACTGATCCAGCGTCAGGCGTCCTGCCAGAAACCGGTAACGGCCAGTATCGGGACGCGGCGGCGGACTGATGAAGGTGCCCTGCCCATGCCTACGGAAAACCACGCCGCGCGTTTGCAGCTCGTCCAGCGCCAGCCGCAAGCGGCGGCGCGGGATATTGAGCATCTCGGCCAATCTGCGCTCGGGAGGCAAACGGCCACCGCTTTCCGCGGCCCTGGACAAATGCGGCGACAGCGCCGCGATGACGTCGGAAAGTCCGTCCTGCTGATCCATCCGCTATCCCGGGTAACAATCTAGAAACATCCCGGTAGAGGTGATCAGAAGAAGGCCCCTGAAAGCAAGCTTCATCGAGGCAGAGGGTGATGACCAACCCTCGCGCTCCTCAGCGACCGATGGCATAGGCCTGCATCAGCCGTGGTGTCGCGGCGGCAGTCAGCATGCCATCCGGATCACGCCTTGCTGCAGTCAGGCGGCCAATGCTCCACGGTTCAGCCACCGTGACGCTGTGACCCCGGCGACGAAGATCGGCAATCACGGATTCATCGAAGTTGGGCTCGAGCATCAGGTCTCCCGGGTTCGCGTCGCGCGGATAGAAGCTGCTTTGGAAATGGTTGCTGTGAAACAGCGGCGCATCCATGCATTGCTGCATCGACAAGCCGTGGTGGACATAGCGCAGGAACCAGATAAGCTGCCATTGGTCCTGCTGATCCCCTCCCGGAGTGCCGAATGCCACGCGGATGCCATCCTTTTCGGCCATCGAGGGGGTCAATGTGGTCCGGGGCCGAGCACCGGGCCTGAGCGAAGTCGGCAGATCGTCACGCAGCCAGAACATCTGCGCGCGGCTGTTCAAGGCAAACCCCAGGCCGGGAATGACCGGGCTGGATTGCAGCCAACCGCCCGACGGAGTCGCGCTGACCATGTTGCCCCAACGGTCTATCACATCCAGATGCACGGTATCGCCACGCCGCTCGGTCAGATGGGCCATGGTCGGCTCGCCCGCGCTGACTCCACGGGCAGCGTTGAAATCCGTCGCAGCGCGGACGACGGCATCATCGGCAAGATGCCCCAGCCCCGGCAGGCGGCCGGGCCGCTGCTCCAGGCTGGCCGAGTCCCCGATCAAACGGGCGCGTTCGGCGGCATAATCCTCGGACAGCAGCGCATTCATGGGAATATCGAAAAACTCCGGATCGCCGTAATAGGCCTCACGATCCGCATAGGCGAGCTTCATTGCCTCGATCACGGTGTGAATGAAGTCGGCGCCCATCGGGTCCATCGCGGCAAGATCGAAATGCTTGAGGATCTGCAGGCCCTGTAACAGCACGGGTCCCTGTGACCAGCTTTGTGTCTTGTGGACCGTCCAACCGTGGTAGTCGATCGACAGCGGCGCCTCCCAACTCGCTTGCCATTCGGCCAAATCCTCGCGCGACAGCACGGCGGAATGCGGTTTGCCCGACACATCCATCACACTGGCATCGGCAAGGTAATCGCAGATCGCATCCGCCACGAAACCCTGCGACCAGGATTTGCGGGCCGCATCGATGCGCGCCTCCCGCGTGTCTGCTTTTGCCTCATCGACGATGCGCTGATAGGTGGAGGCAAGATCGGGATTCCGGAACAACGACCATGCCTGCGGAGCCTTGCCCCCGGGCAACCATGTCGCGGCACTTGTCGGCCATTCGTCACGGAAAAACCCGCTCAGTTCCTCGATCGTGTTGGCGACGCGCGGCAGGATCGGATGCCCGTCGCGCGCATAGCCGATGGCGGGCTCCATGACATCTGCAAGCTCCAGGCTGCCATGATCGCGCAGCATCAGCATCCAGCCATCGAACGCGCCCGGAACAACTGTCGCCAACAGGCCCGAACCGGGGATCAGCCCATCGCCGAAATGCTGACGATAGTGATCCATCGTCGCGGCTTTGGGGGCGACGCCCTGCGCACAAAGAACCCGCGTCTCGCTCGTCTCGGCAAAATGAACGATGGCGGGCAGATCGCCGCCGGGCCCGTTCAGATGTGGCTCGACCACCTGCAGCACCAGGGCTGTCGCAACCGCCGCGTCGAATGCGTTGCCTCCCTTTTCAAGGATGCTCATCCCCACCGCAGAGGCAATCCAATGAGTCGAGGCAACGGTGCCGAATGTGCCGCGAATATCGGGACGGGTGGTGAAATCGTTCATGTTTTTTCCTTGTTCTCAGTCTTCGCGCGGATCCAGCGCATCGCGTAGCCCGTCGCCCAGAAGGTTGAAGCCCAACACCACGAGAAAGATCGCGATACCGGGCCACATCGCCATCCATGGCGCCTGTGCCATGAAATCCTTGGCAGTGTTCAGCATCGCCCCCCAGCTCGGCGCGGGAGGTTGTTGGCCAAGACCAAGGAAGGACAGCGATGCCTCGGCAATGATCGCGCTGGCGACGGTCAGGGTGGCTTGCACCAGTACCGGGGGCAGCACGTTCGGAAGAATATAGCGGCGCAGGATGATCGGGGTCGAAAGTCCGATGGCATGGGCGCTTTCGACGTAATCCTCGGCCGTGACGCTGATCGCCTGACCGCGTGTCAGCCGGACAAAGATCGGGGTGGCGGCGATACCGATTGCAATCATCGCATTGGTGAGCGAGGGGCCAAGAAAGGCCGCCAAGGCGATGGCAAGGATCAGGAAGGGGATCGCCAGAAGCGCTTCGGTGCAGCGCGAGATGATCGCATCGGTCCAGCCACCGAAATAACCGGCAAGTATTCCCAGGGGCGTGCCGATGACAATCGCGATGGCGACCGAGACCACCCCGGCCAAGAGCGAGGCACGCGCTCCCCAGATCATCCGCGACAGTGAATCCCTGCCGATATCGTCGGTGCCAAGCGGATGCGCGGCCGAAGGTGCCTGCCGGATCGCCCCCCAATCGGTTGCCGCCGGATCGGGTATCGGCAGGATCGGCGCGGCGAGTGCCAACAGGACGAACAGCCCGACCAGCACCGCACCGAATTGCGCACTGCGATGGCCACGCAGTTTCTGCCATACCCGGCTTTGCGATTTGCGGGCCAAAACCGGATCTGCTGCGGCTTGGGTCATCAGCTTACCCTCAAGCGCGGGTTCAAAAGCACATAGCAGGTATCGGCGACCAGGTTCATCAGGATGAAGCCCAGAGCCGTTACCAGCACCACCCCTTGAACCACAGCATAATCGCGATTGAACACCGCATCGACGATCATCTTGCCGAAACCGGGAATGGTAAAGATCTGCTCGGTCAGCACGGCACCGGCGATCAACTCGCCGAACAACAGCGCGGCCAGCGTCACGACCGGCGTCAGTGCATTGCGGAACGCGTGATGCAGAACCACCGTCCTCTCGGTCAGTCCCTTGGCCCGCGCCGTGCGAACGTAATCCTGCCGCAGCACGCCCAGCATGGCCGAGCGGGTATGCCGCATCAGCGAAGCCGCCAAGGCGGTGCCCAGCACGAAAGCGGGCATCAGCATGGTCCGAACCGATTGCACGGGGTCCTCGGTCAGCGGCACATAGCCCGAGGCCGGCAGAAGCTGCCATTTCACCGAGACCAGCAGGATCAGCATGATTCCCAGCCAGAAATTCGGGATCGACAGGCCGGAAAGCGCGACGATATTGGCAATGTAATCCGTCACGGTTCCCTTGCGCACGGCCGAGATTATTCCTGCGGGAATACCGATCGCGGCAGCGAAGATCATTGACATCACGGCAAGCTGTATCGTTACCGGCAGCTTGGACAGGATCATGTCGCTCACAGGCAGGCCGGTTCGGATCGACTGCCCCAGATCGCCCTGCACAGCCCCCCTGACCCAATGTAGATACTGCATCCAGATAGGGTCATTCAGATGATAAAGCTCGCGCAGCCGGTTCAGCGTTTCCGGATCGCGATCATCACCGGCCAGTGCCAGCACCGGATCTCCGGGCAGCAATTTCTGCAGGGCGAAAACGAAAATCGAGATCAGGATCAGTGTCGGGATCGAGATCAGCAATCGCCGGACGAGATAAGACAGCATCGCTTGACCTGGGGTTCGGTTGGAACAAGGGACGGGCGGCGAATGGGCCGCCCGTCACAGCTTCATTTCATTCAGACTTGGCCACACCTTCCAGACGGATCATCCCGTCCGGACTGGGGCTGAAGCCCTCGATCCCACTGGACACGCCATAGAGCCATGCTTCATTATAGATGTAGAAAAGCGGCAATTCGGCCATCAGGATCTCGTTGGCCTGGTGATACAGTTCCTTGCGCTTGGCCGGATCGCTGACGGCCCGTGCCTCGGCGAGAATCCGGTCGATCTCGGGATTGGAGTATTTTCCGTCATTGAAGCCGCCATCTGTGCTGACGAAGCCATAGATATTGCCATCCGGATCGATGCGACCGGACCAGCCGACCTGGCTTGCCTGAAAGTCACCCGCCTGCTGATCGGCCAACATTGTTGCGAATTCCTTGGCGACGATATCGATCTTGATCCCGGCTTCGGCTGCCATCGCCTGGATCATCTGCACGACCCGCTGGTTTTCCGGCCGGTTCGGGGCTTGCAGTTCCAGGGTCAAATCGCCCTCGACGCCGGCTTCCGCGATCAGCTCCTTTGCCTTCTCTAGATCCCGCGCAGGCACCGGATAGGCAGGATCGAAATAGGGGCTCGCAGCCGATACGAACTGGCTCGCCGGGGCATTCAGCCCTGCGAATACGACCTGATTGATCGCCTCGCGGTCGATAGCAAGGGACAATGCCTCACGCAGCCTTGCATCCTGACCAAACGGGTTCTCGGATTTCGAGCCATTCGCGGTGTTAAAGGTAATCCCCTGATAGCCCAGCCCATCGGCCCGGGCGAAAGCGAGATCGGCATTGCCTTCGACGGCCTGAACGTCGGTGGCGGCCAGCCGATTGATGAGATCCAGATCACCCGATTGCAGGTTCGCAAGCCGAACTGTGCTGTCGGGGATCGGCAGATAGGTGACCGCATCCAGCTGGATCGCGTCCGCATTCCAGTATTCGGCGTATTTTTCGAGTTCGATCTTGTCCTGCGCCACGCGGCTCTTGAATTTGAACGGCCCCGAACAGACGGGATTCGCCGCCACATCACCTTCGAAACTGGCGGGGGACAGCATCATGCCGGAACGATCGGCCAGCTGTGCCAGAAGCGGCGCATCCGGCGCGCTGAGATGCAGTTTGACATGGGTCGCATCGACAGCCTCGACGGATTCGATCGAACTGACCTCGGATTTGCGCACGCTGTCTTCCAGGGTTTGCGAGCGTTCGATATTGGCTTTCACCGCCTCGGCATCGAAGGGCGTGCCGTCGTGGAACGTGACGCCTTCACGCAATGTCATGTCGATGGTCTTGCCATCCTCGCTGACGGTCCATTCGGTCGCGAGCTGCGGCACAAGTTCCAGGTCGGGGGTCACATCGATCAGCTTGTCGCAAAGCGCGGTAAAGACAATCCTTCCCACGAAAGTGCGGCTTTTGTCGGGATCGAGCGCGTCGGGATCGCTTTCAAGCCCGATCCGCAATGTCTGGGACTGCGCGGCAAAAGCCGTGCTGCCCATGATCGCGGCAAGGAAAAGGACTTTCCGGATTTTCATGATTCAACCTCCTGTCGATGTTCTGTTGTCGTGGTCTCGGCGCGGTCCAGCGCTTCGCGATACAACCTGAATCGCTGCTCGGCCCCCTCGCTGCGGCGGCGCAAGGCAGGCGCCGCGTCGATATCCCTCGCGATTTCGCGCCAGCGTATGCAGGCAACCTCGGTGCCCGAGCCGCCGTCTTCCAGCCGAGGCCGGATTTCGGCGCAACGGGATTCCGCGTGGGGACAACGGGTCCGAAAATGACAGCCCGACGGCGGGTCCATGGGGCTGGGTGTTTCGCCTTTCAGATCGGCCTTGCTCCCGTTCCCCTCCGGATCAGGAATCGCAGCAAGAAGCGCCCGCGTGTAAGGGTGCCGCGGATTGGAGAATATCGCGTCGGTCGGGCCTGTTTCGACGATACGACCCAGATACATCACCGCCACGCGATCGCTCATCTGCCGGATCACGGCCAGGTCATGAGCGATCACAACCAATGTCAGCCCCAACCGATCACGCAGATCCGACAGCAGGTTCACCACTTGCGCCTGCACGCTGACATCCAGGGCGCTGACGGGCTCGTCCCCGATCAGCACCTTTGGGCCCGACGCCAAAGCACGCGCGATACCGATGCGCTGCCGCTGGCCGCCACTGAATTCATGCGGGTAGCGGTCCATATGCTCGGGCCGCAGCCCGACCTGCGACAGCAGGCGCGCAACCTCGGCCCGGCGGTCCGCCGCTTTCAGTTCCGGACGATGCATTTCCAGCGGCTCACCCACAAGCCGGGCAACAGTCAAGCGCGGATTCAGTGATGAAAACGGGTCCTGAAAGATGAACTGCACATCACGGCGCAGTCTGCGCAACTCTGGACCAGCCACATCCGAGATATCGCGCCCCTCGACGCTGATTCGTCCTTCGGTCGGGGTAAGAAGCCGCATCAGCAACCGCGCGAGAGTCGACTTTCCGCATCCGGACTCGCCGACGATGGCAAAGGTCTCTCCCCGCTTCACGGTCAGATCAACGCCATCAACGGCATGCAAAAGCTGCGGGGATGTCAGCAGGCTGCCGCCAATCCCGAACCGTTTCGCCAATCCTTCGGCTTCGATGATGGCTTCGCTCATGCCGCCCCTTCAAGCTTCTGCTCGAGCGGCGCGAAATGGCAGGCAGCGCGATGACCGGAAACGACCTCGGAAAGTGCAGGCTGAGTGGCGCAGTGCGGCTGAACAAAGGGGCAGCGCGTGGAGAACCGGCATCCCTGCGGCATCGTTTCTATCGAGGGAACCATTCCCGGCACGGTCGCCAACCTCGTCCGCGGTCCGCGCAATGGCGGAACGGACGACATCAACCCGATCGTGTAGGGATGCTGCGGATCGGAAAAGATCGCATCGGCAGGACCATATTCGACGATGCGACCGGCATACATGACGGCCACCGTAGTCGCGATCTCTGCAACCACGCCCAGATCATGGGTGATCAGGACCGTACCCATGTCGCGCTCGGACTGAAGCTCGGCGATCAGGTCGAGGATCTGCGCCTGAATCGTGACATCCAACGCGGTGGTCGGTTCATCCGCGATCAGCAATGCCGGATTGTTGACCAGTGCCATGGCGATCATCACCCGCTGCCGCATGCCGCCCGACATCTGGTGGGGATAGTCCCGCATCCTCCGCTCGGCTGCTGGTAGGCCGACACGGCGCAGGATTGCCAGCGCCTCATCCTCGCCATCGCCTGAATTGTGCCGCCGCCAGCCTTCGGCGATCTGATCGCCAATCCTGTGAGCGGGATTCAAGCTGGACATCGGCTCTTGAAAGATCATCCCGATCCGCCGCCCGCGCAGTTTTGCCAGTGCCGCCTGATCAGCCAGTTCGATCCCGGCACCTTCAAACCGCATCCGCCCTGCCACGCCGGCCAGAAGACCCGGAGCCAAAAGCCCCATCATCGCCAGGGAAGTCAGGCTTTTGCCGCATCCAGATTCACCTACGACGCACAGCGTCTCGCCCCGGCGCACCGTCAGGGACACATTGTCCAGCAGCGGGGCATCGTGCCTCGGGATATGCAACGTCAATCCCTGCAAATCGAGAAGTGTATCGCCCAAGTCTATGGCTTCGTCATCCATCAAGTCGTGAACCATTATCGGATTGGTTCAAGGTCGTCCGAACGCAATCGTTTGACAAGAGGAAATCCCAAGCTTTTTCAGCCGTTGGAAGATTCGATCTCTCGGAAAGCACGCAAGCCCAAAGATTCGGCGGCGCGCTGGATCAAAGAGGAGAGCCCAGGAATACGCCTGCCCTTCCCCATGAAAGGTAATCTGGTCGCTACGGCAATGTTCCGCTCATCGACTGTATTCCGTCACCTAAGAGGTGTGACTTTGGATGCGACTCGCGCCAAATATGTTGACTAATTAAATAAGGATTACTAAGCGCGATCCAAGCGCCAGCATTTGCCAGCCTTTCCATTCCCGCCGCAACACATCCGTGACGCGGTCCGACCAGGAGAGGCGGATGAATAGCAACCCTCGGCACGGCGCAGCTTTGTCACAATCCATCGCCGACCAGGTCAGCCTGCAGTCTCTGCTCGTTTGCTGGCAGCGCGAGATCGCCAAGTCTTCCGAGACACGGCTGGCCATAGACACGGCGAAAGGCAGGCTCGATATCCAACTGGCGGAACCCCGCCACTGCGGTCCGCCATGCATCGAGCATATGGCGCTTGATGCGGAACGGCGCCCCACCGAAGCCGAGTCGCTGGACCTCTTGCTGGAACGACTGGGGGAGATATCTCCATCCACCGCCCCGGAACTGGTGCGGCGGGCACGCTCCAGCCGTGACCGCATTGCAGGAATTGTCCGGGACCGTCTGACACAGCCCGACGATCCGGTCGATTTTCTTGCCGCCGAGCAAGCACTGATATTTGGCCACTGGATGCACCCGGCCCCAAAGGCGTTGGGCGGTATATCGGTCATGGAAGAGCACGAGACGACGCCGGACTGGCGCGGAGCACTACGCCTGCATGCCCTGTCGGTCGAAGCCGGGCTGTTTGCGGCCACGCAGCCCGGGCTTGCCCGCCATCTTCCGGGCTTCGATGTCGATCCCGGTGATGGGCGAATGCTTTTGCCCGCGCATCCTTTGACGCTGGATCGCTTGTCGCGTGATCCGCAGATTGCGGCAATACTGGCCGATGAACGAATCCGCGATCTGGGACCGGTCGGCCCGTCATGGCATGCGACATCCTCGGTGCGGACCCTCTGGAATCCGGATTGCGCGTATATGGTGAAGGTCTCGCTTCCCGTTACGGTGACCAATTCACAGCGGATGAACAAACGCCATGAATTGCTGGCCGGCGCGCTTATGGCACAGCGCATCGCGGGCCTTGCGGATCGCTTCGGCCCGATGCGCCTGATTTCGGATCCCCACTGGCTGACTCTGGACCTTCCCGGCCGTTCCGAGACAGGCTTTGAAATCATCCTGCGCGACAATCCCTACCGGGACGGCCGGGGCGGGCAAGTGGTGCAGGTGGCCGCATTAAGCGCAGCACCCTTGCCGGGGCGCCGCTCGATGCTGGCGAGGGCGATCGGCACGCATGATCCTGTACAATGGTTTGGCGCCTATATGGATGTCGCCCTCACCCCGCTTCTGCGTCTCTATGACCAGACCGGGATCGGCTTCGAGGCGCATCAGCAGAACGCCTTGCTGGACCTGTCGCAAGGACTGCCCTGCCGCTGCGACCTGCGGGACAATCAGGGATTCTTCATATCCGAGGATATGGCCGATGCGGAACAGCGCACCATCCCGCAACTTGTCTATCCACGAACCGAGGTCGAGGACGCGCTTGGATATACACTGATCGTCAACCAGGTCTTCAGCGTGATTCACCGGCTGGCAAAGGACGGGCTGGTGCCAGAGTCCCGTGCCCTTGCCCTGCTGGCCGCGCAACTGGAGAGGCTGGCGATAGAACTGCCGGGTCATGGAGGCAAACTGGCCCGGCGCTGGCTGACCGAGGCGCGGCTGCCGATGAAGGGCAATCTTCTGACCCAGCTTGGCGGCGTGGACGAGCTGCACATCCCCGGCGAACGCGCGCCCTATGTGCAAATCCCGAACCCGATCGCAGCGTATGCCCGCAATATGCAGAGGCTTGAAGATGTCGCCTGAAACACGGGTTCTGCGGCAAGCTGTCGAGACGCTGGCGTTCGAGGGCGTTCTGCGCCCGATCCGGGGCGGCTGGATCGTGGGTGGATTGATCATTCGCGCCGCGCATCATGTGCAGGCAAGCGGACGGGTGCGATTGCTGGGTGATCCAAGGCAAGAGGGTGGTCGTCCATTGACCGCAGAGGCGCTTGGCCGCGGGTTGCGTGCAGCGGGGTTGAACCCATCGGCATTGCTGGAAGGAATGCAGCGCAGCGCCGAATTTCTGCGTGCCGCCGGTCCATTGCGCCCGAACCGCTTGGCACTGACCGGGCTGGCGCTGGAAGCAGCGCTGATCGAGGGGCATCCCTATCACCCCTGTTTCAAATCGCGGATCGGGTTCAGCGACGATGACAATGCCGCTTTCGGCCCCGAGGCCGCTGCCCCGATCCAACCGCTCTGGCTGGCGGTCGATCCCGAACTTGTCCATGCCGAGGGCGGTGATATCGCAAAGGGCTTTGCCCCGCCCGGCTCGATCCCGGTTCATCCGTGGCAATGGCGTCAATTGTCGGGCGAACCTGCCATTCGCCACCTTCTGGCCGAGGGACGCTTGCGCCTGCTTGATCGGACCGGACCGGAGATGCAGGCCACAGCATCGCTGCGCACATTGGCCCCGCGCAATGGCGGCGATCACCTGAAACTGTCGCTCGGGGTCGGCGTCACCTCTTCGGTACGCAATCTCGTCCCGTGGTCCGTGGCCGTCGCGCCGGCGATCTCGGACTGGCTGCGAAGGGTGGTCGATAACGACCCGGAACTCGCCGCGCTGACGATCCTGCCGGAACATTCCGCCGTTATCGTCGCCCGCGGTTTGCTGGGCGGGCAGCTCGCCGCAATCCGCCGTTCCGCCCCGCCAGAGGATGCCGTGCCCGTCAGCGCCCTGTCATTGACCGAGCCCGACGGGCGGCCACTGATCGCGGATTGGCTCAGGCGTCACGGCACCGAGGCATGGCTATCGCAGTTCCTGCATATCCTGCGCCCGGTCTGGCTGTTGATGACCCGCCACGGAATCGGGCTGGAGGCGCATGGCCAAAACCTGCTGATCCGCCACGATAACGGTTGGCCCACCGGGCTGATCGCCCGCGATTTCAGCGAGAGTCTCGAATATGTCCCAGATTATCTGTCTGACCCCGATCTGCTGCCCGACCTGGCGGCTATCGATCCCGGCTTCAGGGACGCGCCGGACGGGCTTTACCACCGGATGGGCGCGGCCACGGATCTGCGCGATCTGGTGATGGATTGCCTGATCGTCCATGTATTGTCGGATCTGGCCGATCTGTTGCATCGCTCGAATTACCTGCCCGAAAGCCGCTTCTGGCAACTGGTCCGCGACACCGTGCTCAATGCCCCCGGCTTCGCCATGGATGACCCCCTGATCCCAGCTGAATCGCTGACCGCCCGTCTGCTGGACACAGCCGAATCCAGCCATCCCGTTCCGAACCCTCTAGGAAAGCCCGATCCCATGAGCGACCCCATGCCCGCGTTCCGCATCGACGACCGCCTGATTGAACCGGCAACCCTCGACCTGCCGGACCTGCTGCCCGGCTCCGATCCCGCCACGCGCCGCATTGCCCTGTATCTGGGCGACAAGGCTGACTGTCTTGGCCAGATCCTGCGGCTGCGCGCGGCGGGGGCCTCCTGCTATCCGATCCATCCCGAAACCCCGCGCGAGCAGGCGTTGGATCTGGCTCGCCGCGCCGGTTGCGACAGTTTCGCCGAGGCTTCGGGGCTGATCGAACTTGGCCAGAGCGCTCCCAAAACGCCCGGTGGCGTATTGATCCAGATGAGTTCTGGAACGACGGGCGCGCCCAAGGTCATCGCCCGCTCATGGGCCCAGATCGAGACCGAGATCGCCGCCTATATCCGCGCTTTCCCCGAACCCGCCGAAATGACCCCCGTCATCGCCGCGCCGATCACCCATTCCTACGGGCTGATACCGGGAGTGCTGGTCGGGCAGGCGCGCGGGCATGTGCCGGTGGTACTGGACAGCACCAACCCCAAGACCATCCTGCGCCATCTGGGAAATATCGAGCACCCGCTTCTCTACGCGGCCCCGCCGCTGCTGCATGTGCTGGCGCGGCTGGCGGGCAAGGGCGGGCTGCACGCAGTCATGTCCTCGGGCACGGTTTTGCCCCAGCCGTGGTTCGACTCGATCCGAGGCGCGACACAGCACCTGTTCCAGCAATATGGCTGCTCCGAGGCGGGTTGCGTGGCCATCGCCGCCGCTCCGAACTACCCCGAGGACATGGGCGCGCCGCTGCCGCATATCCGGCTGAGCGCCGGGCAATCTGACCCCGCCCCGGTGATGATCGAGACCGCGGATGCCATGATCGACACCGGGGATCTGGGGGTGATCGACGCGCGTGGGCACCTGATCTTTGCGGGGCGCGCCGCCGAGGTGATCGACGTGGCCGGCATCAATGTCTACCCGGCCGAGATCGAGACCGCCGCGATGTCCTGTACCGGCCTGCGCGATGCCGTCGCCTTCGCCATCCCCGACCCGGCGGCAACGCAGCGACCCGCCCTCGCCTATGCAGGCGAGGTGTCCGAGGCCGAGCTTGATGCCCACCTCGCCGCCCGCCTGTCGCCGCGTCAGCGCCCCGCAAGGCTGATCCGCCTGGCCGCCCTGCCCCGCGGCGCAAACGGCAAGATCGCCCGCCGTGACCTTGCCGCGAACCTGCTGGAGGCCGCCCAATGAACGAACCCCGCCGCATCCCCACGCCCGAGGCCGCCATCGAAACCCTTCGCGAAATCCTCACCGGGCCGCTGGCCTGCCCGCGCATGGATACCTTTGGCCCGGAGGCCAAACTGGGGAATGATCTGGGGCTCGATTCGGTCGCGCTGATGACGCTGATGCTGCATCTGGAAGAAGCCGGAATCAACATGCCCGAGGACGCGTTCGACCACGCGCCCACTCTGACCGTATCTGCGCTGGCCAATCTGCTGGCGGGGGTCAGTCGTGCAGAGCCCGAGGAAGAGCCCATCGACATCAAGGTTCATTGCGTCGTCAGTTGTTTCTGCCAGGCGCTGAAGGACAAGGGCGGGATCGATCATCGGCCCATGTATCTGGGGCTCTGGGACGGGCAGGTGGTGGTCGATGAGCAGATGCGGCTCGGCTATCACGCCGAGGATATCGACCATGATTTCTATTGCCGCTGGTTCCGGCGCCTGTTCGGGGTCGAGGTCACGCGCTGGTATGACGAAGCGGCGGGCAAACCCGCCAACCTGGCGCGGCTAGAGGAGCTGCTGGCGAATTGGCGGCCCGGACGATATGTCATGCCAATGATCGACATGTTCCTGCTGCCGCAGCGGGACAACAAGTTCGCGCAAGACCCCTTTCCGCATTACGCCCTGATCGAGCCGACCGGCGATCCCGATATCTGGCAGATGCGGGATTCGGATTTCCGGTGGGAGGGGCCGATCCCGGCCGCCGACCTGCGCAAGGCATTCCTGCGCGAAACGGTGGCGGGCGGCTATGCCTTTGATTTCGATGCCGCTCATCCGGCCGCGCCCGAGGATATCGAGGCAATGTTCCTTGAAACTTTCCGGCCAAGGGAAACGCCGTTGATCGACGCCACGCGACGGATTATCGCCGCGCATCAGTCTGACCTGCCCCGCACCGACCTGGAAATCGCCCTGCGCGAATTACCGGTCATCGCGATCCGGAAATATGCTTATGAGCACGCCCTGGCGATTCTCGGTGATATCGAGGGGGCGGATTATGATGCCTTCGAGGAATGCTGCGACCGGATCGCGGCGCTGCATGGCGGGCTGAACGCGGTGCATCGCCGTGCCGTGGCCTATGCCCGCGGCGGAGCAGCATCCGACTTGGCACAAGTTATTGAATATCTTTATGAAGTGGCCGCGTTGGAGATCGGTATCAAGGCCAGTCTGGCCGAATGGTTCAAGCGTTGGCAGGAGAGCAGATCATGAAGATCAACGTCTGTTCAGTCGCCTTCCGGCATCTCGATGTTTCTGCCGCCGGACTGGCGCGCTATGCCTTGCAGGAGGGCTTTGACGGGCTGGAAATCTGGATGCCCCATGCCCGCACCATGGCCGAGGAATGGGCAAGCCTGCCCGCGCGCCCCGAGGTGCCGATGCTGGCCGGGTACCTGCCCCTCGGCCTGCCGGATTTCGACGCGGCCGAGGCGAAGTCCCTATGCGCCCTGACCCGCCAATGGGGGGCTGGACGCCTGCGCCTCTTCGCGGGTCATCTGAGCAGCGCAGAGGCCGGGCCGGAACAGCGTGACGCGATCCTGCGCGACCTGCAGGCGACAGCACGGCTTGCCGCCTCCCATGGAATCCGCCTCGCTGTCGAAACCCATCCGGGAACGCTGGCCGATGGGGTTGCGCAAACGCTCAAGCTATTGGAAGCTCTGGATCATCCAGCGATCGGCCTGAATTTCGACGTACTGCATGTCTGGGAAAGCGGGGCGGATCCGATAGTGGCCCAGGAAAAGCTGGCGCCGCATATTCTGCATTACCACCTGAAGAACGTGACCGCGCGGGACCGCCTGACGGTCTTCGATCCCGGCAATGTCCATGATCCCGATGGCGGCCGGCAGGGAATGTGCCCGCTCTTCGACGGAGTGCTGGATTATGCGCATATCCTGACGGCACTGCCCTGGGCGGCGGAAGCGTCGCTGGAATGGTTCGGACCGGACCCCGCCGCGACCATGACCGCGGATCTGGGGCGAGTCCGAGAGACGCTGGCCATCGCCGCCGCCTGACGAAAACGGCCATGCAACACCCACCGTGCGTTGCATCGGCACGGCCGCGCAACAGGGGCGCGTTTCGCCCAGCAAATGCTGGGAATCCGGCCGCACAACCCGTACACAGGATGTACACAGGGCGTACACTGGCAGCGCGCTTTGCACGGTGAATCGCGGCCATTCGCAACGCGTTCCGGACGATCAGGACGGCATCCGAAGACCGGGCCATCCATTCCAGTACGAAAAACATACTGGAATGCCGACCCCTCGCCCCCCTTGCCCACCGGACCTCCGCCCTTTCTTCTTCAGGCAAATATCCTCGGGGGGTCCGGGGGGCGAAGCGCCCCCGGCCATCGCGGGACGCAAGGATGTTTCCGCTATCAATCCCCCCTCGCCAGCGCGGGACAACTCCCTTAAAGATGATCGGCGAGAGGGTTGATCCGGGAGATTGGTTCGATGGCAATGCTGCTGGGAGATGTCGGGGGCACCAATGCGCGGCTGGCGGTCGCGCGCAATGGGGCGATCGACAGTGAGACGGTGACGCGGTTTCGCGGCGACGATTATCAAAGCTTCGACGATGTCGTGCGGCAGTTCCTGCAGGAACAGGACAATCCCCATATATCCTCGGTCTGCGTCGCGGTCGCCGGACCGGTCAGCGGCGGGAGGGCCTCGCTGACCAATCGTGACTGGGATTTCTCCGAGGACCGGCTGGCACGGCTGACCGATGCCGACCAGGTGCGGCTGATCAACGACCTGACCGCCCTGGGCCATGCAACCCCTGCCCTGCGCGGAGACGGGCTGTCCGTGCTTCGCAACGCGCCCGAGGATCGCGCCCGCAACGGTCAGGCCCTGGTGGTCGGGCTGGGCACCGGATTCAATGTCTGCGCCGTTCGCGCCCTGCCCGGCGGCGCAGTGATGGCGATGGAGGCCGAGGAAGGCCACACCCAGCTGCCAGCCAATATCTATCAGCGGCTGGTTGATCTGCTGGGGCGCGACGGCGCGGAGGCGTTCTTCTCGACCGAGGAAACCTTTGCGGGGCGTGGGCTGTCACGACTGCATGCGATGCGCACCGGAACCGATCCCATCCGCAGCGAGGCCATCGCCGAAGCCGCCGGACGTGGCGATGCCGAGGCGGTGGCGACATATGACCTGTTCACGGAACTGGTCGGCCTGCTTTGCCGGGAACTGACCCTGCGCTTCATGCCACTGGAGGGACTTTTCCTTGCAGGAAGCGTCGGGCGAAGCATCGCTGATCGCATGGACCGCTTCGAACCGGCTTTCCTGGCCGAATCCTATATGCGCCATATCCCTGAAAACACGCCCATTTTCCTGATCCTAGACGACATGGCGGCACTGCATGGATGCCTCGCGGCGCTATCGTAAGGATCCTGCCGTGACTGATCCGATGGTCCAGTTGACAAAAAAGCGATGGCCAATTGCTGGATCTTCACGTCTATAGCTGTTCATATTGCGGTAAGGAACAGGGGCGGAGCGTGAAGATGCGGGGATATCTGAAAGCCATGCTTGTCGCAGGCTCGGCTTTGGGGTTTTGCGGCATGGCGCTTGCCCAGTCATCCTCTCCGTTCTCGGGGCTGTTCGGCGGCAAGACCGATGATGGTCCGGTTTCGCTCGATTTTCGTGTCACCGAGGATGAGGACGATATCGAGAAGGCCATTCGCAACACCTCGCTCTTGTCGGGCGCGCTTGCCGAGGACCGTATCAGCGGGCAGGATCTGCTGGCCGCTGCCCGCGCCGATTACGCCCGTATCCTGGGCGCGCTTTACGACATGGGTCATTATTCGGCGGTCATCGATATCACGCTGGACGGGGTTGAGGCGGCCGAGATCGCGCCGCTCGACGCGCCGGAAGTGGTACGCTCCGTGGTGGTTTCGGTCGATCCCGGCCCCGCGTTCAAATTCTCGCGCGCCGCCATCGGCCCCCTGGCGCCCGGCAGACAAGCCTCTGACGATTACCGGCGGGGCGAGACAGCCGGGACGGGCGTGATCAAGTCCGAGGCCCTGTCGGGCGTCGATGGCTGGCGTGAATACGGCCATGCCAAGGCCGATGTCAGCGGGCAGGAGATCGTGGCGGATCACAATCAGAACAGCGTGGACAGCCGGGTCGAGCTTGCTCCCGGCCCGGTGGTCACCTTTGGCGATCTGCATATCTCGGGCTATGAGCGTATGAATCCGCGGCGGCTGCGCAAGATCGCGGGCTTCCCCACAGGAGAGCGATTCGACCCGGAAAAGCTGGAGACCGTCCGCAAGCGCCTGCGCCGCACCGGGGTCTTTTCGGCCATGACGCTGGAGGAGGCCGATCTGCTGGCGCCAGACAATTCGATGGATGTCAGCCTCGCCGTGGTCGAGCAGAAGCCCCGGCGGATCGGTGCGGGCTTCGAATTGTCGAATACCGATGGCGCCATGGTGTCGGCCTACTGGATGCACCGCAACCTTCTGGGCGGCGGAGAGAGACTGCGGATAGATGCCAAGGTTTCGGATATCGGTTCGGATACCAGCGGCCGCGACGAGGAACTGACCTTTCGCATCGGCCGCCCCGCCACGATCACCCCGGACACCACCGCCTATGTCGAGACCAAGCTCGAACGGATGCGCGAAGAGGAATACGATTCCGACAATATCAGCGTCACCCTGGGCTTCAACCACATCTTCCGCGACGAGGAGAGCGACAAGCTGACCGCCGATATCGCCGTGGAATACGAGGTTTCACGGGTCACGGATGCCAATGGCCGCACGGATTTCAAGGTGCTCTCCTTCCCGGTGGGGGCGACATGGGACAGGCGCGACGAGCCTAACAACGCCAAGCGCGGCTTTTACCTGTCCGGCGAGGCGAGGCCCTTCAAGGGGTTCGGCGATACCGGGTCGGGTGTCAGGGCGCTTGGCGAGATGCGGGCATTCCGCTCTGTCGGAGAGGATGACAGGTTCACCTTCGCGGGCCGCGCCCGGCTTGGCACGATCGCGGGAACCGAGATCGAGCGGACGCCGCGCGACTACCTGTTCTTTTCTGGTGGCGGCGGGACCGTGCGCGGCCAGCCCTATGAATCCCTCGGCGTGCGCGAGATTTCCGGCCCCGACGGAACGATCAAGACCGGTGGGATGAGCGTCGCGAACCTGAACGCGGAATTGCGCTGGCAGGTCCGCGAGAAGATCGGGCTGGTGCTATTTGCCGATTACGGCAAGGTCTGGACCGAAAGCGGTTTCGGCGGCAATAGCGATTGGCACTCGGGTGCCGGTGTGGGCATCCGCTACGACACCCCGATCGGGCCGTTGCGGTTCGACGTCGCGGGCCCGACCGGGGGCGATACCGGCAATGGCGTGCAACTTTATCTCGGCCTCGGGCAGGCATTCTGATGCGCAAGATATTCATCCTCTTCTTCGCCTTTCTCTTTCCGCTCGCGGTGCTGGCGCAAAGCGTCGCCGAGCTTTCGGAACAGGAAGAGGACGACCGCGGCTTTCTGACCGGATTGCTGGAGAACAACCTGTCCGGGGCGGGTCGGCAGGTCATCATATCGGGGTTCGAGGGGGCGCTGTCCTCGCGCGCGACCTTTGAACAGATCACCATCGCCGATGATGACGGCACCTGGCTGACGCTGAAGGAAGGGGCGATCCAGTGGAACAGGTCGGCACTGCTGCGCGGCAGGGTCGAGATCGCCGAGCTTTCGGCCTCGGAAATCCTGCTGCCGCGTTTGCCCGGTACGGGGGGCGAGGAAAAGCCGCAGGCGGAGGCCAAGGAGTTTGCGCTGCCCGAATTGCCGGTATCGGTCAATATCGACAAGATCGAGGCAGACCGGGTCGAACTGGGCGAGCCGGTGATCGGCCTGCCCGCGTCGATATCGCTGGCGGGCAGCATGAGTCTTGCGGGCGGTGAGGGTAAGGCGGACCTGACCATCAACCGGTTGGACGGTCCACGCGGCGCATTCGTCCTCAGCTCGGGCTATGTCAATGAAACCAAGGTGCTGAGCCTGAACCTCTCGCTGGACGAGGCTGCCGATGGCCTGTTGGTCAACCTGATCGACCTTTACGACAAGCCTTCGGTCTCGGCGCAGATCAGCGGCGAGGGGCCGCTGGACGGGTTCACCGCCGATCTTCGCTTGGCGACAAGCGGCCAGCCGCGCGTGACCGGGCGTGCGTCCTTGACCGCCGAAGCCTCGGAAGACGGCGCGCCGGGCCGGGCCTTTCGCCTGGAACTGGGCGGTGACATCGCCTCGCTGCTTCCACCCGATGACCGTACATTCTTTGGCCCGAACACACAGCTTTTGGCCGAGGGATGGCGCGGTGACGATGGTCGCCTGAACGTGCCAGTGCTGATGATCGATACCGCAGCGCTGAACGTGTCCGGCTCGGTCGCCACCAATCCGCAGGGCGCTCCGCAAAGCGCAGTGCTGCTGATGACGCTTGGCAGGGATGCCGGCGCAAGCGAGGTGCCGGTCAAGCTACCGGGCGGAGGCGACGATTCCACGGTCGAATCCGGCCGGCTCGAACTGCAATATGACGCCGCCGAAGGCGAAGGCTGGACGCTCGAGGGATATGTCGGCCAGCTAGATCAGGGCAGCGCCAAGATTGGCCGGCTGACATTGGACGGTGCCGGGCAGGTGGTGCTCGATGAGGCCAATGCCCTGTCCGAGATCACCGGCGCACTGGATTTCGGCGCCCGGCAAATGGAATTCGAGGATGCCGGGCTCGCGCAAGCGGTGGGCGAAGCCATTACGGGCGACGCAGTGTTCACCTATGGCCGCGGTCAGCTTGAGGTCAGTGAACTTGCAGTGCATGGCGCCGATTACGGCCTGTCGGGCTATAGCCTTCTGTCCGACCTGACCGGCGGGCTGCTGCTGTCGCTGGATATGGAGGCCCGCTACCAGGATCTGGAGCGGCTCTCGACTCTGGCTGGACGCCCGATGTCAGGCCGGGCGGATGCCTCGATTTCCGGCTATTACACGATCCTGACCAAGGCTTTCGATATCGATGCGAGGGTCGAGGGCAACGACATCTCGGTCGATCAGGAACAATTGGACAGCCTGCTTGCGGGGCAATCCCAAATCGTCCTGGGAGCCCGCCGGGACGAGACGGGGATCGACCTACGCAACTTTTCGGTCAACGCGCAGCGGCTGACCGCCGAAGCACGGGGCTATCTGAACAGCAATTCCAGCGACGTCACGGCGCAGATCTCGATGCCCTCGCTTGCGGATATCGGGTCTGGCTATGCGGGTTCGCTAGAGGCCGAAGCCAAGCTGAACGGAGCCGAGGGCGAACGCCAGCTTTCGCTTAGCGGCGATGCGGAGGATCTGAAGATCGGCATCGATACGCTTGATCGTGCCCTGCAGGGGCGCACCAACCTGACGCTCTTGGCTGGCGAGGTCGAGAATGGCTATGTAATCAAGAATTTCCAGCTGGCCAATCCGCAGCTCAGGGCAGAGGCCGAAGGGGATTTCATCCGGGAAGCATTGGATGCAACGGCGAATTTCTCGATCCCCGACCTGTCTGTGATCCAGCCCGACTGGTCCGGCGATCTGGATGCCACGGCCGAGTTGACCGAAGCCGATGGTACCCGTTTCATCGATCTGACCGGCAAGAGCGAGAACCTGGGTTTCGGTCAGCAAGGCGCGGATTCGGCATCGATGGGCACGACCGATCTGCAAGTGAAGGCCGAGGAAAAATCCGGTGTCATCACCCTGCGTGACGCGCAATTGACGAATGACCAGATCAACGCCACTGCGACAGGCATTTATGGAGAGGGGGTTACGGATCTTTCCGCCAAGCTCGATATTTCGTCGCTTACACCGCTGCTTGCCGGATGGCATGGCTCGTTGAGCGCCGATGCCAGTCTGCGTGAAGCGGATGACGGCGCCCGGCAGGTCGAGGTCAACGGGATCGGCCGCGACCTCGCTTTCGGACAGGCGCAGGTGGATAATGCGCTGGCAGGTGAGACCCGGCTGAAGATCACCGGGACCGAACGCGACGGGATCTTCGAGATCGATCAGGCGCAGATCGAGAACCCGCGGCTGAACGCAAGCGCCTCGGGCAAGGTCGGCAAGGGTGTGACGGATATTGCTGCCGCACTGAATGCGGGCGACCTGAGTTTTCTGGGGAACGGCATCAGCGGTTCGGTGGACGCCGAGGCGCAACTGGTCGAAGAGGACAGGCTTCGCCGGATTTCGGCGAACGGTCGCGCGAATAGCCTGTCTATCGGACAGGCAAAGGTAGATCCGGTGTTGCGCGGGCAAACCAGTTTTGATCTTGCCGCAACGCAATCGGAAGCCGGGATTTCATTGCAACGGCTGGACGTCAGCAATCCGCAGCTTCGGATCGGCGCAAGCGGCAATCCCGCCGAGGCGCTGAATATCGATGCGAGACTGAACGATCTGGCGTTGATCCAACCGGGCTTTCCCGGTCCGGTCGAGCTGCAGGGCACGATGCGCGAAACCGCCGAGAGCTTCATCGTCGATCTGGGCGTCACCGCGCCGGGCACTACACAGCTGCAGATCGCAGGCTCGGCCGCGCGGGATTTTTCCACCACCGATATCGGCATCACGGGCAGCACCGATGCCTCGATCGCGAATAGCACCATCCGGACACGCAGCATCGAAGGGCCGGTTACGCTTGACCTGCGGGTGAGTGGGCCGCCCTCGCTGGAAGCAGTCAGCGGGCGTGTCCAGTTGCAGGGCGGCGATGTCGCCGAGCCCGGCCTGGGGATTCGCATCGAGGGGCTAGACGTGACCGCCGATCTGCAGAATGGGCGTATCCAGGTCGATGGTGCCGGTAACGTCGCGGCGGGCGGAAGAATCGCGGTCAGCGGTCCGGTCGATCTACGCGACGGAACGCTGGATATCGGCGTGACATTGGACAATGTCGTGGCGCGCGATCCTAATCTCTACGAGATCACCCTTTCGGGCAATGTCCGGATGGCTGGCCGCAATGCCGATGGCCCGCTGATCTCGGGCCGGATCGACGTGGGCCGGACAGAGATCCGCATTCCCTCGACCGGGCTGGGCGGGGCCAAGTCGATCCCCGATATCAAGCATGTCGGCGACACGCGCCCGCCCCGCTCGACACGGGCAAAAGCGGGGCTTGAGCCATTCGGCAGCGCCGCATCGCGCGAGGCCGGGTTGGGTGGTCCGCCGGCGACTCCGCCAGCGAATCCACCCCGGCTGGACCTGTTCATCAGTGCGCCGAACCAGATATTCATCCGCGGGCGCGGCGTCGATGCCGAGATGGGTGGGGATTTGCGCGTGACGGGAACAACGCGGAATGTCATCCCCATCGGTCACCTGGAACTGATCCGTGGCCGTGTCGATCTGCTGGGCAAGCGTTTCACGCTGACCGAAGGTCTGGTCGAGATGCAGGGCAGCCTGGTGCCAGTCATCAGGCTGGTTGCCGAGACCTCGGAAGATGGGGTAACCACCCGGATCATCATAGACGGTGAAGCGCGCGACCCCGACATTACTTTCGAGTCCTCTCCCGAGATGCCCGAGGAAGAGGTTCTGTCGCAGCTTTTGTTCGGGCGCGGACTGGACAATATCAGCCCTCTGCAGGCCGCCCAGCTTGCGAATGCGATTGCCGTTCTGGCAGGGCGGGCCGGTGACGGCATCGTCGGGCGCCTACGCAACCAGGTCGGACTCGACGATCTGGACCTGGCAACGGATGATGAGGGCAATGTGCAGGTCAGGGCCGGGAAATACCTGACCGACAATGTCTATACCGATGTTTCTGTCGATGATGGCGGCAAGAGCACCCTCAACCTGAATCTGGATATCTCGGAGACACTTCGCGCACGCGGCTCGGTCGCCAGCGATGGTGAGAGCACGATCGGCGTCTATTTCGAGCGTGATTACTGAGCGGATTCTCGTCCGGTTACATCCTCTGGACGGGTGTCTTCAATAGACACCGATGGCATTGGGTAGCGGGTCATCTGCGAGTTTCGGCGGGGCTGCCTTTACCGCCTCATTCATACGGAATCGTAGCATCCTCTGCCCGCCGCTGATCTGTGAAACGCTCCAGCCGATCAGCCGCCCCTCCGGCCCGGATATCGCACCGTTGCTGCGTGCTCCCCCATCATCCGCAGTCAGCAATCGTTCACACAGGGCATCAAAGCCCGGTCCAACCCTGATCAGGGTCTGCCATCCTTCGATAGCGTCAAGCACCGTAGCGGCCCGGTCACCCCAGAGATCGCGGTACGCCTGATTGGACAATACGAGCCGTCCGCCTGGTCCGAATACGGCCAATGCGTCGTCCAGCCCGTCCAGAACGGTTTTGCACAACATAAGCTCGGTGCGGAATTCCCGCGTCATCGAGATTTCCGACGTGATGTCCTCGAACAGGAAAGCCACGGCGCCGTCGGGATGTGGGCAGCCCGTAACCCGATGGGTCTGCCCGCCGGGAAGCGACCATTCCTCGACATGATGACCGCTCGCAGCAGCCGCTTCGAGATTGCTGATCCGCTTTCGCCAGCTGCGGTAATCCTTGGGCTCGGGCACCATGCGACGCTCTCGCAATTGGTCAAGGAAATCAGCCAATCTCGGACGGGCGGCCAATATCTCGACAGGCAAACCGGTCAGTTCGATCAACGCCGGATTGAATAACTGCAGATTTCGTTGGCGATCAAAGATCGCCAAACCAACATGCAGTGCCGCAAAAGTCTTGGTCAGGGTCTGAACGAATTCACGCAGAATCCGCTCTGCCCGCACTGCGGCATCCGCAGGCAAGGCGAAGAATATTCTCTCCTCCCCGTATTCATGGCTGTAGCAATCGAACCAGAAGGTGTGGCCGTCGATTTCCAGCTTTGCGCGGGAAAACTCCGCCTCTGTTTCCGCCCCCGTTTCCGGCAAGTCCAGCAATCGCGGCAGCGGCCAGCCAAGTGAAGTGACCGTCTCTGCGCGCTTTATATATGCCGCATTCGCCCAGGTGACACGATCCCGAGCATCCTGCCGCCAAATCATTGTCGGCGTGTTATCAAGCGCATGCCGCAACAATTCCAGCTCTTCCACCATGGCGTGATGTGACAATGCATCAACGCTGATACCCGATCTGTCAGGGCGCATATCCGACAATGTTATCCGCGTCAGATCCCGTCCCAGCTCTTCAACCAAAAGACGAATTTCGGCACTGTCCGTCGTATTGCTTCCGGTCAATTCGATTCGGTTCGGACGATCTGGATTTCCCATCTTCTCGATTGCAGCCGGGAAGCGGGACCCAATCCAAGCCTGCAAACCTTGCCACTCGTTCCCCTGCGCGCATCTGTGGCTAAGCAAGCTGTGGGCTGATGGCGTCGCATCAATCAATCTTTTGTTTTTGAATAAGAATATCGTTGTAAAATGGTTGGATTCACGATGATCCCGGCGCTTTCCGAAGAATAATCCGTTCTTACGGTCCCAGAACCGTATCAGCGCCACCGCGAATATGACCGACAAGGTCCCAGTAACCAGGGCCAGTTCGGCAATCCATATGATGTAGGTATCCACGCATGAACCCCTTCAAAAACGCAACTCAACCTGTAGATGAATTACGTCGAAAGAAGGTAAAGAATCAAGTGTCAGCTTTGCAGGTGTGGATTTTCGCCTAGCGCAGCACGCTCATCAATACGCAACCGGTCAAGCGGCCATTCGACATTGACGACCGCTCCCGGTCCACCGTTCGAAAAATGCAGATGCGCACCAGACCGTTCCAACAACGTCTTGGCGATGAAAAGGCCCAACCCCATTCCCTCATAGCCTTCTCGCTGCGCCCCGGTTCGGCGACTGGTGAGAAAAGGATCACCTATCCGGGCGAGGAGGCTGGGCGGATATCCAGGACCGTCATCCCGGATAGAGACGGAAAGCACGTGATCGTCATGCGTCGCTTCGATCACGACATGCTTGTTCGCGAAATCCACCGCATTCTGAATCAGGTTGCGCAACGCATGGATGACGGCCGGGTCCCGGCGAATGTTGATGTTCGTTGCATGTATGTCCAACGAAGGTCCACGGTCGGCATGCGGACCAACAGCATCCTCCAAAATGGTGCGGAGCGGGGCGGAATGCAGTAGCAAGTCATCCTTTCCCGCCCGCCCCATGCTGCGCAGGATATGTGCGCATCGGTCGGCCGAGTCGCGCAAATTCGTCAGGTCGTCCGCAAGTTCGGGACGATTGTCGAGTTCATCAATCAACTCAGAGGTAATTAGCTTGATGGTTGCCAGAGGTGTTCCCATCTCATGCGCGGCAGCGGCAACCACACCGCCCAGATGCTGCAAGCGCTGCTCTCGCGCCAATGCCATCTGTGTGGCAAACAATGCATTCGATGTTGCCGACAGCTCGACCGTGACACGGTGAGCATAGCCCGAGAAAAAGAACACCCCGATGACCAGGGCCAGCCAGTGCCCGATATTCAGCAACGGATCAGGCTCTATGGCGCTTCCATCGGGATAATACACCGGAATGGCCATCAATGCCGATAAAGTGATCAGCGCAACGGTCGCGACCCCTAATGAAAAAGTATGCCGAGCGTTCAACGCAGTCGCGGCAATCGTCACTGGCGCGAGCACGAGAAGGGCAAAAGGGTTAGCCATACCGCCGGTCAAACCCAACAACGCCGAGATTTGCGCCACGTCGAAGAGCAACTGAAACACGACACTATTCGGAGAGTTTCGTGCCGGGGCCTGCAGGAAAAGCCAGAGATTCATGCCTCCGGCAATGGCAATCAACAGCAACGCCGGAAACATGGGAAACTCCATCCCCATGCTCGACGCCGTGATCACCGCGGTCAATTGGCCCGCAATTGCAAACCAGCGCAGCAATGCCAAGGTCCGCATTCGAATTGGCTCTGCCTGGGGAATTTTCTCCACGATGTTGATTGGTTCGGCCTGCGTCATGGAATGTCTCCGCTGCGACAATGCGCGCCTTGATACTGTCCACTGGATAAGCAATCAATGTGTGGATCAATCTGAATCGGAGCAGATAAATGGCAGACCGCAAGATCCTTATGGCGGGAACCGCCATCGCAATTGTTGTTCTGGTTGCGGGCGCGGCTTATCTGACCCTTGGGAAAAATGAAGATGTTTACGCGCAATGCAGCACCAGCACCGTTGCGGGCGGCATGGACAGCTTTGGCACCTCGTTCACGCTTACCAACCAGGATGGGGATCGGGTTACCGATCAGGATGTTTTCTCGAAGCCCTCGCTGCTTTATTTCGGCTATACTTTCTGCCCCGATGTCTGCCCACTCGACAGCGCACGGAATGCGGAGACCGCGGAAATCCTGAAAGACCGCGGCATGGATTTGCAAACCGTCTTCATTACCGTTGATCCTCGCCGCGACACGCCGGAGGTATTGGCGGATTTCACCGATGCTTTCTCGGATGAAATGATCGGACTGACCGGCAGCGAGGGAGAAATAGCGGCAGTCAACAAGGGCTGGCGCAACTACTTCAAGCTGAACGATGAGGAAGATGACGAGTATTATTTGGTCGATCACATGACGAATACCTATCTCGTCATGCCAGGCAACGAGACCGTCGAATTCTTCGCGCGTGACGAACCCCCTGAGACCTTGGCCGATCGCACAGCTTGCTTTATTGACGCCACGACATAAATGGGGTTCTTAGAATAGTGCCCGACTCGGCCGGGCCTATTCGCTTCGATCAAAGGCAATGCATGTCGGACAGCAACTCGGACAAAATCGGGCCGGACCCCTCTCTGCTATTGGTCGATGACGATGAAATTTTCGTGAACCGGCTTGGCCGCGCGATGGAGAAGCGTGGCTTCAGGCCAAGGACCGCCCTTAGCGTCGCCGATGCCGAGCAAATAATTGCCGACGCACCGCCCGCCTATGCCGTGGTCGATCTTAGACTGGAGGATGGTCACGGGTTGGATGTCGTTGATCAACTGCGCGAACGTCGTCCCGATGCCCGAATTATCGTTTTGACCGGCTATGGAGCCATAGCGACAGCCGTTGCTGCTGTGAAAATGGGTGCAACCGACTATCTGGCGAAGCCTGCAGATGCAAATGACATAACCTCTGCCCTGCTTTCCACGAAGGAATCCTTACCGCCCCCGCCTAATAATCTGATGTCTGCCGATAGAATTAGATGGGAACATATTCAGCGTGTTTTCGAGCAATGTGATCGAAATGTAAGTGAAACTGCTCGCCGCCTGCATATGCATCGAAGGACATTGCAGCGAATTCTTGCCAAGCGCGGACCCAGATAATAAATAAATTAGATTCTAGGAACCATGATAGTATAATACGTGAAGCGTTAGAGTTAATTGCGTGGAAACAACGAAAATGGACATTGAGTTCGATAAGCTGTCGTTAAAAGAGTTGCGCGATCTGCAAGCGAAATTGGAGCGAGCCATCAATTCCTATGAAGATCGTAAACGTCGGGAAGCACTGACAGCTGTTGAAAATGCTGCACGTGAACATGGCTTCAACTTGGCCGAGTTGACGGGCAGCAAACCAAAGCGTGCGGGCACCGTTGCTCCGAAATACGTCAATCCGGACGACCCGACATTGACCTGGACCGGTCGCGGCCGCAAACCACGTTGGGTCCTGGAAGCCTTGGAAAACGGAAAATCCCTGGATGATCTGTTAATTTGATTATAAAAAGCGGTTGCGGCGTCGCAACCGCTTTTTATTTCACCCGCTTCGCGCGATCAATACCGTGAAGAAGCTGGGAAACTCTGGATGAAAAATCTGTTCGCACTTCTGCTGGCGGACGAATTTTTATTTCCAGGTCACCTAGAATCTGCTCGTTCGATATTGGAAACAGCCGTTTCGCCTCTCCCGATGTAAAACCGGCAATTTGAATGGCTTCGAGCCGAGCGGATATACGATCGGCTGACTTTATGCGTTTCTTGATCGAAACTGGTATTTCGATCGGCAATCCAAAACGGCGATGGATTGCTACCGTCAGTCTCTCATCCATCGCGCCGTATTCCTGCCCCAACGCCGCCTTCACCGGAGAAATCATGTCGCCTATGACATATTCCGGCGCATCATGCAGCAGCGCAGCCAACCGCCAGACGGGTTCGGCGTCGGGGTTCAAGCGTTGGAAGATATGTTCAACCAGCAGTGAATGTTCGGCTACGGAATAGGGCCAATCGCCACGCGTCTGGCCATTCCACCGCGCAACAAAGGCAAGACCATGCGCGATGTCTTCGATCTCTATATCGACCGGTGTGGGATCGAGAAGATCAAGTCGACGCCCGGACAGCATCCGCTGCCAGGCGCGCCGTTGCTTTGCAGGCATCGCCCCCTCAACCGTCAGGACGTTTCCGGACCGTCTGCAACGGCCTGTTGATCCGACTTCTTCTGTTCCGCGCGTCGTGCCAATTCCTGACGATACAGCGCAACGAAATCCACCGGGTCCATGTTGAACGGCGGGAAGCCACCATCTCGCGTCAGATCCGAAATGATGCGGCGCACGAAGGGAAACAGCATCCGCGGGCATTCAATCATCAGGAAAGGATGCAACTGATCTTCGGGAACGCCTTCGATATGGAACACGCCGCCGTAATCGAGCTCGGCAAGGAACAAAGTCTGTCCATCTTCCTTGTTTTTCGATGTCACACGGAATTTCGAGATCACTTCATATTGATGTTCTGTTCCGCGCTTACGGGCATCCAAACTCACCTGCACGCTTATCTCGGGTTGTACGTCACCCGTTGGCGCACCTTTTTGGGCTACCGCATTCTCGAAAGACAGATCGCGGATATATTGCGCCAGGATCTGCATCCGCACCTGCTGCTGTTGGGTTTGTCCCGCTTGGGCGGAGCCATTCTGCTGGCTTTCATCGGCCATATTTGTAAACCTCTCTATTCGAACGCAACCAAGTATCTAGCAGGCGGATTGATCCGCCTCAATGCTGAGTCCAGCCCGAATGACCACGCTTTTTATCATTCGAAGGCGAAACATCGGGCGGGACGGGCACATTTTGCCGAGGCTCCTCTTCCACCACGTAATCACCATCAATCACGCCGTCACCATAAGGTGGGCGATGCGGTTCCCGTGGCCTCTGTCCACTCCTGGTACCTACATGCGCGACGTGAATTCGGCTGGCAAGTTTGCTCATGACCAACTCGCGTATGCCGGGGATCAACAGCAGCAAGCCGACCGTGTCGGTGAAAAAACCCGGGGTTAGCAACAGCATGCCCGCAATGAGGATCATGACACCATGCGCCAGCGGGCGGGTGGGATCACGTAGCTCGGCGAAGCTTCGGTTCACTTCGTTCCACGCCTGAGCACCCTGACTGCGCATGAGTGTCGTCCCCACAACGGCGGTCAGCACGACGATGCCCAGGGTCGGCCATAGACCGATCAGGCCGCCAACCTGTATGAACAGCGCGATCTCGATGATCGGTACAGCAAGGAAAAGCCCGAATAACCACATATGATTCCCTTTCCTGCCGAGGCGGCAACTGGACTTGCCCCGGCCTAGTCCCTACATAATGAAGGAGTCTGAAGATACAAACCGATGCGTACAGAATTGAGGTTCCTTGAATGTCAAATCCGATGATCCAGCTGCTTGTTCTGGCCGCGATCGCGATTTTCCTGATTTTGCGGCTTCGCAACGTGCTGGGCACGCGCGACGGATTTGAGCCGACCAAGTCGGAACCTCCCCAGACAGACCGCCGGAACTTCGAGGTGATCGATGGCAGTGCGAATGAAGTCGATCACGACATAATCGATCATGTCGAGCCCGACAGTCCCGCCGCGGATGCGCTGACCGCCATGAAACGAGCGGAACCGTCCTTCAGTGTCGGCGACTTCCTGACCGGCGCAAAGTCCGCACATGAGATGATCCTTCTGGCATTCGAACGAGGCGATATCTCTGAAATACGCCCGTTCCTCGCCGACGAGGTCGCAGATGCATTCCAATCGGTCATCGACTCTCGCAATGCGCAGGGACAAACGGTCGAAGCGCAGTATCTCGGAACACATGGAACGACAATTTCTTCCGCCGAGTTCGACAACCAGACAGGAACGGCCGAGGTTTCGGTTCAGTTCGTGGCCGAATTGATCGTGGCGACCCGCGATGCCGCAGACAATGTTGTAGAGGGTGATCCCAAGGCTTCGCGCAAACAGCGGGATGTCTGGACCTTCAGCCGCGGCATGGGACAGGACGACCCGAACTGGCAGCTCGTCGCGACTGGCTGACATGGTACGGCGGCGCAGGGGGCTGACGCCCGAGGAACGGGAACTATGGTCCCGCGTCACTCGCACCACCGAAGCCCTGCATCCATCCGGGAAAACCATAGATCCCCTGCCAAAATCAATAGCCAAACCCGGCACGAAACCTGAAGCGAAGCCGCCCGCTTTGCCACGATTTCGCATCGGACAATTCGCTGACTCCCCTTCCAAAACCACGCATAGCAAGGCACCCGACCCGGCCGAAAGGCTGGCGGAATCTTCGCTGCGCATGGATCACAAGATCTATAAACGCATGATACAGGGCAGGCTGCGCCCGGAAGCTCGTCTGGATTTGCATGGGATGACCTTGGCGGCGGCTCAGCCGGAACTGGTCCGCTTTATCCTGTCCTGCCACGCGAATGGACTGCGTCTGGTTCTGGTCATAACAGGCAAGGGCCGCGGCGAGCACGGCCCCTTGCCCACGCGCCCCGGAGCACTTCGGCACCAGGTGCCGCATTGGCTACACCGAATGCCCCTGACCGGGGTGGTTCAGCAAGTCACCGCTGCGCATTACCGGCATGGCGGCGAAGGCGCCTACTACGTCTATTTGCGAAAATGAACGTCCTAGAGAGAGACGTTCGATTTTGGCCCCATGAAATACCAGATGATCAGCCCCAGAATCGGCAGTATCACAATGATCGCGATCCACAGGATCTTCTTGCTCATCGGTTCATTCGTATTGATGACCTGCGCAATCGCCCAGACATCCAGCACGAAGATGACAATCCCGAAGATATAGTCCATTTCAAAGACTCCCGCTTGACCTGATAGGGCAACACCCTGCAGGCCGATTGGGTTCCCGAAACTCCTGTCTGCAACACGAAACCCCGGCACACAGGGTACCGGGGCATCAGAGAGAGGGGTATGGCCGCATCCACCGACCACTGGGCTTCAGCGGCAAAACGCGTCATCACCAATTCGGTTCCAATCATCCTGCCACGGGTACAGCCTCGCCGTCGAGGCTTGGGATATCCATATCAGGCGATCAGGCGATAGCCTCCGGATTCAGTCACCAGCAGCCGGGCATTCGAGGGATCGGGCTCTATCTTCTGGCGCAGGCGATAGATATGGGTCTCGAGCGTATGCGTCGTCACGCCCGCATTATATCCCCACACCTCGTGCAACAGGATGTCGCGCGGCACAACGCCGTCCTGTGCGCGATAGAGAAACTTGAGGATATTGGTTTCCTTCTCGGTCAGCCGGATCTTGCGCTCCTTCTGATCGATCAGCATCTTCATCGCCGGCTTGAAGGTATAGGGTCCAAGCTGGAAAATCGCGTCCTCGGATTGTTCATGCGTGCGAAGCTGGGCGCGCAGACGAGCCAGCAGAACCGGGAACTTGAAGGGCTTAGTCACGTAATCATTGGCCCCCGCATCCAGCCCAAGGATCGTATCGGCATCCGTGTCGTGGCCGGTCAGCATGACGACAGGGCATTTGACATTCAGCTTGCGCAGCTTCTTGCACAGTTCGCGACCATCGGTGTCGGGCAGGCCCACATCGAGAATCACCAGATCATAGATGGCGTTCTTCGTCGCTTCGACCGCCTCGGAGCCGGTTCCGGCCTCGATCACTTCAAAGTCATCGGTCGCCGCCAATTGTTCTGCCAACGCCTCGCGCAGATCTTCTTCGTCATCGACCAGCAAAATTTTTTTCAGTCCAGGCATGTTGCCTCCTTTGCGTCATTGCGCAAAGGAGTGGGGGTAAGCCCTCGATCCGTCCAGCTTCATGTCAGAATTCTCACATGGAGTTGTCGGAAAAAGGCACTATGTTTCAGAATGTTTCAAAATAGCCCGCCATGAGCCTGATACCGACCCTGACCGAGACCATCTCCCGCGCCCGCGCAGATCTGCGTATGGGGTTGCCGGTCGTGATTGGCAGCTACCTTGTCGCGGCGGTTGAAACGCTGTCGGCAGAGCGGCTGGCCGACATGCACGCCTTGGGTCAGAATATTCTGGCGCTGACTGGCCGCAGGGCCGAGACCCTCAAGGCCCGCGTCTATGACGACGGTCTCGCACGGGTTCAGGTGCCGAAAGATGGTGATTTGCGCTGGCTCAGGGCATTGGCCGATCCAGCGGGCGACCTGATGACCCCGATGAAAGGCCCCCTGCTCACGCAACGCGGCGGAGAGGTTCAGCCCCATCAGGCGGCGCTCGCGCTGGCCAAATCGGCACAGCTCTTGCCCGCGATGCTGATGGTCCCCGCAGAGGCACAGCCCGGCCTGACGGTTCTTGCCGCGGGACCGTTGCTGGCGCAATTGGCGGGAGAGGCCGCGATGGCGCCTGTCGCCTCTGCCCGGCTGCCTTTATTGGCGGCGGAGCGGTCGCGCCTTCATATATTCCGTCCGGATGATGGCAGCACAGAGCACTACGCCATCGAAATCGGCGACCCGCCTCGCGATGCGCCGGTTCTGACCCGGCTGCACTCCGCCTGCTTCACCGGCGATGTGCTTGGCAGCCTGAAATGCGATTGCGGTCCACAACTGCAATCTGCGCTAACGGCGATGGGGCAGGCAGGAGCGGGTGTGCTTCTTTACCTCAACCAGGAAGGGCGCGGGATCGGGCTTGCCAACAAGATGCGCGCTTATGACCTGCAGAATCAGGGCTTCGATACGGTCGAGGCAAATCATCGGTTGGGCTTCGAGGATGACGAACGCGACTTCCGCATCGGAGCGGCGCTGCTGCGTCGCTTGGGTTTCGATACGGTGCGCCTGATGACCAACAACCCACGCAAGGTCGAGATGCTGGAAGGTCAGGGCATCAGCGTCGCTGAACGGGTGGCGCTGATCACGCCCCGCAATCGCTTCAACACCGGTTATCTGGACACCAAGGCCCGGAAATCGGGACATCTGCTATGAGCCCGCAGGACCTGGTCCTGACGCCGCAGGGAATCCGTTTTCTCGGGCGTGTTTTTCCATGCAGCATCGGCAAGACCGGCGTGACCATGGACAAGCACGAGGGCGACAAGGCCACACCTTCAGGCATGCACCGGATTACCGGCCTCTGGTATCGCCCGGACCGGCTTGCGCGCCCCGCCCCCTGGGCACGCCCCATCGGCCCCGGCGATTTGTGGTGCGACGATCCCGGCCATCCGGTCTATAATCATCATGCCCGCGTTCCGCTGACTGCCAGCCACGAATGCCTGCGCCGCCCGGATCCGTTATACGACCTGATTCTGACTACCGACTGGAACTCGCCCGAGGCAATCCCCGGATGGGGTTCCGCCATCTTCTTGCATCAATGGCGCCGCCCTCGCTTTGGCACCGAAGGCTGTATCGCCTTCGCGCGCCCTCACCTCATCTGGATCGCCCGGCACGCCACCCCCGGCACGCGTCTGATTGTTCCAGCCTCGCTTCCCGGTGCCCAGAGAGTGCGTCAGCCGTAATCCCGGGCTCCGAAAATGGCCGATCCGACACGGACATGGGTCGCGCCTTCGGCGATCGCCGCCTCGAAATCCGCGCTCATGCCCATGGACAGCAACTCGACATCGCTTTCTTTGGCCAATTGCCGGAGCAAACGGAAATGCGGAACCGGATCCTCGTCTTCCGGCGGAATGCACATCAGCCCTTGCGGGAACAGCCCAAGTTCCCGGCATGAGGCCAGGAATCCTAGCAAATCATCTGACAACACTCCGGCCTTTTGCGGCTCGTTCCCGGTATTGACCTGAACGAATAGCTGCGGGCTTTTTCCCTGATCGGCAATCTGCGCGGCCAACTTGCGAGCCAGCGAAAGGCGATCCAACGTATGGATGGCATCGAAAAGCTGCACGGCGGGTTTTGCCTTGTTCGACTGCAGCGGGCCGATCATGTGCACCGAGACACCATCGAAACGACCGCGCCAATCGGGCCATTTTCCCTGCGCCTCCTGCACGTAATTCTCGCCGAAAATGCGCTGCCCCGCGTTCAGCACGGCCTCGACCCGCTCGGCGGGCTGCACCTTGCTGACGGCGATCAACGTCACCGAACCGGGTTCGCGCCCGGCGGCCTGTTCAGCCGCGGCAATGCGGCGCTTGATGTCATCCAGTTCCATGATGCGACAAAACAAAAAGAAAAGAGCGGGCGCAAGGCCCGCTCTTTAAAACAGTGGTGTTTGTTTCGATCAGAAGTCGAAGCGGAGACCCATGTCGGCGCGGACATTTTCATCATAGTCGCGCTGGATCGAACCGCCCAGACGTGCGCCACCCAGATCGTAGTTCACACCAACACCGAATGCGTTGTCGGTTTCCTTGCCGAAGTAATCCTGGTCATTATTGGCGACATAGGCTTCGATGTTGGTCCGACCATCGGCCAGCGTGTAGTCGCCATAGATGGCAATGGTGTCACCCTTCATCCAGTCTTCCGAAGAGACATAGTTCAGGCCGATGCGAGCATTATCCATAACCGCATAACGGGCACCGATGAAGAAGATGTCGTTGTCCTCAATGCCCTCGCCGTTCCAGGTTGCTGCACCCGACAATTCCAGACGATCATTCCAGACATATTCAGCCAGCAGGCCGAATTCTTCCTCGGTGCCGACCGGTAGATCATTGACTTGATCCGCGGTGATGTAAGAGCCCCGGACGGTCAGAGTGTCGAATACATATTCCGCTGCCACACCCATGCGGTTGTTGTCGCCACCATAGTCTTTCGCGGCGTAGGCGTAGAAAGCAGGAAGCACACCGCTGAAGCCGACCGAGTTATCCATATAGCTCAGTTCGGTTGCGTAGATCAGGCTGCTGCTGTCGATGGCGGTATTAACGTTACCAACCTCGACGGTCAGACCACTGCCGGTGACATACAGCAGGCCGGGGTTCGAGTCGGTGTTATCGTCCCCCTGGTCCCATTGCAGACGGAAGCGGGCACCGAACTCGAGACCCTGATCGGTCGAGGTCGATGCATCAATGTTCATCCGCAGGCGCGAAACGACTGTCGTGTCATTGTCGTTGCCAGAGTTTTCTTGATACACAACACCGGTCCGGCCGTAGCCCGAGATGGTCACGTCGGCGGCGGCGAAGCCGGCGGTCGCGATTAGCGCGGTGGAGGCGATAAGAGCCTTTTTCATGGTCATGTTCCCTCTTGTCTCTCTGATGCCCAAACCGGCATTACCGCCTTGGGTATGCATCGTGTTTCCTATTTTCACATTCGCGATGCAACGGAATCACCGTTTCCGCTCACTGATTAGCGATTTTTGTGATGCACTTGCGCCACACTTTCCGGTTGCGCCGTGGCTATCTTGTAAATGCGGCTCCATCCGGGCATTGCCAAGGCGCTTGTCGCAAGGGGGGGTTCCGCGCTAAAGCTGCGATCAACGCGAAGAACCGGGGGATTTCATGAAGACGGTAGGCGCAGCGCAATTGATGATCGTTTCCACGCTTTGCGTCGGCCTTGCCGCATGCGGCGGCGGCGGCCAAGGCAATTCCAGCAACGGCCCGATCGAGCCGGACATGCGTGCCGATGCCCGACAGACCACGATCTGGGACGTCTTCGGCAACAGGACGAATCCCAACACGACCGTCGCGGTCAACAAATACCTCTGGAATGCCAGTCTCGATGTGCTGAATTTCCTGCCCATCCAGTCCGTCGATCCGTTCACCGGGGTTATCGTGACCGGCTATGGCACACCGCCGGGTGGTGGCCGGTCCTATCGCGCCACCGTCAAGATCAGCGATCCGGCGATGGACGCTCGCGCGCTCAAACTGTCGCTACAAGGTCCCGGCGGGGCGTCCGTGGCGCCGGGAACGGTTCGGGCCGTCGAGGACGCGATCCTGACCCGTGCGCGGCAAATGCGTATCCGCGACGGCAAGCTGTAGGTAGCACCAAGTTGCGCCACTGGACCTGACCTCGCCTGCCGTATACATCCTGCGGCAAGTGAATGACGACGCCCGAGGTCCGATATGCCCTATGATCCCTCCAGCAGCGAAGCCCGATGGCAGAAAGCCTGGGCCGATGCCGGCAGCTTTACCGCCATCCGTGACGAGCGGCCCAAATATTACGTGCTGGAGATGTTTCCCTATCCCTCCGGGCGCATCCATATGGGACATGTGCGCAACTATACCATGGGCGATGTCGTGGCACGGTTCAAACGTGCCCAGGGTTTCAACGTGCTGCACCCGATGGGCTGGGACGCCTTCGGCATGCCCGCCGAAAACGCCGCAATGGAACAGGGCGGCCATCCCCGCGACTGGACATATGGCAACATCGCCACCATGCGCGATCAGTTGAAGCCACTGGGCCTGTCCATCGACTGGAGCCGGGAATTCGCCACCTGTGACGATGATTATGTTGCGCAGCAACAGGCATTGTTCCTGGATTTCCTAGATGCCGGGCTGATCACCCGCAAATCGGCCATGGTCAACTGGGACCCGGTCGACATGACCGTGCTGGCAAATGAACAGGTGATCGACGGCAAAGGGTGGCGCTCGGGCGCGGAGGTCGAGCGAAAGGAACTGACGCAATGGTTCTTTCGCATCTCGGATTATTCCGAGGAGTTGCTGGACGCACTGGACGGGCTGACAGGCTGGCCCGACAAGGTGCGCCTGATGCAGCAGAACTGGATCGGCAAATCCCGCGGGCTGCAATTCGGATTTGCGACGGATGATGCGCCTGATGGGTTCGACGCAATCGAGGTTTACACGACCCGCCCCGACACCTTGATGGGTGCCTCTTTTCTGGCAATGTCTCCGGATCATCCGATGATCAGGGCATTGGCAAAGGACAATGCGGATATCGCAGAGTTCTGCGAGGAATGCCGCCGCATCGGCACCACCGAAGAAGCAATCGAGACGGCGCCCAAGATGGGTTTCGACACCGGGCTAACAGCTCACCATCCGCTTGATCCGGATTGGAAACTGCCGATCTGGATTGCGAATTTCGTGCTGATGGATTACGGAACCGGTGCAATCTTCGGCTCGCCTGCCCATGACGAGCGCGACCACGAGTTCGCCTGCAAATACGGTCTGCCGATCCGTGCGACCTTCGGGGAACGCGGCATGGACCTGGCACAGGCCGATGCGATGGTTGCCACGGCGCCATATGTCCCCCTGAAATCCGAGCCCGTCACCTATGTCCGCGGTTTCGCGGGCGAGACCGACCAGACTGGCGAGGTCGCCGTCGACGCCGCGATCGCCCATGCCGAAGCAGCGGGCTATGGCGAAGGCGTGACCAAGTTCCGGCTGCGTGACTGGGGTATCTCCCGGCAGCGCTATTGGGGCTGCCCTATACCGGTCGTGCATTGCGAGGCTTGCGGCACAGTGCCCGAAGCAAAGGAAAATCTACCGGTGCTGTTACCGCAGGATGTTAGCTTCGAGCAGCCGGGCAATCCTCTGGACCGGCACTTGGCATGGCGGCAGACCACCTGCCCGCAATGCGGGGGCAAGGCGCTGCGCGAGACTGACACGATGGACACTTTCGTGGATTCCTCGTGGTATTTCGCGCGCTTCACTTCGCCCCATGCGGACAAGCCGACAAACCGGGCGGACGCCGATTACTGGATGAATGTGGATCAGTATATCGGTGGGATAGAACACGCGATCCTGCACCTGCTCTATTCCCGCTTTTTCGCGCGGGCGATGGTCAAGACTGGCCATCTGCCGGAAACGGCAAAAGAACCATTCAACGCGCTGTTCACACAAGGCATGGTGACGCATGAGATCTACCAGACTCGCGACGAACGAGGCCGGCCGATCTATCACTTGCCCGATGATGTAACCGACGGGAAACTGGCAGATGGAACGGAGGTCGAAACCGTTCCCTCGGCCAAGATGTCGAAATCCAAGAAGAATGTCGTCGATCCGGTCAATATTGTATCCAGCTTCGGAGCCGATACCGCACGCTGGTTCATGCTCTCCGACAGCCCGCCTGAACGTGACGTCGAATGGACCGCCGCAGGGGCGGAGGCCGCGAACAAGTTCCTGTCACGAGTCTGGCGCCTTGCCGAAGAGGTTGGCGAAGATGGGGATGATCCGGACCTGACCCGTGCCGCGCACCGGGCGATTGCCGATGTGACCAAATCCATTGAAAGCTTTGCGTTCAACAAGGCCGTTGCCAAGCTCTATGAACTGGCCAATGCAGTGGGGAAATCCAAGGCAGGCGGTGAATCAAGGAGGGCTGTCTTGCGGATCATGGCGCAGTTGATGGCACCGATGGTCCCGCATATGGCCGAGGATATCTGGGCGATGGCGGGCGGTCAGGGCATGGTTGTCGATACCGATTGGCCCAAGGCGGATCCCGCGATGCTGGAGGATGACACCGTGACCCTCCCCATCCAGATCAATGGCAAGCGCCGGGCCGAGATCAGCGTGGCCAAGGACATGCCCAAGGACCAGATCGAAGCGCTGGTGCTGGCGGATGATACCGTGCGGCGCTTTCTTGATGGCGCGACACCCAAGAAACTGATCGTCGTGCCGGGACGGATTGTCAATGTCGTTGCCTGATCGCCTTACCCGGCGCGCAGCCCTTGCAGGCGTGCTGGCCTTGACCGCCTGCGGATTGACCCCGGTCTATGGCCCCGGAGGCGCGGGTGATCGGCTGCTTGGCAAGATCCGGCCCCGCGATCCGAAGACCTACGAGGATTTCGCCTTCAACCGCCGGTTGGCCGAAAGGCTGGGGCCGGACGGGCAGGCGCTGTACGATCTCGACTATCTCGTCAGTATCGGTGTGGTGCCGCAGGCGATCACGCCCGACGAGGTCACCACCCGCTATTCGCTTAACGGTACTGCGGATTTCTCGCTCAAGGAAAGCTCGGGCAAGGTGTTGGCATCGGGGCGGGTCAGCAGCTTTACCTCCTATTCCACCACGGGAACCACCATCGCCACCCTCAGCGCCGAACGTGATGCGCGGGAACGGCTGGCTCGGATGCTCGCCGATCAGGTGGTCACACGATTGCTGGCGGCCTCTGCCGCCTTGCCCGAGACATGAATCTGAAGGGCGGAGAAATCGCCCGCTACCTCGCGCGGCCCGATCCGTCGCGTCCGGCCTTGCTGATCTATGGTCAGGATGCGATGCGCGTGGTGCTGAAACGGGCCGAAGCGGTCGCGTCACTGGTTGGTGAGAATGCCGACGAAGAGATGCGGCTGACCCGCTTGGGCGGATCAGGGTTGAAAAAAGATCCCGCCACATTGATGGATGCCATCAAGGAGGTCGGCTTTTTCCCCGGACCCCGAGTCGTATTGGTCGAAGACACGCCAGACAGTGGCGCTGATGCGATCCGTGCGGCGTTGGAGGCTTGGCAACCCGGCGATGCGGTGATCGTGATTACCGCCGGTGGATTGGCAAAATCCTCGGCGCTTCGCAAATTGTTCGAACCGCATAAGCAGGCTGTTGTCGCGCCAATTTATGACGATCCGCCTGGCGAAGAAGAGATCGCCCAATGGCTGGCAGCCTCCGGTCTGCGCGAGGTGCCTCGTGATGCCATGCGCGATCTGATGACATTGGCCCGCGCCCTGGACCCCGGCGACATGCGCCAGACCATCGAGAAGATTGGGCTTTACAAATACGGTGATTCGACCCCCCTGACTCCGGCCGAGATCGCCTTGAACACACCCGCGACGATCGAAGCGGAAATGGACGAATTACTGCATGTGGTCGCCGAGGGACGTTCAGACGAATTCGGCCCCTTGATGCGGCGCATCGAGGGACAGGGCATCACACCGGTCAGTCTGTGCATTGCCGCCCTCAGGCATTTCCGGGCGTTACATATGGCCGCAGCGGACCCGCAAGGACCGGGAGCCGGGTTGTCACGAATGCGCCCTCCGGTTTTCGGACCTCGCCGTGAACGAATGACCCGGCAAGCTCAGAACTGGGGTGTGGCCCCCTTGGAAGAGGCGATTTCGCAATTGCTGACCACCGACCTGACGCTGCGAAGCTCCAGCCGGGCGCCACAGATGGCCCTGATGGAGCGAACCCTGATCCGGTTGGCAATGAGCAATCGAGGCAGGCGGTGACCGAACGGATCGACGCGTTGGTCATCGGAGCCGGACCTGCCGGGTTGATGGCGGCCGAAACACTCGCCGAAGCTGGGCGGCACGTCGTGATTACCGAGGCCATGCCAACACCTGCCCGAAAATTCCTGATGGCAGGCAAATCGGGCCTGAACCTGACCAAGGACGAGCCTTTCCCGGATTTCATCAGGCGTTTCAGTGGCGGTGCCCGTGAGGCGTTGGGATATTGGGATACCGAGGAACCCGATTTCGGGCCGAACGAGGTCAGGGATTGGGCGCAAGGACTGGGAATCGAGTTGTTCACCGGCTCGACCGGACGTGTGTTTCCAGTGGGTATGAAAGCGTCGCCATTGCTCCGCTTGTGGCTGGCTCGATTGCGAGAAGCGGGGGTAGAGCTGCGGACGCGTTGGAAATGGATCGGTCTCGAGAATGGTTTCCACTTTTCGACATTCGAAGGTAAGAGGACGCTAGCCCCATCGGTAACCGTCCTGGCCTTGGGTGGAGCAAGCTGGCCTCGCTTGGGCTCCGATGCCAGCTGGACACCCATGCTAGAGGCCTCCGGGGTGGATCTCGCTCGGTTTCAACCCGCGAATATGGGGCTGCAGGTTCATTGGTCAGCCGCCATGCAGCGGCATTTCGGATCGGCGGTTAAAGGGGTCGCAATCCATGCGGGACCTCAGATAGCCCGTGGAGAATGGGTCATTACCAGCACTGGCATCGAAGGTGGCGGTGTTTACGAGATTGCCGCGCAAATCCGGAACGGAATGGAAGCAAAAGTCGATCTGTTTCCGGATCTGGATCAAACCGCCGTTGAGCAGCGTTTCGGAAAGCCCAAAGGCAAACTCTCGATCGGCAACTGGCTGCGCCGGGTGCTTGGTGAGCCGGTAAAGACGGCTATACTGTTGGAATGGGGCCAGCCCTGGCCCGTGAAAGCATCAGATTGGGCGAAACTGGCCAGAGCCTTGCCTCTGCGCCACGATGGTACGATGGGTTTGGACCACGCAATCTCGGCAGCGGGAGGCATCACCGGAAGCGCCATGGCCCCGGATTTGCAACTGAGAGCACTCCCCGGCGTTTTCGTCGCTGGTGAAATGCTGGATTGGGAGGCACCAACCGGCGGTTACCTGATCACCGGGTGTCTCGCAACCGGGCGGCGAGCGGGACTGGCTGCCGCCCTCTATCACGACAAGACGGGATAGAGGGGCAACCAGCCACGGAGGCGGATCAATCGTCTGAAACTTTCAGAACGATCTTGCCGATATGCCCGCTACTCTCCATCCGGCGATGAGCATCCGCGGCATCTTTCAAGGCAAATTCGCTGTCGATGGTTACATTGACCGCGCCTGATTCTATCAAGGGCCAGAGCCGGTCGCGCAGCGCCTGTGCAATTTCAGCCTTTGCCGTATCCGATTGCGGCCGCAGGGTCGAGCCGGTGACGGTCAGTCGCTTCACCATGATCTGGGCAAAGTTCTGCTCGACCTTCGGCCCCTCGAGAAAGGCGATCATGACCAATCGGCCATCATTTGCCAATGCCTTGATGTTGCGTGGAATATAGCTTCCACCGACCATGTCGAGGATCAAATCGGCGCCACCTTCGGCAGTTACCTGCTGAACGAAATCCTCTTCGCGATAGTTGATCGCGCTTGCCCCGATCTTGGTGATCGCCGCGCATTTTTCCTCGCTTCCCGCAGTCGCCCAAACCCGAGCGCCAAGCGCACGCGCGATCTGAATCGCCATCATGCCGATACCGGAGGTGCCGCCATGGACCAGAAACCGCTCGCCTGCCTGCAATCCGCCGCGGGCAACGACGTTGGACCACACGGTGAAGGCCGTTTCGGGCAGACAAGCGGCCTCACGCAGTCCCATTCCTTCGGGAATCGCCAAGGCATGATCGGCATTGCAAACCGCATATTCCGCATAGCCGCCCCCTGGCAACAGCGCAGTCACCTTTTCGCCCTTGCGCCAGCGGGTTACCCCTGCACCAACCCCGACTACCTCGCCCGACGCTTCCAATCCCGGCAAATCCGAAGCGCCCGGAGGCGGTGCATAAGCTCCCTGACGCTGCAGAACATCCGGACGGTTCACACCGGCATAAGCGACCTTGATCAGGATCTGATCATGTCCGGGCACCGGTACGGGCCGGCCAGTTACTCGCAGCGCATCCGCGTCACCCGGCGTGGCAATCTCGATAGCTTTCATCGTGTCGGAGAACATGGTGCTTCCTTATTTTGTCTGCATCTTTCCGGGCAGGTTACGTTGACGTGGCGCGCGTATCCAACCGAAAGCCAGATTTCCGAGCGACTCGGCGCCCGGAATCTTGCGCAGTGATGCCTTTGTCTTTTCGAACCGCATCACACCATCGATCCGACGGTCAAGAAAAGCCCGGGTCTCTGCCTGATAATCAGATTCGTCTCCCAGCCAAAACAGAACCGTTGCCCCGACCACGGCCGAGAGGGTCGCGCGCTTGCTATACCAGTTTGCGTCATCCGAGCTATCGCCAAGCCCGGACCAGATCGCATCCGCTGTCTCCCACACCAAGCGGGTCCCGAGCGCCGCATTTCCAGGTAGCGCCAATGTCGCGGCGCCGGCGCGCACCAGCTCTGGCTGTACCAGCGACAAGCGATGCCAGACAGCATCCGCTATTCGGTCACGAAAGCGTCCTTGTGGCGACACCTCGGTCAACCACTCACGCAATTGGGCATCCGCCCGACGGTGATAAGCCGCGGCCAATCCAGCCCCTCCCTGAGGAAAGTGCACACGGGCGAGCGATTCGGGCATGTCGATATCCGCAGCCCCTGCCAGCAGGGCACGATCATTCATTCCTTCGAACGGAACGTGGTCGAGCGCCGCATTCAGCAGGGTTTCGCGATCTGTTTGCATGGTTTCCGGGCCTTTATCTGGACAAGGGTGCTCTTCGCTGCTAGAAGAACGCCTCCTGCAATCAGATCAACTCTAACCTAGGAAGGTGGTGACAACCACATGCAGGTCAATGTTCGCGACAACAATGTCGAACAGGCGCTTCGTGCTCTGAAAAAGAAACTTCAGCGCGAAGGTGTCTTCCGCGAGATGAAGCTTCGGCAACATTTCGAGAAGCCGTCGGTCAAGAAAGCCCGTGAAAAGGCCGAGGCCGTTCGTCGCGCCCGCAAGCTGGCCCGTAAAAAGGCACAGCGCGAAGGCGCACTGTAAGACGACGCGATCACGCGTATTCAGCGACCCCCGCGGCAATGCCTCGGGGGTCTGCTTTTGAGAGCGGCGGCTCTCGTTCAGGAATTGTCCTTGGCTTGAACCCTCCGTGCAGCTTCTCGATCCTGGCAGCGCGCAACCCATGCGTCGATGGCCGGAGTCGATGGCATTTGATCGCCAAACCAGGCGAAGGGCCCGGAGCAGAGCAGGTCAACCGCGCTGAAACTTTCGCCCAGAAGGTAAGGTTGCTTGACAAGCACCTCGTCCAACCGCGTCAGCATGGTGTCATAATCGCGCAGTGACGCCTCGATGGCAGGATGGCTGAGCTGTGCGAAATGTAGGATAGCGACGGGCTCGATAACTCCCTGATAGTAGAATAACCATGTCAGATACTCCCCGCGCTGCGGATCACCGGCAGAGCGGCCGAGCCCGCTTTCCGGGAACATGTCGGTCAGATATGTGATGATCGCGCCACGTTCCCGGATATGATCTTTCTCATTCACCAGATATGGTACCTTGCCTTCGGGATGCGGATTCTGGGGATCACGACCGCCCGAGCCGTCTTGCCGGGCGATGGTGACTGTGACGATATCGATCTGATCGGTCAGCCCCATTTCTTCGACGAGCTGGACGATGGAGGTCGAGCGGCTGTTGGGAGCATGATAAAGAGTCGGCATGGGTTGTCTCCTTGGCAAATGATGGCCAAGAATTAACGGAAGCCCACTGACAAAAAGAGGCAGCATGGCCCGAACCGATCGCCTGATGCGCTTGATGGATCTGCTGCGTCGCCTGCCGGCACCGGTCACCGCAATCAGATTGGCGGAGGAAACCGGTGTTTCACAGCGTCAGCTTTATCGTGACATCGCAACGCTGAGGGCCGGTGGAGCCCTGATCGATGGCGAAGCCGGGTTGGGTTATACCCTGACCGAGGATCCTGCGCTGCCGCCGCAAAGCTTCTCGCGGCTCGAGATCGAAGCGCTGCGGCTGGCGGTAGATGCGCTCGGGCGCATTGGTGATCCCGACTTGACCTCGGCAGCGCATGACGCGCTCGCTCGCATCATCGCCACGCTGCCCGAGCGTCAGTCACGGCAGGCTTTACACGCCGTAATGCGCAGCTTCGACGCCGGCCCCGAACGCGTGCCACCCCGCATTGACCTTGCCGTGATTCGTGCGGGATGCTGGGATGAGACGGAGCTTGAAATAGACTATGTCGATCTCAAGGGCGCAGCTTCGCGCCGCTCTATCTGGCCGCTTGGCCTGTCGTATTCACAGCACACATTGATGCTTCTTGCCTATTGCCGTTTGCGCATGGATTTTCGCATCTTCCACGTCAATCGCATCGAAGCGTTGCGCGCCACGGGCGACAGCTTTCGTCCTCATCGTGTTGCGCTGGTCCGCGAATATGCGTCCAAACGCAATGCCCGCCCTCCGGTTTGCACGGGATGATCACGCCGCGACCGGGCTGAATATCGCCGTCGCTGGATCGCAGGAATATTGGTCCGCATAGCGCGACGCATTGCTTGCCAGATCGCAAACAGCATCAAGGATCATGTCGATCTCATCCTCGGGGGCAGCCCAGCACAAATTCAGGCGCACGAAACCGGGTTTTTGAATTTCCTCGCCGCGCAGGATTGCGGAGCGCAGCTGAGTCGACGATTCCTCATCTATTTCCAGCAGCCGATGGACATATGGCCCGGCACAAGCGCAGCCGCCGCGCGCCTGAACCCCGTAAAGATCCGACAGCATTCGGGTCGCAAGTTGCTGGTGGATGAACCCGCCCTGGCCATCGCGGATTCGAAAAGCAAGGATCGGCAGCCGCGCCGCCGTCGGATGCCCAAGCATCTGCAACTCGGCAACGGTATTCAAGCGCGCCGCCTTGTCCTGCCAGCGGGAATGGATTGTATCGATTTGCTTCTGCCCTATCGCATCTTTCAAGGCGAAGACCATCGCCGCTCGAATGTCGCCGATCACATTGGGCGTTCCGCTTTCCTCTCTTGCCTCCACGGTCAACGCATAATCCTGCCCCTGAGAATTGACGAAGCGAACCGTGCCGCCTCCCGGTTGGGTTGGTCGTGATGCCACCACCGAATCCCTGCGCAGGATCGTTACCCCGGACGCCCCCGGCCCACCAATGAACTTATGGGGGGAGGTGACAACGGCGTCCATTCCCAGGCTCATGTCGATGGGCAGATAGGGCGCTCCCCCCGCATAGTCCCACAGGATTTTGGCACCGCGATCTTTCATCAGCCGTGTCACCGCAGCGACGTCAGTTACCACTCCAGTGACATTGGAGGCTGCCGAGAATGCGCCGAAGATTGGTCCTCCACGGTCAAGTTCCGTCCGGATTGCCGATAGATCGGGGCCGCCTGCCTGTGCCTCGGGTATCTCGACCACCCTGGCGCCGCTTTCCCGCCAAGGCAGGATATTGGAGTGATGTTCATATGGACCGATCAATACCGTCCACCCCGGCCCGACACCGAAGACATGAACCAATCGGTTCAACCCCGCGGTCGCTCCGGAACCGGTAAAAAGAACAGCATGCTCGTCCCCGCCACCGGTGCAATGCAGGATCTCGGCTCGCGCTGCTCGTCTCAGGCGAGTCATCATGCCGCCGCAATGGCTGGCCTCGGTATGACTGTTGGCATACCAAGGTAGCACCTCTTCAATGATGGTCTTTTCGACCTGATGCAGGGCGCGCCCCGAGGCGACGTAATCAGCATAGATCAACCGGTGTGGACCGAATGGACCGGGAACCATCGCATCGCGACCGATTAACCCGTCATGTAAGGCGCGGACATTATCCAAACCTTCCCGAAATCTAGCAAATAAGCTCACATGTCACCTCCGTCTTATTTCCTAGAATGACACAGCGCATCGTGGAAGACGCTTAGCTTTTACCTTGTTTTTTATTATTAATTGGGTCAAATGATTGCCACTATGCTTCATTTAGACAATATTGACCACCATATCCTGGAGGCTTTGCAACAGGATGCTTCTCTGTCGCAGCGTGAATTGGCAGAGCGAATCGGATTGTCACAGAACGCCTGTTGGCGGAGGCTACAAAAACTGACCGAAGCCGGGATTCTGCAGGGAAGCCGCGCGATCATCAATGCAGCAGGCGCCGGACTGCATTTGACCGTGTTCGTGATGATTCGCACCCGACATCACGATGATGCTTGGGCCCGTCGCTTTCGCGCCCGCGTCGAGTCGATACCGGAGATTACTGAATTTCACAGGATCGGCGGCGAATGGGATTATATGGCCAAGCTGGTGACAACATCGATGAGCGGCTATGATCGATGCTACAAGGCGCTGATCGAAGATATGAACCTTGAACGTGTCACAGGCGTGTTCTCGATGGAGACCATATTCGAGGGCCGCCCGTTTCGATTGCCATGACAGACGAATCGAAGCCAATGTACAGGTAAATGTAAAGAAAAGGCCGGCAGGTTATATCTGCCGGCCCCCGAATTCTTGCAATTTCGGTCTATCAGAAGCGATAGTTCACACCGACCTTGATATTATGGTGCTTCGGAGTTGCCTGAGAAACCAGATCGCCGCCATCCGTTGCAAAGGTGACAGCGGTCTTTTCAAAGTGCCGATATTCCCACTCGGCAAACATCGACAGGCGTTCGTTCAGCTTGCGCTCAACGCCCAGCCCCGCCGTGACGCCGGTATCGGAGAAACCTTCCGTGTAGGAAGCGTTCGCATCCGACAGTTTATAGTCAAAATCGCCATGGGCGACACCAAAGGTTCCGTAAACCAGCGTTTCCGGGTTCACGGCATAGCCGGTCTTCATCCGCAGCGACACCAGATAGTTCAGCTTGGATTCGAGTTCCCGATCCATCCCGAGTGCGTTGAAACTGTCGCTTCCATCGACGCTACCGCCTTCGATACCCAGCTCGGGGCCAAAGACCCAGTTGTCCCTCTGCCAGCGATAACCCGCATGAAGCCCGCCATTAACGCCTTTAATGTCGGCTTCGCCGAGATCAGTGGCACGCTCGCTCCCGTCGCTACTCTCAAGCCCGATAACATCATCGCCGCCGAACGCATAGCCCAGTGATCCGCCGACATATGCACCAGCCCAATCGGAAACCGGAGTCGGCTCAACAACCACCGGGGCTTCTTCGATAACGGGGGCAACATAGCCACCAGCATATGCTACACCACCAACCATAAATGTAACGCTTGAAACAGCACAGACCGTGGCAAGAATCTTTCCACGCATTTCGAATCTCCAATACTCTAGGGTGCCGCATGCAACGCAATTCCAGCAAACATGTCGGCAGGGTAAGCGCAGATAACGCCCCGTAGATGCAAATTGCAATCTGACATTAACGGCATATTTGCTCACCGGCATGAATACGCCGTCGAATGCAGCAGATATACCACACCCGAATCTCCGGGTCGTCAGATGTCGAGATTCTCGACGCTGAGAGCATTCTGCTGAATGAATTCCCGCCGCGGCTCCACGACATCACCCATCAGTTTGGTGAACAGATCCTCCGCCTCGGCAACATCCTCGATATGAACTTGCAGCATGGTCCGCGCAACCGGATCCAGTGTGGTTTCCCAGAGCTGATCAGGGTTCATCTCCCCCAGCCCCTTATATCGTTGGAGCGAAAGGCCCTTCTCACCTTCCAGGAAAATCGCCGCGAGCAAACCGAGCGGGCCAAAGATCGGTATTTCACGGTCCTTGCGAACCAAGCGCGCAGGTTTGGCATAGATATCCTGCAAAGCCTGTGTCATTTCGCCCAATCGGCGGCTTTCACCACTTCTCAGCATCTGGCCATCGAGTGTCCTGTTCTCCTCGACCCCACGAAGCATCCGAGTCAGTCGGATGCCGCCATCCTGAGTCGGACGCCCCCCCCAACCGCGCTCGTACTCCTCGGCCACCATATCCAGACGCGCGGCGACAGCGTCAGCGGCTCCCTGCGCATCCGAATCAACCCTGCCTGGCACCAAGGCCCCGGCGATTGCGGCCTGTTCCGTGATATGTGGCGGGTAATGTGTCGGATATGCCCGCAAAATCCGCCGGGCACTACGCGCCTCTTCCACGACGCGGGCCAGATCGTTGCCCACGATTTCCTCGCCTGATCCAAGCCGCAATGCTGCGCCGTCAATACCTTGCTGAATCAGGTAATCCTCCAATGCGGCCTCGTTCTTCAGATAAACTTCGGACCGCCCGCGTCCAACCTTATAAAGCGGCGGCTGAGCAATATAGAGGTGCCCAGCCTCGATCAATTCAGGCATCTGGCGGAAGAAGAACGTCAACAACAACGTCCGGATATGCGCACCGTCCACATCGGCATCAGTCATGATAATGATCTTGTGATAGCGCAACTTGGACAGATCGAATTCGTCGCGCCCGATCCCGGTCCCTAATGCCGTGATCAGCGTGCCGACCGTTTCCGATGACAGCATCCGGTCGAAACGTGCGCGCTCGACGTTCAGGATTTTGCCGCGCAAAGGCAGCACCGCCTGATTTTTGCGCGAACGCCCTTGCTTGGCGGATCCCCCCGCCGAGTCACCCTCGACGATGAAGAGTTCGGACAGGGAGGGATCCTTCTCCTGGCAATCGGCCAGTTTGCCGGGCAAGCTGGCAACATCCATCGCAGTCTTGCGTCGGGTCAGTTCTCGTGCCTTGCGGGCGGCTTCGCGCGCCAATGCGGCTTCGATGATCTTGCCAACGATCTGCTTGGCTTCGTTCGGGTTTTCCTCGAACCACTCGGCCAGTTTCTCGTTAACCATTCCCTCGACCGCGGGGCGAACCTCGCTTGAAACCAGCTTATCCTTGGTCTGGCTGGAGAACTTCGGGTCGGGCACCTTGACCGACAGCACGCAAGTCAGTCCTTCGCGCGCGTCGTCGCCGGTGAAATCAACCTTCTCCTTCTTCGCGATCCCGCTGGATTGCGCATATTGATTGATCACACGCGTCAGCCCACCGCGGAACCCCGCCATATGGGTGCCGCCATCCCGCTGCGGGATGTTATTTGTGAATGGCAGTACGGTCTCGTGGTAGCTGTCATTCCACCACATCGCGACCTCGACCCCTATGCCATTGCGATCGCCGGTGATGAAGATCGGTTCAGGCATGACGGATGTCTTGGACCGATCAAGATATTTCACGAATTCGCGCACGCCGCCCTCGTAGAATAGCTCGGTCCGTTGCAAATCAGCGTGGCGGCTGTCCTCCAGGATGATCCTTACGCCGCTGTTCAGGAAGGCCAGTTCCCGCAGACGGTTTTCGAGCGTCTTGAAGCTGTACTCCAGATTGCTGAAGGTGCCGTCCGGGTTATTCGTCTTGGCAGAAGCAAGGAAACGGACCTCGGTCCCGGTTTCTCCTTCTGCCGCATCGCCGACCACGCGAAGATGTTCGACGGTATCGCCATGCTCGAAGCGGGCGTAATGCTCTTTGCCATTGCGCCAGACGCGCAATTCAAGCCAGTCGCTGAGCGCATTCACGACCGAGACGCCGACGCCGTGCAGACCACCCGAGACCTTGTAGCTGTTCTGGTCGAATTTCCCGCCCGCGTGAAGCTGGGTCATGATGACCTCGGCAGCGCTGACTCCTTCACCGGAATGCATCTCGACCGGGATACCTCGGCCATTATCACGAACGCTGACGCTGTTATCTGCGTGGATTTCGACTTTCACGTAGTCGGCATAATCGGCCAACGCCTCGTCGATGCCGTTATCGACGACCTCGTAAACCATGTGATGCAGACCACTGCCATCATCGGTATCGCCGATATACATGCCAGGTCGCTTGCGGACGGCCTCTAACCCCTTGAGAACCTTGATGGAATCTGCACCGTAATCTGCGGGCTGCGGGGCGGTGTTGGTCATGTGCTATCGTTCCTATCAACTTGATGACGATATAGTCATTCGCGAAGGAAAAGTCACGGCAAACACACGGTTTTTTCCAACTCTTCGGCCGGGTTCAGCCGGCCAGCATCTGTCCAAACCCGATCACGCAACCGACCGCGATCAATAACCCGCCCGAGACCAGATTCATTCGCCTTAAACCGGTCGGGCTGGACAGTCTTGAACGAGCAGCGGCGATAGCCCCTCCCATGCCGAGATTAAGGCAGAAGGGGATCACACAGGACATGACCACAATGGTCGTGACATCCAGGCCGGTCAGCTGCGTGACATCAAAAAAACCAGGTAGCACGCCAACATAGAACAACGCCGCCTTGGGGTTTCCGGCAATGGCCAACAGTCCTGCCGAGAATCCAGCCCATGTGCCGCTGCGGGTCAGACGAGAGTCGCGCTCCACCGGCTGCGATGCCTTTCGCAACAACATGACGCCCATGCCGATAAAAACCGCTGCGGCGACCCAACGCATCGCCTCGATCATCATGGCGTTTTGGGAAACGATCACGGCCAAACCGAAAATCGCGATCAGCGGCCATATCGCATCACCTATGGCAACTCCGATCGCCAAGGGCCATACCCCTCTGAAGCCCGAGGCCAGTGCCCGCGCGATGATCGCCACCCAGACCGGTCCGGGTGTGAACCAGATCCCGATCATCGCAATGGCATAAAGCCAGATTGACTCTGCTTGCAGCGTCATTGCACCTCCTCGGCGCTGGAGGCGCCACCATCTTTACAAACCGACAGCCTTCGCGCCCTTGCACCGAAATCGGTGAATAATTCCGGGCCTGTCCCGGTCAACAATGTCTGTGCGGGCATGGACGCGATCTGGTCATACAATGCCGCGCGCCGATCGGCGTCGAGATGCGCGGCGACCTCGTCCAGCAACAGGACCACCGGCTGATCCGATAGGGCACGGGCATTGGCCAGCATCAGCGACAGCAGCAGCGCCTTCTGCTCGCCGGTAGAAGACAATGCGGCGGGCATTTCCTGAGGGCCCCAATGCGCACCAAGATCAGCGCGGTGCGGGCCGGTCAAACTGCGCCCCGCCGCCAGATCACGCGACCGCATAGCGGCCAATCGTGCGGCGATGCTCTCTTCGTCCGGATCGTCGGCTTGTCCCTCTCCGGGCATCAGCGTCATGGTTGCAGCGGGAAACCCGGTCATGTCTTGATGTTGCGCCGCCATGATCCTTTCGAGTGCCGCCTGCCGGTTGCGGGTGAGGGCAGCACCCGCCGTGGCCATCTGCGCCTCGAGCGCACGATACCAACCGGGGTCGGTCACCTGATCCTTCAGCAACCGGTTCCGTTCACGCATGGCCTTGTCATAGCCAAGCGCATGATCGGCATGATCGGGAAACAAGCTGAGCGTGATCCGGTCCATGAACCTGCGCCGCGTTTCAGGCGCATCGGTCCAGAGCCGATCCATGGCCGGGACCAGCCAGATCACCCGAAGCAGTCGCCCCAATGCCGTTTGCGGCACCTGCTTGTCATCGATCAGAACTCCACGAGATTGACCGGGCGGCGCGGTGATCTCAACCTCATGATCCCCGATGCGTGCCCGGATTCGCCAACCGGAATCTCGTCCTTGCCTTGCCTGATCGAGGGCAGGAGCCGCCCGAAGCCCGCGGCCGGGGGCCAACATCGACACGGCTTCCAGTATATTGGTCTTGCCCGAACCGTTTGGACCAAAAATCGCCAGAGGCCGCTGATCGAGTTCCAGATCCAAACGCGGCCAGGACCGGAACTGCGCCAACGACAGCTTCGATACCGTCACACCCGCATCGGCATGACGACATAGATCGCGCTTTGATCGCTGCCTTCACGGATCAGCGCGGCATCGCCCGAGCTGTTGAACATGAATACGGCGTTGTCACGATCGACCTGGCTGGCGATCTCCTGCAGATACTTGGCATTGAAACCGATCTCCAGCGGTTCGTCGGAATAAGCCACGATAAGCTCTTCCTCGGCTGCACCGGAATCAGGCGCATTCACCGAGAGAACCAGCCGGTCTGACTCCAGTGACAGCTTGACGGCGCGTGAGCGTTCGCTGCTGACGGTCGCCACACGATCCACGGCGCGCGCGAAATCACTCGCATCGACCTCGAGCTTACGGGTGTTGTTCGAGGGAATGACGCGGGAATAGTCCGGGAAGGTGCCGTCGATGACCTTCGAGGTCAGCGTGATATCGGCCGTGGCAAAGCGGATCTTGGTCTCGCTGACGGAAACCGCAATATCGGCCTCGTCGTCGTCCAAGAGCTTGCGCAGCTCACCCACCGTCTTGCGTGGCACGATGACACCCGGCAACTCCGCAGCGCCATCGGGCAACGCCGCATCGATACGCGCCAGACGATGCCCGTCGGTCGCCACGCAACGCAGCATCGGACCATCTTCGGATTCCGCCACATGCATGTAAACGCCATTGAGGTAATAGCGGGTCTCTTCGGTCGATATCGCGAATTTCGCCTTGTCGAAAAGGCGTCGCAGGACCGATGCCGAAGCTGTGAAATTGGCGCTGTATTCCGTCGCAGCCAGAACCGGAAAATCCTCGCGTGGAAGCGTGGCCAGGTTGAAATTCGACCGGCCCGCCTCGACGGTCAGTCGTCCCGCCGCGTCGTCCGAGGTGATCTGCACCAAGGCACCATCAGGCAGTTTCCGGGCGATCTCATTCAACATGATGGCACTAACCGTGGTTGCGCCCGGTCGTTCCACTTGGGCAACCGCGCGATCCACCACCTCGACATCCAGGTCGGTGGCACGAAAGCTGACACCGTCAGGCGTCGCTTCGATCAGGACATTGGCCAGAATGGGAATCGTGTTGCGCCGCTCAACGACCGATTGGGCCTGCGATACGGCTTTGACCAGAACGGCGCGCTCAATCGAGAATTTCATCGCTCTTCCCTGTCCCTTCAGGCCAACCGGCCCATTTCTCGGACCTGATTTGTAACCGCCTGCCGTGACGGTCACAAGGATTTCATTGAGCTGTCAGTTTCAAGCTTCAAGTTGCCGTCTGAGCAGGGCGATATCCTCGGCCAGTCCAAGGTCCTCGCCCGCCAGCTCCTCGATCTTGCGAACGCCATGCATGATGGTGGTATGATCCCGCCCGCCGAACCTGCGACCGATCTCGGGTAGCGAGCGATTGGTCAGCTGTTTCGACAGGTACATCGCGATCTGACGCGGGCGCGCCACGTTCCGCGCCCGCTTGGGGCCCATCATGTCGGCAAGGCGGATATTGTAATGCTCTGCCACCTTGCGCTGTATATCGTCAATCGAGATCTTGCGGTCATTGGTGCGCAGGATATCCGTCAGGCATTCTTGGGCGACTTCCAGCGTGATCTCGCGGCGCAGAAGGCTGGCATGGGCGAACAGCCGTTGAAGCGCGCCTTCAAGCACACGGACATTCGTGGTGATTCGATTTGCAAGGAATTCCAGAACACCGTTGCCGATCTGCAAATCCGGTTGTTGGTGACGAAACACCTCGGTCTTGGCTTGCAGGATGCCAAGCCGCAACTCGTAAGTGGTGGGATGCAGGTCGACGATCAGGCCGCAGGAAAGACGTGACTTGATCCGCTCTTCAAGACCCTTGATTTCCGCCGGCGTACGATCAGCCGAGATGACGATCTGCTTGCCTTGGTCTACCAATGCATTGAAAGTGTGGAAGAATTCTTCCTGTGTGCTGTCCTTTCCGGCAATGAACTGGACATCATCCACCATCAGCATGTTCACGTTCCGGAACATGCCCTTGAAATCCATGATCGTGCTTTCGCGCAGTGCTTGCACAAAACGATACATGAACTGCTCTGCTGACAGGTACAGCACGCGCGCCGAGGGGTCGTGTTGCTGGTAATCATGTGCAATCGCATGCATCAAATGGGTCTTGCCCAAACCCACGCCCCCATAGAGGAAAAGCGGGTTGAAGCCGACCGGACCACCCTCGGACACGCGACGGGCGGCAGCATGCGCCAACTCGTTGGGCTTGCCGACAACGAAATTGCCAAAGGTGAAACGCGGGTCCAGCGGTGCACCAAGTTCTGGCCGGCCCGCATCGGCCACATCCCGAGCCTCCTTCGCCGTTGCCGGACGGGAACCATTCTTTTCGTTAGCGGGACGAGATTGATTCCCCTCTTGCGGGATAACTTCGAAACGCAGCCGTTCGATGTGTTGGCCGTGGCGCGAAAGCTCACCCATGATGTCATCTGCGAAATGACGGCTCACCCAATCGGAAATAAATCGCGTGGGGCTGGAAAATCGCGCCACGCCTTCTTCTAGGGCGGTCAGACGAAGGGGCTTGATCCAGTGATTGAAGTTATTCGGCCCGACGGATTTTTCCAGTTTGATACATGCTTGCCCCCAAATTTCATCCAT